>JAHDEE010000064.1:0-9309 GCA_020629005.1 Chitinophagales bacterium
TCTCTACTCTCTACTCTCTACTCTCTACTCTCTACTCTCTACTCTCTACTCCTCCTAAGGCCTCACAGTATCCAGTAGCGCCACCTTCTTCTCGATGCTCGCAAGACGGTCTTTAAGTGTGGCTCTTTTCTTTTTCATGCCAGTCATCTGTTCACTGATCTCATTGCGTTTAATCGAATTGCCATTTTCGCTTATAGGCAGCTGGGAGAGCTGATTCTCGTAGCGATGAATTTCATAATCAGTTTCCTTGACCTGAGCTTCCAGATCACGTGCAAGTTCCAGTGTTTTCACATGAAACTGATTGCCGTAAATTTCATTCTCGATCTTCTCAATGTTTCGCCAATCAGCGCGATACGTCTCTCGAAGCACAAAGGCTCTGTCATTCTCATTTTCTTCGGCTACCTTGTCCAAATACAAAAGATCAGGAATCAGGATGCCGCGCTTGTCCACACGGTTCTGAAGAGAGATGAGTACTTTTTCATCCACAATATAATAGCTGGAAATCCTCATCGGCACCCGAAGCAGAAACAGGCGGAAATACTCCGGAAACTTCTTGAAGCACCTCAGATAATGCTCGAAGGCCTCATCAAATAGCAGCTCTATTACCGCCTTGATTGGCTCATAATTCGGATTACTGTAAAAGGGATAATTGCTGATATCCAATGGCAACTGCAGAATGCGTCGATAGCGAAAAGTAGCTCCTGTACTTTGTTTCTTTCCTAGTTTCTCCTCGAGAGTCTTAAAAAACTCCAGATTTTGCTGATGGTAATACTGGCTACTGATCGAGTCTTTGGCATCTATACCAATATTCTTGGCGCAATAATCCAGAACATTGAACGATTTTTGAGCGGCGGCAAGGTTTTTGATAAAGGTATCGAAGAATCTTTCCGTATAACGACGATAACCAGGCGAGCCTTCAAGCATGAAATTGAGACTCGTAACGCCGCTATCTGTCTTTCGAGGGCCGGTAAAGCGATCGGTAAAATAATCGGATTCCAAGCCTAGTTGCACAGGAGTGACATCCAGTAATCTACAGATTACTGCTACTTCTGATTTCTTATAGCTATCCATCTGCTTACCCAGCAAATTGTAGAAGGTAGCACGACTCACACCCATCTCGGTGTAGAAGTCTTCTTTTTCGATGTTTCGTTCCTCAAGTATCCTGCACAGGGACGCTCCGAGCAGTGAATGTTTACCCATTTCCAGTTATTGGACAATACCGTTCAAAATATTGGGAAAATTAGCGAAAAAAAGCTCCAGAATTCATATCCTCTTTTCCAAAACGTATAATAACTTGTCGTCTGTTGGTGTGCGCTGTTGTTTTTCAACTTGAAATAACGCATTTTTGTACTGTGTCGAGTGCGGATAGGCTGAATTGCAAATATTTACCTATGGCAATTTTTTGAGTATTTAGCCATTTGTCGAGAGGAATTTTCGTTTACGCCACTATTAAAAGTAACTTACATATGGTGATATTTGGCGTTGTGAAATTTCAAGCAAAAAATCCACTCAAAGTACTGTGCCTTTCTGCAAAGATTACGTCTCAAAAGTGTACCCAAAGGGAGAAAAAATGAACAAACCAAAAGCGCCCAATTCCCTTTAGGTGCTTATGTAGAATGCTCTTTTGAAGGTGTGGATCCCTGCTAGCCATTGGCCAGCAGGGATTGTTCTTTTATGGAGTATGCAAATTCGGCTAAAGCACTGTTTTGGGGTTTGTTATGCGACGCTATATTCTGTGATATTAACAAGTCTACTTTCCGAGGCCAAGTTGCACATCCCAAAGTTCGGCATAAATTTCGCCAAGAGCCAGCAATTCATCATGTTGGCCAGCTTCCGCAAGCTGACCGTCTTTGAGTACAATGATCTGATCTGCATTGCGAATTGTGGAAAGACGGTGAGCTATGATAATAGCCGTTTTGTTGGCAGTAAGTCCTTCCAGATTTCGCTGAATCGATTTTTCCGTCTCGTTATCTACTGCACTGGTCGCCTCATCCAGGATCAATA
This sequence comes from Chitinophagales bacterium, assembly GCA_020629005.1. Taxonomy (GTDB): domain Bacteria; phylum Bacteroidota; class Bacteroidia; order Chitinophagales; family UBA2359; genus JAHDDV01. Next base: position 2,005 of record JAHDEE010000064.1, read on the forward strand.
TTGGGGCATCTTTAAGCACAGCCCTGGCTATACTTAGTCTTTGCCGCTGCCCACCTGAAAGCTTGATACCTCGCTCCCCTATCATGCTGTCATAAGCATCCGGCAAAGTCATCACAAACTCGTGCAACTCGGCCCTTTTGGCTGCTGTCTCAATTTCATTTAGTGATTTCCCCTGCATACCATAGGCTATATTATCCTTGATCGAACCGTGAAAGAGATAAACATCCTGGCTTACCAATCCGATGTTCTTGCGTAGGCTGTCCAAAGACCAATTGCGCACATCTATACCATCAACTTCAATACTGCCACTGTAGAGATCATAAAGCCTCAAAAACAATTTGATCAATGTCGTCTTGCCCGAGCCAGTTGAGCCGGCAATTCCGATAGTCTTGCCCGCATCAATTTCCAAAGAAAGATTCCGAATCACCGGCAGAGAGTCCTGGTAAGCAAAGCAGGCCTCCCTCAGGCTAATTTCACCCCGTGCTCGTTTCACGCTATACGCATCTTCAACCTCTAAAATCTTCTTCTCCGTTTCCATCAATGAGAATACACGGCGAGCACTCGCATTCGCCCGCTCATACTGATCGAATATTCTGCCCAGCCGAGTAATAGGCCAAAGCAAGCGCTGTATCATCATGGCAAACAAGGTGATACTACCCAGAGTCAACCCACCTTTTCCTGTCAAAAACCAATACGAACCCAATAGCATGGTCAACGTGAATCCTACCGCAATCAACATCCGAATCATGGGAATATACGCCGTGTTGAAGCGAATAGCGTCCAGATTCATGAGCTTATAATGCTGGCTCTCTTCCCATACACGCTCTCGCTCAAAATCTTCAGCCGTAAAACTCTTGATCACAGAAATCCCCGAAATATTGTTTTCTAATCGGTTACTCACATAGCCCACTGCTTCACGAATTTTCGCATAGCGAGGCGACATCAAATTCTTGTAAAAGAAACTGCCCACCAAAATCAAAGGCACCGGCACCAAACCAACCAATGCCAAAGGTGCATTTACAGACATGAGTACCGCACCGCAAAAGAGCACCAACACAATAATCTGCAGAATCTCATTCAATCCTGTATTGAGAAAAGTCTGCAATTGATTAACATCATTATTGAGCATCGACATCAGATTGCCAGTCCGCTCCCGCTCAAAATAGGCAAGCTCCCGATTCTGCATCTTCGAGTACGCATCTACACGTAGCTCATGCTGCACCTGCTGCGCAAGACCCTGAAAACCTCGATCGTAGAGCCATTCAAAGAAACTCTCGAAGGCAAAAACAAGCATAATCAACAATGCCAATGCAACCGCAATTTGCATGGAATCTTCTGTTCCTAGAAGAGCCACAATCCAGGAAGGACTGTTGCCACTTAGATTGTCTATGATCCAGGCCACCATCACCGGCGGCATCAAGTCGGCAATCTTGTTGATAATACTGTAAAAGGAAGAAATAGCTAACTTGCCATAGTGTGGTTGCATATAGGCAAATAGCTTAAACATCGGGTCTCTGGACTTTTTCATCTTACGGCATGACTGTAAAGCCAAGATAGCGCAAAATCCGAAATCCGAAATCCGAAATCTCTAATCCGTTGACCAAAAACCAAAAACCAAAATGCTCAAAATAACCGAACTCATCATCTACCCTATCAAATCACTCGGAGGCATTCAACTCGAAGAAGTGCAGATGACCGATCGTGGCCCGGCTTATGATCGTCGCTGGATGCTGGTAGATCCCGAAGGCAATTTCCTGACGCAGCGCACTAACCACTCCATGGCCCTAATACAAACAGCCTTGCACGAAGATGGAATCATGATATCAGCGCCCTACCCTTCCCTGCCAGATATCAAACTCAGGTTTGCAGACTATTCCGGCCAAACCCTGGCTGTAAATGTTTGGGATGACAACTGCCCCGCACAGCTTTGTGGAGAGCAATACGATTCCTGGTTTACACAGGCCCTGGGGCAGCCCTGTCATTTAGTGTTTATGCACGAGCAATCACACAGAAAAGTCGATACCAAAATTGCCAACGAGGGGGAGCTTACCTCCTTTAGCGACGGATACCCAAGTCTCATCATTGGGCAGCAATCTCTAAACCTGCTAAACAAAAAGCTCGATGAGCCTGTAATGATGGATCGCTTTCGGCCAAACTTCGTCTTCAGTGGAGGTACCCCACATTGCGAAGATGAATGGAAGCATTTCCGAATCGGTTCCATTGATTTCTTTGGCGTCAAGCCCTGTTCTCGCTGTGTTATGACAACCATCGATCAGCAAAAGGCACAGGCGGGTAAAGAGCCCCTAAAGACCCTGGCTACATATCGACGTTTAAACAACAAAGTCATGTTTGGCCAAAATCTACTACACAAAGGTATCGGAAGCCTAAAAATAGGGGATGAAATCATGCTGCTCAAAAATTGAAAACCTGTGAATGTTTAGGAGCGAGACTTGGTCACTCCAGATACGAAGTCCCCGCTGTACGTTCCAATGCAGGTACCACGCGGGCGCTTCGTGTATCCGGTGCAGCGGTCTGCTCCTATGGTCGCAGCCCCCTGCACCGGCACACTCACTCGCCCGCCTGGCACCCGCATTTCCACTGCCATCGGGGCTATTTTGCCGCTGCACTCCACCTGGCAAATATGTTAATCAATCACTTACAGGCTGGTCAAAATAACTATGTACACTCCAACAATAGGTTTTCGGATCGCGTCAGGATCTCACTCGTTTCGACCACCGGATAACTCACTAAGAAGCACATTTCGAGCTGCTTTCTTAGATATCACAATTGTTATCCAAGCGACGTGAACAGCGCTTTTAGCAAATCATAAATGCGTCACTGGTCTGACAATCTGTATCCGTTTATTATCTTTGCGGCATGATTCAGCGACTGCAAACTGTTTACCTTACACTGGCGGCTTTGTTCTGTATCGTGTTCCTGTTTGTCAATAGTGTAGAAATAAACGATGTCTACTCATCAGCCATCGATCACTTACCCTTGCTCGTACTGAGCGTAATTTCTGCCCTGGTCGCTTTTGCCGATATTTTCTTGTTCAAAAACAGACCACTCCAAATAAATGTCTGTCGCCTCAACCTGCTAGTGGTACTAGCCATGATTGGTGTCGCCTTTTACCTGGAGTTTCTAGATAAAGACTTTTCGCCCTGGATTGGAATGGTGATTCCTTTCCTTGCACTTGCATTGAACCTGATGGCCCTACGTGGCATCAGGGCAGATCACAACCTTGTTCGATCTATGGATCGACTTAGATAAGTTTTGAAATTACCTCTGATTAAGCATCTTAAGAGTACAAGAAGATTGAGTTTACAAGATATTACACGATAGATTTTATCCCCTGGTTTTCTGAAGAGACTGTTACCCCTTTAAGACCTTTGTGATAAGGATAATGTCACGTAGTCAAAGTGGCTATCACCTTAACAGAGACTTAAAGAACAGTAGACAGCTAGCTGCCTGTAGAATGATACTTTTGCAGAGTACTTAGCAATCGACCAGCAAAGCAGTTTTAACGCAAGGTCAACCTTGCATTTTATTCATCGATCTGTAATCAACCTTTGATAGGTGGCATATTGCATTGAGCACAACCAGTTGTACTGCTACACCAACCAACCAACATTTACTGCTACACAATATTTGTCAATCTACAGGATATTAATGTTCCTGAGATATTGTATTTGTAGCGAATGTTTCACATTAAAATATATAATCGATAATCATAATAATAAAGCCTAATCATGAAGAAAATTTTCTCATTCCTGGCCTTGTGTTTTGCCTGTTCGGCAAATCTTAGTGCCCAGGATTTGATGATTACTGCAGTCTTTGACGGTGACCTCACAGGAGGGCTGCCAAAAGGTGTGGAAATCTACATCATTAATGACATACCGGACCTCAGTATTTACGGTCTGGGATCTGCTACAAACGGAGGAGGTACAGACGGCGAGGAGTTCACCTTTCCGGCGGATGCTGCCACTGCAGAAGACTACATTTACGTGGCCAGTGAGAGTACTGAATTTACAAACTACTTCGGATTTGCCCCTGACTACACGGATGCAAGTATGGGCATCAACGGTGACGATGCTGTAGAGCTGTTTTGCGATGGATTACTAATCGATCTCTATGGTGATCAAAACACACTAGGAGATGGAGAGGTCTGGGACTACACCGATAGCTACGCTACCCGACCAACCTCAGCTGGCCCAAGTGCCACTTTTGATGCCTCAGAATGGAACATACCTGGGCTAGGGGCCTTGAGTGGAGCTGCAACCGCCAGCGCTGCAAACTTCAACTGTGGTGAATGTGGAACAGTGGTCAATCCAACTTGTGGAATTACTGGCATTGGCACTATCGAACTTAGCTGCGATGCAAACACGGTAGATCAGGATACATATACGGTTACGATACCCTTTACTGGAACCGACGCTTCGGCAGTTCTGGATGCACCTGGAAACATCGGTGTGACCGCAGACTTGACTGTTGGCGGAGAAATTGTCCTAACATACAACGAAGGCACCGATTGGGCATTCACTATCACGAGTGCTGATTGCAATCTTGGTGACAATGGCCTCTCCCCCACCTGTGAACCTGTGGTTGCTGGTGCCTGCGATATCATCATCTCCGGTATTATGGATGGCAATAAGAGTGGTGGTAATCCCAAAATTCTGGAAATTTATATAGTTAATGACATCCCTGATCTAAGCATTTACGGTCTTGGGTCTGCCAACAATGGAGGTGGAACAGATGGACAAGAGTTTACTTTCCCTGCCGATATGGGTGCTCAGGGAGATTACCTATACATCACGACAGATGCCACAGAATTTCAAACCTATATGGGATTCAGTCCTGATTATGTAGACAATGTAGCAAACAACAATGGAGACGATGCCATTGAGCTTTTCTGCGGAGGTGAGGTGATCGATGTTTATGGTGATCAAAATGTAAATGGTGACGATCAGATTTGGGATTATACAGATTGTTGGGCAAAGCGAGACATCACTACTTGCCCTAGCAGCACTTTTGACCCCAGCATGTGGACTCAAGGTGGCGTAGGTTGCTTGCTCAATACGGCAATAAGCATTGAAGATGAAACCAATCCCTTCCCTAGAGGTGAAGGACCACCCCCTGTTTGTGGTATTACCTCGCTGGGTACGCCAGTGATCACCTGTTCGGCAATCACTGCGGGCAATGACCAGTACACGGTTACCATTCCTTATGTGGGATCAGAAACAATCGCAACCGTTAGCGCACCTGGTTCCATTGATGTAAGTGCTGATCTCAGTGTTGCCAATGGCAATATTACATTGACCTACCTGGAAGGTGAAGATTGGTCCGTCACAATTGATGGTAACGGATGTACACTTTCTGCGGGAGCAGCCAGCCCGGTTTGTGAGCCTGGTGGTCCCTGTGATGCTAGTTGTGGAACATTCCCATTTAACCAGTAAGCTTGTTTAACAAAATTGAAAAACAAAAGAATGTATAGTCTATATAAAAATGCAAAGCTGCTTGTGCTTTCGCTATGCCTGCTGTCTTTGGCAGTCTGTTTTAGCGATGCCAACGCACAATGCGACCTCAATGGAATCTACTTCAGCGAGGTGCTCCCGGATCCCAATGATACCGGAGGATTCAATTACGACACCGATGGAGATGGTTCAGCAAACACGGAAGATGAATTCCTGGAGTTGACCAACAGCACTGGAGCGCCAGTGGATGTATCTGGCTGGACGCTCTACTACGAAGGGGGTACGGCTGATGTAGGTGTCGAGTTAATTACCTTTCCGGGTGCTGTAGGTAGCAATACCACCTGCATTCCTGCCAACGGTTCCTTTGTTCTGATTAACAATTGGCAAAATGAACCCGAACCTGCAGGCTGGTACGAATACAATGATGGCAGCACCAGTGGGGTTCTAGGTAACGGTGGAGAAGTGATTGTAATGTGCGATAATGCTGCCACTAATACTTGTATAAAGATGGTTTACAACGGCCAAACCGGAGCGATCGAGCCGGCAGGGTCCACAGTTACTTGTACAGAGGATTTTGGATCAGACAACGCCGGTCAGTCAATCATGAATGATAATGCTGGAACTTTTACAGTAGGAACTCCTGATCCGGTAGCCACTGCAAGTGCATGTGTAGCTAGTGCCTGTACACAAACCATTGATTCCCCTGCAGCGGTGATGCAGAATATCTGCGATGGAGATGCCGCGGATACCGGTGCGGCTGAATTATCAATAGCCTATTCTGGCGATGGTTCGGTATTTACGATCGCATGGTACACTGATCCTGGCTTTACCACACCATATGTAGCTGGTACTGCCCTCTCAGCTGTTCCAGGATGTACCTCGACCGCAACCACTTTGTATGCTCAGGCAACTTGCTCTGATGACGGATCGACAGTTTCTGCGGGAACACTGACGGCTAATGTATATCCTACTGCAATTCCTTTTACGGTAGTCAACAATGGTTGCGATGTGGAAATTTCAGATGATTGTGGATTTGCTGTTAGCTACTCTATTAGCGTGACTACGGATGTCGCTGGCGGTTATACCGATGGAGACACAGGCACAAGCTACGCTTGCCCAACAGCACAACCAACTGAAGCAGGAGTGGTGACTTACACAATCACTGACCCGGACGCAAATCGACCTGCAGCCTGCAATGGCATCCAGGTTATGGTGCCATTCAACTGTGGTGCAGTTTGTAATCCTTCAATTTCTGCTTCTCCTGCATCTATTAATGTGACGCAGTAGTGGCATTGAATCAAAGAAAATACAAAATAATGAAAAGTATAAAATTTATATATTCAATCGGATTGGCGCTCCTGCTTTCGGGCCTGGGCTCTGATTTGATGGCACAAACCTGTGATGGCTCCTCCATCACTATAAGGGAGAATGATTTCCCTGCGGTTTCTGTTTCAGCAGATGATGCAAATCCAACTTCGGCAGTTGTCACTTCCTCACAAGATGTATGGGACGACACAAATGGCGCTCCAGGCTCCGATGGTCTGGATGACGTTACTGTTTCTTTGCAGGCATTTGTTAGTAATCCTAACCCGGACGTAAATTGTAGCGACAATTATCAGATTGGTGGTGCAGTTGGTCCCGGCGGAGGGGCACTAGGCACGACCTCAGATATGGCTGCAAGCACATCAGACGGCTGCGTATGTCAAAATGGTTACGTAGTTGCGACTATCGATTTCTCCAATGGTTTGACATCCACTGCAGGTGGCTTTAACCTGGATTTCTCTAGTATGAACGGAAGTTCAGAAGGTTACGAATGGATGGTTGCTTATGTTAG
>JAHDEE010000064.1:9409-28294 GCA_020629005.1 Chitinophagales bacterium
GCTAGCTGGGGTAACATTACGGTGTGTCCTCCCCCACCACCTTGTGGTTTTGATGGAACTTTCGAATTAGTGGAAGCCTGTGGTGTTTTTGATATTAACATCACAAGCGTAACGGCTGATGATGCCGGACAAACTACCTATGATATTGAATACAGTACCGATGGCGGTGCTAATTGGATCATGGGTGCTGCAGGCAATGCACTACCATTTGCTGCAGACATCCCACTGGATGTAAATCTGACAGCTGATGGAACAACCATGGTAATGGTGAGATTTGTGGATGGAGTGGATCCGGCCTGTAATGATGAGTTTGGTCCGCTGACCGCTCCACCGGCCAATTCACCACTAATCATTCAGTATCCGGCTAATTAATCATCAAACTGAAAATTAGAAAAGTAATGAAATATATAAATATAAAATTATTGTTCAGTTGTTGTCTTCTGGCGATTTTGAGTTTAGGCTCGATTCCAGATGCAGCAGCTCAGGTAATATACCTGGAGGACTTTGAGGCAGTAGCGCCCAATGTTACACTCACAGGAGCCTGTACTGCCGAAACTGGCGATTACTTCGGCTTTGTAGATAATGCATCAATTGATGTTAATTATCCGGGTAATGCCGGAACTTTTTTGGGGGCACAGGATACGGATGGTATTAGCACCGCGGACTGTCCTACAGGTGGAGGTGCCTCTGTAAGTGCCACTTTCCCAGCGGTTGATGCTTCAGCCTGCGCGGGCGATTTGTACATCTGCGTTGATATTGCAGATGCAGCGGCGGGCGATGGCGCTGATGACTGGGAAGACAATTCGGAGGTTCGAATTCTAATTGACGGGACTTCCGAAATTATGTTTAGCGGAACCGGAGTAAACACTCCAGCATATGCGGGAGGCGATGCTAGCTCTAGCTGTTCGCTAAGCGGCACTATGGATACCTATTGTGCAATCATTTCTCCTGCTGATGCATCTAATATTGTCATTTCGATAGAGATGGACAATCTTACTCAAGGTGATGTTGATGTTGGGATTGATAATGTGCAAATAATTTGTGATATGGCAAACTTGCCTGCGGGCAACCAGGATTTTGACGCTTGTGCTCCCGTGACATGTTCGATCACAGATCCTATCGGGCCTGCAACTTTTGCTTGTGGTGCATTGACCGCAGGAGCTGATCCTGTAACGATCTCTGTGCCATACCTTGGGATGGACGCAGGTGCAGTGATTGTAGCTACTGTGAATGGTGGAACTGCTATAACTAACACAGGTGATGATCCTGCTACTGTAATGGATGGTACAATGACATTTGCAGTTACTGAAGGGGATACCTACTCAATTGGTTTTGCTGCCCCTTGCGATGGTATTACAGCCCTAACTGGTACTGTACCTGCATGTGACCCAAATCCGGAATTGACAGTCACTAAGACTGCTGGAAATGGAGTAGACGACATACAATATGTGACAAGTGGTGATGATGCAGTCTTTTCGATTACACTTGAAAATACTGGAACAACAAACCTATGTTTGGTGTCAATTAGTGATCCCATGGCACCGGGCACAACAGCTTGCGAGCCAGTATTTGATGCCACGCTCATTGGAGACGGAGACGCAGATTTTGAGCCGGGTGAGTCTTTTACCTATACCTGCTCTATCGCTGGTGTAACGGCCGATTTGACAAATATGGTGACGGTAAGTTATGAAGACTGTGGAAACCCAGGTGTGCCGCTAAGTGCATCAGATATGACTGAGGTGGCCGTGCTTTGCGCTATTGAAAATGTAAGCGTCACTCAGGTTTGTACTGGTACCAATGATGACTACACTGTAGACATCTGCTTTGAAAACTACGCGACTGGACCAAGTGGAATGTTCAATGTTTACCTAGACCCTCCTGCTACTAATGAGCCAATGACTGTTATCGGTACATACCCGTACGCTTCTTTGGTGGCTGGCTGTTTCTCTATCCCCGCTGCCGACTTGACAGGCGATGCTTCGGATACGGAAGCTGGATTGCAGTTTTGTGTTGGCGACATGGACGCGCCAGCACCCGGTACAGGTTCTCCTCCAGGCACTGCTCCTGAAGCAGGTTCAAGCGGATTGCCGAATGGCGCCTGTCCTACAATTCTAGGTATATTCGTAAATGCTTGCGGATCAAACGAGGGGCAAAACGAGTTTGTGGTATTCCAAAACGGAGATACACCAATTGTTGGTGATGATATCACTGTTGATCCTCCTAACAGCGACAATTATGATGCAGTGGTAGGATGGCAAAGCGCAGCGATGGCTGAAGCGAATATTGCTACTGCGGGCTGGATTTGTTCCTGCTGCGTTGGAGCGGATGGAACTACAACAATTCCAGCAAATGCTCCAGTAGTTATTACTGGAAATAACCTTGATCAGCCATACGATTTAACTGGTCTATGTGCTGCAGGAAGCACGGTATATGTGATGTCTTCAGCTTCCACAGCTACTGGGGGACATTTCTCAAATTCAGCAGGTCGTACAACAACGCTTTCTGTTTCCAATGCGGGGGCTGGCTGTACTTATCCTCAAAGCTATTCTTATCTGGATGCAGATCTCACGGGTGCTGGTGGCGCGGATGGCGACTATGCCATTTTCACATCGCCGGATGACCCTACTTATCCTGCAGGAAACAATACGGACCCGCTCGATGGAAGCGGTCCTGTCGGAACTAGCTCCACTGTTTCAAACAATGGATGTACTGGACCAGAAGTAGTTCCGGAGCCAGCTCTCCAGCCAGAATGTTACGGTTGTACAACTTTGACAGAGGTGGCCTGCAGCAACTGCAATATAAGTGCTGCTACTGCTACTGCATCAGCTTGCGACAATCAAATGACACTGCCAAACGATCTAGACGATACCTTCACTTTCACATTAGACGTAACGCAGGATGATCCAACATTCACAGGTTACACTTTTGATGGATCAGCATTTGGTTTGAGCTCAACGACAGCTGGCACCTATGGAGCTACCTTTACTTCGCCTAATCTACTTATTGGTGCATTGGCAGGTACAACGCTTACGCTCACAATAGTTGATGATATGGATCCTAACTGTACTTTCATGGTGGATCTTGTTATACCAGCTACTTGTTCGATTTGTCCGGATCTTTCTGTTGTCGCTAATCCGGTATGCTCAGCAGTAGGCACCATGTTTGATATCTCTTATACCATCACCGGAGGCACTGGACCATACACAATTACGGAATCTCTTGGTGGTACTGTAAGCACAGGTCAACTGGCAGCAGGTACGTTGGCCGGTCTTACCTATGCTGGTCCAACTCAAAATGACAAAGTAACGCTGACAATAGAAGACGAAGGCAATCCTGGTTGTACGATCATGTACGATGTACTTCAGCTCAATTGCACTGAGCCTACTGCCTGCGCTTGTGATCCCGCTGAAGAACTAACTTTGAATGCCCAGGCCACCGGAAACGGCGATGGCTTCAGCATGGTCTACGTTCTTGATGACCCTCTAGGGGGAATCGTAGTTAATCAAACTGGCACATTTGGAGCTGCTGATGGAGTGCTTTCAGATGGAACTATGTATACCACTTACGCCTTCAATATTGCAGATGATGAATTGGCTGACTTTCTTGCCCAATTAACGACCGATGCTGAACTAACAGATGCAGCTGATGGTACCTACCTAAATGCCAGTAATGCTGATACACCATTCTGCTATGTAGTTGAACAAACTACGCTTGGTTTTGATTGTGTCTGCAATGCTTGTCCCACTTCAACGGCGCCTGCTGAGCTTGCAACAATTTGCACAGGTGAGGCACCAACACTACCAGATGCAGTTTTACAGGCCGCAGTTACAGATCCAGATGGAGAGGCAGTTGGCGCTCCTACACCAACCATATTCTGGTTTGAGGATATGGCATTTGCGACACCATACGCTGGTGGTGCCTTGAATCATAGTGGATTGGATAATTGTGCTACTGAACCGGTAGTGCTTTATGCAGCTATTCAATGTATGCTTGATAACTCCTTTATTAGTGCAGGGACATTGACCACGACAATCTATCCAGCACCGCAAGCTCCAATTATTACAAAAAATGATAATGTTTGTAATTACACGCTGTCAGTAGCATGTCCAGCACTAGACAATGTGGTTTCGAATGACTTCTCGCTATCCAGCGCTCCTGGAGATGCTGCAGGAACTGCCAATGTTGTGATTGACAATGCGGGTGGCTGTAGCGCTAATTTTGCAGTAAATTATGCTGCTTGTAATGCTTGTCCTACATCTACACAGCCAGCTGAGCTTGCGACAATATGTACAGGAGATACTCCGACATTACCTGATGCTGTAATACAGGCTGCAGTTACTGATCCAGATGGAGAAGCAGTTGGTGCTCCAACCCCGACCGTAAGCTGGTTCGTGGATGCTGCATTGACTACTGCTTATGCTGGTGGTGCTATAGCTCATTCCGGGGCTGATAATTGTGCAAGCGAGACAGTGACTCTATACGCAGCCGTTCAATGTGCGATTGATAACTCGGTTATCAGTGCGGGTACACTGGCAGTGACTGTCTATCCCGCACCACAAGCACCTACAATCACAAAATCGGACAATGTTTGTAATTATACTTTAGTATTAGCATGTCCCGGATTGGACAATGAAGTATCGAACGACTTTACATTGTTGGCTAGCCCAGGGGATGCTGCAGGGACTGCAAATGTTGTAATCGATAACGCTGGCGGCTGTAGCGAAAGCTTTGTAGTCCCTTATGATGCTTGTAATGCTTGTCCTTCATCTACAGAGCCAGCTGAGCTTGCAACAATATGTACAGGAGATACTCCGACATTACCTGATGCTGTAATACAGGCAGCAGTTACTGATCCAGGTGGAGAAGCAGTTGGTGCTCCAACCCCGACCGTAAGCTGGTTCGTGGATGCAGCATTGACTACTGCTTATGCTGGTGGTGCCATAGCTCATTCCGGGGCTGATATTTGTGCAAGCGAGACAGTGACTCTATACGCAGCCGTTCAATGTGCGATTGATAACTCGTTTATCAGTGCGGGTACACTGGTAGTGACTGTCTATCCCGCACCACAAGCACCAACAATCACTTTAGATGATAATGTTTGTAATTACTCCTTAGTATTAGCTTGCCCAGCGCTCGATAATGTAGTATCGAACGACTTCACGCTGGCAACTAGCCCGGGAGATGCAGGTGGCGCAGCAAATGTCGTCATTGACAATGCCGGTGGATGTAGTGATAACTTTACAGTGGCCTACGCTGGTTGCTCTTCAGCCTGTGATGATATCATCGTAGACGCGAGCACAGAATGTGCCGCTGACGGAACCTACTCAATTGTGATTAACAGTATTATAGGAGGAGACAATGTAGACAATGGTTGGAATATAGTGATTGCAGGGACAACTTATGCTGAAAGTGATTTCCCTCTGACCGGCCAGGTATACTCTGGAGTGGATCAGGCAAAAGTTACACTAAGCGTAACTGAACCTTTGGACCCCGCTTGTACTACTACCTTTGATGTATTTGAATTAAACTGTGCAGATCAGGAAGCCTGTAACTGTGCCAATGATCCGGATAGCTATAGCATCAACGCAATGTTCAACGGAAATGCAAATGGATACACAAACGTTTATGTGTTGGTTGACAACGACTCAGGAGATGCCTTGGTTGGCGCTTCTAATCTGAGTGGATCGTTTACAGATTTGGCTGATAATACGAACTATACAGTTTATGGCTTCAACGTATTGGACGGCGAGGTTATGGCATTCCAAACTGCTTTGGACATGCTTGCTTCAATCACAGCAGGTGACGATGTACTGAATGTGATGGGTGATTTTGCAGGATTCTGCTACACAGCTAGTGCAGGGGCCAGCTACACTGAAGATTGTAACTGCTTTGTTTGTACTCCTGCGGTTGGAGTTGCAGACACTGGAGAAATTTGTCTAGGAGAAACTTTCACCTACGATTTCTTCGCGGATGTGGATCAGAGCTTTGATGCTGGTACCACCTTCTCATGGACAAGCGGTGCGGGAAATGGAACAGGAAACATCAGCCTAAGCCCGACGCTACCAGGTGACTACACAATTTCGGTTATACCTACTGCACCGGCTCCAAATGATGCCTGTCCTGGTGATGCCTTTGACATTGTCTTGACAGTGAATGATGTTCCTTCAGGAACACCTGATACAGATATTATTTGCCTCACTGAAACTTTTGATTACGCGCTTACTTCAGCTTTAGCAGGGACTACTTTTGCTTGGTCAGGAGACAACGGTGCTTCAGGAACAGGTGATATCTCGGATACTCCGACTGCTGCTGGAACTGTGATTTATACAGTTACACCAACAGGCCCTGCTCCTTCAAGCTGTGATGGAAATACCTTTGATATCACGCTTACAGTGAACTCAGCAGATGTTGTGGCATTCTCTTATGATGATGTATGCGTGGGCACAAGCAGTGGCTTGCCTGTTGGTGATCCTGGCTTTGCAACCGGCGGTGTTTACTCTCTAAGTCCTGATCCGATGGATGGAACAACAATAGATGCAGCGACAGGTATTGTGTCAGGAGGTGTTGCAGGTATGGTTTATACGGTATCTTATACTAGTCCTGCAGCGGGCTGTCAAGCAACTGCAACTGCTACAGTCGGCTTCTTCCCTTGCACGTCTCAACTGGAAGTTTGTAATTGTGCAGGTGGTGATGGAACGCTGATAGCAGTTTCTGAGCCAGGTACCTTTAACAGTGGTCCTGATTACGCAATGGAATACATCCTGGTAGATGCTGACGGCAATATTGTTGCGGTTAATACAGACGGAACAGGGACCTTCCCCGGTGTTCCGACAGGAGTTTACGAAATCTACGCGTTCAACTATGCAATCGCAACTGCTGGAAGTCTGCCTACATACACACCGGGTTCTCCAATCAGCTTCTTGTTGACAGCTCCAACTGTCACTCAGAACGGAACGACTTACAGCAGCGATAATCCTTGCTACGAAGTTGAGGGTCCAGCTGTTGGTTCTGTTAACCAATGTATCCCAGATGTAGATGCCGTAATGAATATCTCCCTCTGTGGAGCAGGTGATATGATAGATCTGGATGCAATGACTCCGGCGGAGAATAATGGAATTGCAGGTACAGGTACCTGGTACGCCGGTACCAGCAATACTGATCCTGCAGTCAGTGGAATGGTAACTGCTGCTCCAGGCGATATGTTCTACTACGAATACGTCGGAACTGACGACGGCTGTATTGCAACTGCTAGTTTCTCAGTGGATGAAATAGTTGTTAATCCTCCAAATCCATTGGCGAATATCACTGTTTGTGAAGGAGGAGATACAGAATTGATACCTACTGGTGGTGGACCAGTTGCTGAAGAGCTATTCTTCTCTGAGTACATCGAAAGTGGAAATAACAAGTGCCTTGAGCTTTACAATGGTACTGGTGCTGATATTGATCTATCGACCTACGCAATTGAGACGTACAACAACGGAAACGCTGGCCCACCAAACAGCACACTTGCGCTATCCGGTACAATCATGGATGGAGAGACATTTGTGATCTGTGGTGGCAGTGTTATAGCGGCAATGGCCAATGAGACAGACTTGTTCCTGAACCTAAGCTTTAACGGTAATGACGCCGTGGTGCTAACAAATGGAGGAGCTATTGTAGATATCTTCGCTAACATAGGTTGCGATCCGGGAGGCATTGCAGAGGACATGACGCTGGTAAGATTGCCAGGAATTAGTGCAGGTATCACAATGGATCCGGCCAATGTTCCATGCGAATTCCCGACTCAGGCAACCGAGTGGATGCAACTACCTCAGGATGATGCAAGTGATCTTGGTTCTCACACCTATGTTGATTACCATTTCTACACTGACGCAGCTCTCACAAATGAGGTTTCTGATTCTCCGGCAGCTTCCTATGATCCTGACCCAGCAGGCGGTACTTCAGTAGATATCTGGGTTACTGTCGAAAGCAATGGCTGTGTTAGCACGCCAGTAATGGTGAATGTTACAGTTAATGAAAATCCTGTTCTTGCAGCCATTCCGGCACAGCAACTTTGCGCAGGAAGTACAGTCACTCTAGCGGATCTAAATCCTGCACTGGACGCTGGCTCTGCCGGTGGCACTTATGTTTGGACAGATGATGCTAATAATACTGTGACGGAAGCTACTGAAAGCGGAACGTACACAGTGACGTATACGGATACAAATACTCCAGCTTGCTCTGGTTCAACTACTTTTGATTTTACTGTCAACCCGCAAATCAATATTGTGCCTTCAGCAGCTACGACTTGTAATGCAGAATTTACAGGATTCACAACTACCTTCTCGGTAGAAGGTGGATTGGGTACTTTGACATTTGATATTTCAGACGATGGTAATGGCCTGGATGTAAATGGAGCGGCTTTGGCTGTGACAGGTTCAGGTCCTGAATACACAGTGGCTGGAATTCCAAACAATGTTAATGTAACGGTAACTGTTACCGGAGACGATTTCTCTTGTACCAGTGCTGCCGCTACTCTTGTCACTGATGATTGTACGGATCCTTGTGCAGCCTACAACCCACCTACAGTAACAAATGTCTCTCTCTGTGAATCTGATGTTACAGCTTCATCATTGCAGATCGCACCTGTTGGAGGTGGAAATGCTTTGGGAGTTGATACTTATAACTACTATGAAGACAACGGCGGAGTTGCCGGAGACTTTATTATCTCAGGAACAGTTTACACGCCAACCGTAAACCCTGGTGAAACACTTACTATATGGGTA
Source organism: Chitinophagales bacterium (assembly GCA_020629005.1). Lineage (GTDB taxonomy): Bacteria > Bacteroidota > Bacteroidia > Chitinophagales > UBA2359 > JAHDDV01. The sequence goes on from JAHDEE010000064.1 coordinate 18,175, forward strand.
ACGGCAGCTTCCGATGCAGTAAATGATTGTGAAAGTAATCCGGTCTCAGTCACCTTGAGCGTGGATGCTCTTCCGAGTGCGACGGTTAACACAACTGCCATTGCTCTGTGTAATACAGCAGGTGGAGCTTCTCCTTCATCAGTTGATCTGGATGCATTGGTTAGCGATGTAGCTAATGGAACTGGAAGCTGGACTGAAGTGGGTAGCACAACAGCAATTACCAGCTTTGACGGTGAAGCAGCAGGTGCAGGCAATTATCAGTTTATTTATACCGTAGCTGCCGCAGATGGAAGCGGGTGTCCTGACTTCATCTCAGCAGTACTTGATGTAACTGTAGATGATTGTGTTGTGGTTTGTCCGGATGTAAGCCTTGTAAGCGGAATCTCAGGAGATCGTTGTGAAGATGATCTGACTGTTTCAGCATCTGTTGATGTTACGGGTGGATTCCTCGCGACGACGACTGTTGCCTGGTACATGAACGGTGAAATGATTCCAGGCGCTACTGGTAATTCTTACAGTGGCAGTGTAGCCGCAGCTCCTTCATGTGGCTCAGCAAGTTATACGCTAAGTGCCATCGCGACCTGTGATGCAGGAAGCAGCTCAGAAATTGCCGCAGGAACGATCACAGTATACGATATCCCAGAGGCTGGCACAGATTTCACTGAGCCAAGCCTTGACTGCAACACTGGTCTAATTGGTGTTTGTCCGGAAGTTGAAGTGTTCTACACAGTAAATGGTCAGGCAATCGAAGGAAGCCCAGAGAGCATGGCTGTAGGTGATGATGATCTATTGATTGGATACACAGTTTCTGTTCCTGGAGCACCCGCTGGATGTGAGGCTACAGGTTCCTATACTGTAACTTGTCCTGAAGACAAAGTTTGTGCTTCGCCAGTGATTGGACAGGGTGGAGGTGTTATCCGCATTTGTGATCAAAGCACTTACCAATACGTAGCAGGCTTGAATCTACTAGGAGGAAACGCTACTGAGTCTACGATCTCATGGTTGATCAACGGAAACCCGGTTAACGCTTCTGGCGGATTCTTTGTCTTTGACTTTGCTGGTCCTACATCGTCTTGTGATTCTCGTTCTTATGATGTTACTGCTTTGATCGATTGTTCCGCACAAGGAGTTGATCCTTATGAATTCCATATGGCAACTGTATACATGTACAGCTCTCCGGGAGCAGGTGACTACGAAGAGCCAATGGAGTCTTGTACGGCTACGCTACAAAACGTATGTGATCAGGCTGCTGTTTCTTACGCTGTCAACGGAGTAGAAATTGCAGGTATCCCAACAGCACTGGAAAACGGAGATGAAATCTCTTACACAGTATTTACAGGTGGAGCTTTTGAATGCGGAGTAAGCGGAAGCTATATCTACGATTGTTTGATTCAGGAATGTGGCTCAGCCGCAATTGTTGAATCAATTGACGATTCGAGCTGCGGTACCGGTTTGACGATCAGCTCCTCTTACGAGCTGACGGGAGCTGTAAATACCAATGCAAATGCAACTTGGTTCATCAATGGAAATGCTACCGGAGTGACAGGAACCGCCTTCACAACTGATCTTCCGGCAAATCAGGGCTGTTCTGCTCTAGATTACCACCTTACTGTTGAAGTAGCTTGTACTTTCGGAGACCAGACTGAAGTGCTAGATGCCGGTACGGTAACGATTTATCCACAGATTACAGCTGGCGTTCAGTATGATGAGCCACTAGGTTGTGCCGCTTCGCTAAGCCTCAACTGTGAAGATTTCGATGTTGCTTATACTGTAAACGGAGAAGCCATCGAAGGCTCACCAGCTGACCTGGCAACAGGCGATGCTTCAATCGCTGTTGCTTACACAGTAAACACTCCAGGAGCTCCAGAGGAATGTGCGACCAGTGGAATGTATACAGTGGAATGTATCGATTACACATGTGATGAGGCTACAGTTACAGAAATGGTAATGGGCGACAGATGTGCAGTTGAAGATTTGACTATTTCTGCTGAAGTTGCCCTTTCGGGAGGTGCCAACACTACTTCTTCCGTAGCCTGGATGTTAAATGGGGTACTTACTGATGCTACTGGTACTAGCTACCAGGCTCCTGTAGCTGCACCAGCTGATTGTCAGAGTATGACTTACAGTCTGACAGCACAGGTGACCTGTGATTTTGACGGTTCTGTAACAATGCTTGATGCTGGTAGTATGACTGTCTATGCAGTACCTTCTTCTGATATTGATTTCTCACAACCGGATGGTTGCGGTTCTGTACTATTGGGTGTTTGCTCAGGCGCGGAAGTTAGCTACTCTGTAAACGGTGAAGCCATAAGTGGTACGCCAACAGATCTTGAAGATGGTGATCAGGTTTCCTACGTCGTTAGTACGATCGGTGCTCCGGTAGGTTGTGCTACTGCTGGTACCTATACAGTGTCTTGCCCAGATGAATGCCCAACTCTTGAAGTTGAAGGCGGTGAAAACAGTGTTATCACTGTTTGCTCTGGAGAAGAAGTTGATCTTACTGTTGCTTTCAGCAACATCGAGCCTGATCAAATTCTGTGGTCAGACGGCACTGTTGGTCCGGTTCTCTCAATCGGAACAGTGACTAATGAGAGCTGCGATGCAGAAGTTTCGACATTGATTGCGACGGCCAATGTGCCGACAGGTGAAGGTTGTGGACAGGCACTTGTTGAGTTTACGGTTACGGTATTGGCTGAGCCAAATGCCAGCGCAACGGTTGATATTAGCAATGATGGCTGTAGCGTAACTGTAGAAGCATGCGATGGTTACGATGTATCCTATTCTGTAGATGGAGGTGCTGCTGTAGCTGGTCACAGCTACACTGCTAACCCAGCTCCAGGTACTACCGAGAACAATGAAGTAAGCTTCACTATTACAAGTCCTACATGTGGACCGTCAACCACTTTTGTTGAAAGCCTTTCCTGTACAGCTGAGCCAGTATGTCCTGATGACTTTGAATTGGTGATCAACGAGATCTGTAATGATGAAACGGGTGAAATTACCCTGACGGTCAATATCGTTAACGGTACTGCACCGTATGACATTAGTGGTGAGTTCTTCTCAGCACAAGGCTATACTGATGATACTTTCCAAACTACATTCCAATCTGATAATCCTGATGCTGGAGCCTCTTTCGAAGTTGTAGATGCAAATGCCTGTGTCGCTGCAGGTGGAGTTGTTCCACTGCCAGATTGTATCACCGTTCCTATTGAATTAGTACTATTTACTGGTGAAGTTCAGGAAGAAGGTAACAAGCTATACTGGATTACGGCTACTGAAATGAATGTAGACTACTACAACCTATACCGATCAGTTGATGGTATCAACTTTGAAGAAATCGCTGCGGTGGACTCACGAGGTAATACCAATCAGACTTCTACCTACGAACACCTTGACAAGCATGCACCTATGGGTACAAGCTACTACAAGATGGAGTCTGTAGACAATGATGGTACTAGAGACTACTCTGAGGTAATTGCACTATACAGAGGAGACAAAGGATTCCAGATCCTTGCTTTGAGCCCGGTTCCGGTTGTTGATATCATGCAAGTTTCCTACAGCCATGTGGCTGCGGAGAAACTAGTTGCTAATGTTTACGATGTAAATGGAAGACTTGTTCAAAGTCGAATCGTTGAGTCGCAAGCAGGATTGAACAGCATCACTGTCGATATGACAGGAGTTGCTGCGGGAGCTTACATTCTTGAAATCGCTGGTGAGTCCGCTCAGGTAAGCAGCAAGTTTGTGAAGCAATAGCAAGAAAATACGGCCTGTGAATGCGTGGGTCAGTATTAATGTTTAAGAAATGGCCCTCAGGTAGCAATACCTGGGGGCTTTTTTTGTTGGATTACGCATCAGGGATTACAGATCAGATTGGGGATTACAGACTACAGCTTGGGACTCGGACTGCCCGACGTGACGTCAACGTCGCGCCGACAGCTTGGTTGGTCGTAAGTCTCGGTTTTGGGGAATTGTCTCCGAAATCCGCAGTCCCAAATCCCAATGTACAATCGAACGGCAGACGGCGAAAAATAGCCCTGGGCGCAACGGTATGAGGCGCTCAGTCCAGCGTGGTGACTGCTCTGCTATGGGGGCTCGGAGCCTGCGGAGAGACCACAGAGCAGATGCAGGAACAGCTGGATGAGTGCCGAATAATAGTGGAGCACAGGCAAGCTGCCGGCGCGATGGAAGGACGCTGCGCTCCTAAAAATTAAGATTGATTTTTTCTCGCTATCTTTCTAACATCTCCCTTTCAGCGTTCACTTTAGGGATAAGGAATCAATAACTGTCTGAATTTGACGCCGCAAGAAATGATTTAGACGAGGCATTTTTTGACAGCATCCCTGTTGGCTGGTGGAGAAAAATAACGATGGATAAATTATTTCTAGCAAGTCAAAATGGACAGTTATTGATTCTCTATCCCTTACTAGCTGCTGCTTGTAATGTAATGACCGCATTCGGGAAAAAATGAATGGCCACAAGTCTTATGATAAGACTCTGTGCCAAAAGTGCTAACTTTAGGTTATGGGTTTGTTAGATGACGGTAAAATTTTTGGCTTGAGCTTCTGTGGGTTGCCTATTGTTGTAGGATGGCTTAACTTGGTGCTAGCAGGCAAATTTTCTGTCCTGTCAAAAGCAGTATAATACAAGCCATTTTTGGGACTGTGGGTGAACAGCTGGATATAGAGAATCGTTTACTCAGTTGTGTTAGCAGTGCCAGGAAGAAACGATATTTATGGGATTATTTGGTAGGTCAGGCTTTGTGAAACTACCCGGTCATAGCAAGTTTAGCTATAGACCGCGGTACTATGATCCCAATGAGGAGGAGCGGGAAGAACGCCTTAAGCTGAAAAAGGGAGCATTTTATCGAGGTAAAAACAAAAGCAGGCTCGTAGGAGCCTTCTCTTCGAGGGATTTGGCCACCGAGAGTCGTAGATCAAAGAACAATCAACTGGTTAGGATGCTGATCTTGATTGGTCTATTGGCCCTACCGATAGCCTACTTTCTGGACCTAATTGGCACCGCACAGTTTGGCATTGCTTTTTCACTGCTGTTTATATTGTTTATACTAAGACTAAATAAGCTCTAATGGCAGATATCATTCAGTTGCTGCCTGATTCGATTGCCAACCAAATAGCTGCTGGTGAAGTGGTACAAAGACCTGCTTCAGTGGTGAAGGAGCTTATGGAAAATGCAATTGACGCAGGAGCCACCTCGATCAAACTGATCACAAAAGAGGCTGGTAGGGCACTGGTGCAAGTGGTAGATAATGGATGCGGCATGTCAGAAACGGATGCCCGCTTATGTTTTGAGCGCCATGCTACCTCAAAGATTCGCTTGTCTGCGGATCTCTTTAAAATCAAAACGATGGGATTTCGCGGTGAGGCAATGGCTTCGATAGCTGCGATTGCTCATGTGGAATTGAAGACCAGGAGAGAGGAGGATGAGCTGGGAACCTGCATCATTATTGAGGGTTCGGAAATCAAGAGTCAGGAGCCTTGTCAGTGCGATGTAGGGACTTCCATTGCGGTTAAGAATCTGTTTTTTAATACACCCGCCAGACGCAACTTTTTGAAGTCTAATCCGGTGGAGAATCGACACATCATCGAGGAGTTTCAGCGTGTCGTGCTGGCCCATCCTGAGCTAAGTTTTTCCCTTTTTGCCAATGGGGTAGAGACCTTCCGCCTCAAGCCTGGAAACCTCCGAAAGCGGATTGTAGGCATGATGGGCGAGAATTATAACAAGCGCCTGATACCAATAGAGGTGGACACCGACCTGCTAAAGGTTACCGGGTTTATCTCAAAGCCGGAGTATGCCCGTAAGACCAGGACCTCGCGCTTTATATTTGTCAACCGCCGCTATATCAAGAGCGGCTATCTGAACCATGCAGTCATCAAGGCCTATGAGAGTCTATTGGCTGCAGATCATTATCCCTTCTTTGCAATCTATCTTGAGATTGATCCAGAGAAGATTGACATCAATGTTCACCCGACAAAACAGGAAATCAAATTTGACGACGAACGGGTAGTGTATACCTTTTTGCAGGCAGCAGTAAAGCGGGCCCTGGGGGTCAATATTGTACCTGCTCTGGACTTTGAACGGGAGGCGAGTCTGGACTTCGGACAGGTAAGATCCTCGGATAATAGTTCGATAAAACAAAGTACAAGCAATAGTACTGCTCCAACAGGTGATGCAGATTATGATCGCATGAACCAAAGACAAAGCAGCCAAAACTGGGAGGAACTGTACAAGATATTGGGTGATCGTAAGCAAAATGTTCCCCAGCAGCAGGCATTAACGCTGGAGAGTGATCTCAACAGCACAGACCAGCAGATGGGTGCAGGCAAACAAGATCGAATGCCTTCGCAAGTGCATCAACAGTATATACTTACACAGATCAAGTCCGGTTTTATCCTGGTTGACCAACAGGCGGCTCATGAGCGTGTACTCTATGAGCAATACCTCAATCGCTTCGAAAACGGTGAGCGCGCTACCCAGAAGCTTCTATTTCCACAGACTATCGAGCTAAGCCGATCAGATCATGAACTGCTTTTGGACATTCTGCCGGAAATTACTGCCCTTGGCTACCAGATTGAGTCGGCAGGTGAGGAAAGCTTTACCATACATGGCGTCCCTACTGATATTAGCCCAGGAGAAGAGCAGGGCATCATGGAAAGCCTAATTGAGCAATTTCGCCAAAATTCCCAGGAATTACAGCTCGATAAGCGCGCAAACCTTGCAAGATCGATGGCCCGGCAAACCGCAATCAAGTCCGGGCGTTTATTGAGTGGGGAGGAGATGAAGAATCTTGTAGATCAGCTATTTGCTTGCCAGACTCCCTATGTGGCTCCAAATGGTCGTTTGACCTTTGTAAAGTACAGTCTGGCGGAAATCGAGAAGCAATTCGAGCAAAAAACACCTTAGACGGTACACTTGTCGGGCTGACACTTACAATTCTATTATCTTGCGACCACATTTGAGAAATCACTGCTATTAGCATGAATCAAGCATTATTGGGCGGAGGTGGGCTGACCGAGGTAGTCAAGAACCTACTCATTATCAACGTGTTGATGTACCTGGGAACTATGGTCGTTATGGGGGATGAACGGGTGATGCTCGGCCTCTTCTATCCGATCGAAAACCAGTTGGGCGAAAATCCTTTTGCACCGTACCAAATAGCGACGCATATGTTTATGCACGCCGATTTTGGGCACTTGTTGATGAATATGCTGGGTATTTTCTTTTTAGGTCCGCAACTGGAGTCCAACCTGGGAAGCAAGCGCTTTCTGTTGCTCTATGTACTCTCTGGGCTTGCAGGCGCTCTAGGTTGGTTTGCCGCGGAATTCTATGAGCTCAGACACTATGATAGAGCCTCTGCTCAGGTGGTGTGGGGAGCCTCAGGAGCTGTTTTTGGTGTTTTGGCAGCATTTGGAGCCATGTTTCCGCATCAGCGATTGATGTTGATTTTTCCACCGATTCCAATGAAGGCATGGGTTTTGGTAGCCGTACTGGCAGTATTTGAGCTTACCTCAGGTATCAGTGGTAGAATGACCGGCATTGCCCACTATGCCCACCTGGCAGGTGGACTAATGGGCTTCCTGATGGTGATGTATTGGCAACGACGCTAGTTTGTAGAGAATAGACCTAATTGAAGACAGCTTTGCAGCACAAAAAACGAGAACTTTGAGTGGTATGTATGGGAACAATTCCATATGGCAGGATATAAAACTGCAATTCCATCATGGCGGCATGGTGGTGAAACTGATCATGGTCAATCTGGCCGTGTTTCTGGCAGTGAAGATTCTCTATGTGGTAAGCTTTCTGGTCAATTTCCCGGAAGTCTACACCCGGATTTTAGCCGAACTCAAGGTCCCCGCGGCACTTGGTAGTCTCTTGTACCAGCCCTGGTCGCTGTTTAGCTACATGTTTTTGCACGAAGGCTTCATCCACATTCTATTCAATATGCTCTGGCTCTATTGGATAGGGCGTATCCTTGTAGACTTTGTGGGAGACCGGAAAATATTGCCATTGTACATCTTTGGTGGTCTGGCCGGAGCGCTAGGCTTTATACTGTTCTACAATATCTTTCCAGCCTTTGAGACACAAAGGCAGGCGGCTGCTATGCTTGGTGCTTCTGCAGGGGTGATGGCAATAGTGGTAGGTACGGCCACGCTGGTGCCAACCTACCCGCTACGATTGATCTTTTTGGGTGATGTGCAGCTAAAATGGATCGCAGCGGTAGCGGTCCTTCTGGATTCCATCATGCTAGTGGGATATGGCAACTCTGGTGGACGAATTGCGCACCTTTTTGGAGCTTTGTTCGGTTACGTATTCATCAAAAATCTTCAAAATGGCAACGACTGGTCGCTAGGATTCAATAAATTAGTGGATAGATTGACCGGTTCACTGGAAAAGAAACCCAGACCAGGCCCCAAAATGGCGTACAAAAACGAAAGCAAAATGCGCACTCAGCGCAGAGCTGCCGAACCCGTGTACACCGAAGACAAGCAGGCCCGGCTGGATTCGATTCTGGACAAAATCTCGGCTTCAGGCTATGATAGCCTCAGCCAGGAAGAAAAGGAGTTCCTTTTCAAGGCCAGCAAAGAAGACTAATTTGATACGAGCGCTATTCAATAAGGGAATCTGGTGGATTAACATACTAGCAGTGTTGGCATTGCTGGTCACCTACCTTGCGCCCGGTATTAGTCCGATCAGCTTTTGGCCGCTGGCCTTCGGAGGTTTGATTTATCCCTTCGTGCTGCTCATTAATGTGCTCTTTGTCCTCTATTGGCTCATTGGTTTTAACCCACGTTTCCTGCTGTCCCTCATTATGATCCTGCTGGGCTGGAATTCCCTCAATTCCTTCATAGCGCTCAATGTTCGGCCCGCAAAAGTGGAGGTAGACGACAAGAAGGATCTTCAGCTAAAAGTGATGACCTACAATGTGCAAAACTTCGACCTCTACAACTGGAATGAAAACGAAGTCTCCCGCGACAACATGATGGACATCATCGAAGAAGAAAACCCCGATATCCTCTGCTTCCAGGAATTCTACTACGAAAACTCCGAAGACTTCCACAATGTAAAACTGCTGGTCAACAAATACGGCTATAAATACTACCACCTGGCCGAGACCTATGCTTTCAAAGACACCCATTTCTGGGGCGTAGCGCTTTTCTCAAAATACCCATTGGAAGACAAAGCCAGCATAGAGTTTGAGAATTCCGCAACCAATGCAGGTGTCCAGGCCGATGCCATGATCGACGGCAAAAAGGTCCGTTTACTCACCGTACACCTGGAGTCCATCAAGCTCGGAAGTGAAGACTACAAATACCTCAAAAACATAGGAGAGAAAGTGACCGATTGGTCCTCTCAAAAGAACATTCTAAAGAAGCTTCGTTCCGCCTTCCACAAGCGCGCCGAACAAGCCGAATACCTCAATAGTCTAATAGCCCGCTCCCCTTTCCCCGTACTACTCATGGGCGACTTCAATGACACCAGCAATTCCTACACCTACCGTCGCCTGGCCGAAAACATGCAAGACGCGTTTCTTAAAGTCGGCTGGGGTACTGGCGGCACCTACGCTGGCCCTCTCCCCTCCTTCCGCATCGACTACATCCTCGCCGATCAAGGTTTCGATGTCAAAGATTTCAAACTGATCAAAAAGAAGTACTCCGATCACTACCCCATTACGAGTACCTTGGTTTTGAAGGATGCTTTTGTGGAGTAGTGTAGTGCAATTTTCCCAAGTCCATTTAGGGCTGTGTACATTCATTGCTAAGTGTTGGGAGAATATATAGTTGCCTAATTAGGCAACTGAAGCTATTTTTGAATTACGTCCGAAGTATTGCAACTACAATCCCTTTCTCTTTGCTCCTTCCTCCTTTCTTTAAACTCTTCAGAAGCGAAACATCCCAACCCCATGCACTGGCCTTCCCGCTATCCGTTCCAATGGAACTACCATCTGAGCGCTTCGTGTATCCGCTGGTCTGGTCTCTCCGGCAAGCTCCGAGCCCACCCCAGCGGCACACTCAGTCGCTCAGCTGGCAGCTCCATTTCCTCTACTATCGGGGCTATTTTGCCTGCCTCTTGGTCCTATTCGCCAAACCCTCCAGGACAATTA
>JAHDEE010000352.1 GCA_020629005.1 Chitinophagales bacterium
TGGGCGCTCAGTCCCCTGTAGGGCACTTGCATTTCCACTTCCATCGCGGCTAGTTTGCGGGCGTGAGTGGCACGTTGGGGGAAGGGCAATTCTTCCCGTCAATTAGGAGATTTCATACACTTTATATTGGTCTATATGACTTTTGAACTCGACTAGTCACAGCACATATTGTCTGCGACGCAAAAGCTTTGGGGCCTTAACATTTATTTTGAAATGACAATAGGAATAACTCCGTTTGAATTGTAAGATCACATCATTGTTCTCCCAAAAGCAATTCATTTATGCTTCGAACCCTGACCTTCTTGCTAGCAGCGAGCATCATGCTATTCCTCTTTCTATGTCAATCTCAACCACAAGCCGAAGCACCAAATCAGGAAGAATTCATCAAAAGAGAACTTGCTGAAAATGGACTTCAAGATCAGGACAAAGAGCTCAACTTGCTCACGCCATTTAGGAAGGGGGAGGGCTGGTACTTTGTAAATCGAGACCAGGAAGTAGAGCTTCGGATCGAGGGCTCCTACGATATTGTGTACCCTTTTGAAGCTGGACTTGCCATGGTATTTGCCGGGGATCGATACGGCTTTATTGATGCAAGTGGCAAAGAAGTCATTGCTCCACAATTCTTAGTCCCACATAAAGTTAGCTACTTCCTTGACAATCCCAACTTACTGCGCATCCGAAAACCGGAACCCAGAAACGAGGGCAATAGAAATCTGGCCATTGCAGAAAAATTTACCATTTTTGATCGGCAGAGAAAGATGCATCTTCCAGAGCAGTATCATTTTCGCTTGACAAAAATCAGCCGCTCGCATTCAACCTGGGTAGGCGAAGATGCGACCGGAGAGTTTGTGCCGCTTTTTCACGACAATCTTTGCGGGTTAGTGGATCGTGATCTCATTAATATACTACCCTTTTCATATGACTCCATTCAAGTTGGGAAAGCTGCCAGCAGATTCTATGGCAGTTCCAGATCCAGAACAGGGAATGCACATGCGCAAGATATTTATCGTCCGAAGCAATACTTCATTGCTTATCTTAAAGACGAAACATGGGGATTTTTAAGTCCAAAGGAACTAGCAGAGAGCAAGTTTGATGAAGTTCGATCTGGCATATCTCACAAGATTATGCATGTTCGCAAAGGAAGCAAATGGGGAGTGGTAGACGATACAGGAAGATTTGTGGTCCCAGTAGCCTATGACGAGCGATTTCAGGAACGTATTGGTGCCCCAGGCAGTGCGTTTTATTCAATTATACTGAGAAATACGCAAGACACAATTGAAGTACTTTACAAGAAAGATTACATGGCTTATGAGCAGACGAAAAGTATCCGAGAACATGACTTAATATGGGCGCCCCAAGGTCCGATCGCATCGGGCAGTGAGCCACAGGCCCCGAGCCTTGATAATAGAACCAATCGAGCTCCCGTAGCTCCCGCTCCAACAACTAGTGTAACTGAAAAAGCACCAAAGAAACAGCCAGATAATTCCGGCACAAAGCCAAGCCTGGGAGGGAGGACAAACCCAAATGTACAAGGTCCAAGAGGTCCGCGAGGACATGAAGGTCCACAGGGCCCTTCAGTAAAAAGACCGACGGGCAAGCCACTTGAGAATCAAGGGCTGACTGGACCGGGGGGACCAATTAGACCTGGAGTGCAAGGACCTCCTGGCCCCCAAAGCTATCATGGCATAAGAGCGAACTCCGATAGCTCTGGCCAGGAAAATATGTCTGAAGAAGAAGATCGAATTCACTATCCAGAGCGGCCTAGACAAGAAGAAAAAAGTGGCACTGTTGATACTGATTCCTTTTCATCTGGGGTAACAAGACCGGTTTTAGATTCTAAAAACAGTCGAGTCCTAAGACTACATACGACGGAGCACCCGAGCAAAGAAAAACTGCAAAAGGCTAAGGGACATGCTCTAATCGTCAGCCAATTTCGACCTAGGGGATCATCTCAAAGTTATACGGGGGCAACTGGTTCGCAAGGTCCTGCACCAATCTTGTATTATGCTCATTCCCCTTTTTCGAAGCAGAATGGCAACAAGGATAATCAACTGATTTCTGCGCGCCGAATAAGGCTCGATGCCTCTATTACAGATATGGAACGCGGGATTGCATCTCACTATTTGATCAAAAAAAATAACCTATTGGGAATCGGCACATATAATGGTAAGATGATCCTGCCATACAATTACGACGAGATTCTGATCAGTTACGAGACCGGTCGAGCTACCTACAGTTGTCGAAAAGGCGAATCCTGGATGGAGTTTGACCAAAATGGGGAGCTTATCAATGAAGCAGGGTCAAGACCGAATCATGACAATGTTGCCATAGAAGGCATATATCACATAATTCAGATGAATGGACAATTTAAAGTATACAGTCAACATTTCAGCATGCTCTTTCCACATGAATTTGAAAAGGTAGCGAGTTGGCATTACAAAGTTATTGGGACTGTTGACAATGAAATATTGGTGTTTGATCGTCAAGGGAATACGATCGATAAAATCGATTATGAGGACTTCGAGATTTTGGACTTCAAAGAACTTGCCGTAAAGAAGGATGGGAAATGGGGGGCTATTAACTCAGAGGGAGAGGTGACTATTCCCCTCGTCTACGATACTTTGAGCAAATCGAAAACTGGGTATCTGATCCAGGAAAACGGGAAACTTGGTTTGCTAAAGAATAAGCACATCGGCTTGTTACCCCCAGAATATGAATTTCTCACAGTCAATAGCAACATAGTCCAAACGGAGACCGGCTTCGGATACATTAACTGGAAATGGATCATACCTCCCATTTACGAATCCATGACTACCATCAAAACTCCGAGTGGCACCTTGCTCTTAGTGCAAAAGAACGGCAAATACGGTTTTGTCAACCAAGATGGGACCGAGAATTTTTGCGATTAGTGTCAGTGACTGTGTACTACGCGCGAAATTGTAAATGATCCTTGAAAGACGACCAAAACACTTTCCGGTGTCTCTCTTAAATGGATATGAATGGCTGTCAAGGTAGGTCATACCGGCAATCTGAAACATATTTTGTCTTAGAGGCTAATCACAGCAAACTTATATCCAAGTAATGTGTAGTATAGCAAATCGAAAATTTCCATTTGAAGAAATCGAGATAAATCGTGTGCAATTATAAACGAGCCTTTGCAAACAAACCAGGCAATTCTGTTAAGTGCAATTGGGCTGACGTGCTTAGGTCTGGACCCACAACAACGAAGAATCTAAACAATCCTCAATCTAAAATCGCTACAATCCTCGCCCCCATAATCCGCAACTGGTTGCACTTCAATTAATATTTGTATTCTTGCGCTGTATAGCTTACATTGTAACACTGATACTGGCATTAATATTCACGATAGTGAGGGCAGTAGGGACTGACCTGCCCAGAATCCCCTTTTTGCTCTCTTCCTAGTCTATGCATATCGAAGTCGTTGTGAAGAAGAAGCGCTTGTCGATTACTTTGGTGAGCAGTATAGCAGCTACCAACCCTCGTGGTACCGGCCTTCGCGCTGTCCGTTGCCATGCAAGCACCCTCCAGGGGCTTCGCTGCTCCAGCCAGCAGGTCTTGCTAATGCAGCCCTGCTGCCTGGGCGCTCAGTCCCCTGTAGTGCACTTGCATTTCCACTTCCATCGCGGCTATTTTGCAAGCTGTGTCCCCCGTGGCACCTACAAATCGGCAGACTGTTTGGCAAGATCAGGAGTGAAACACAAGTGCTGCCAAAGCTTTGCTCTATTGCAAAATCCAGTCAATTCTTCTCTTTGGGTTATGCCTTTGGAATCTCCTGGCCTTCGCCCTGGCATTTAAGCAATGGTGATTTTGCGAATCAAGTAGATTGAGCGCAGATAGGATAGAAATATGTACATTGCGAATACTATAGGCAAGGCATCACAGTGAGACATGCTGTTGCATTATCGCCACGAGGCTTGAACCAAATGACAATCTAAGGATTGATAAAGCAAGCAAAAAAATACAAGATCTTATGATTATCAAGATGCAATTGATCTCGCTCATGCTATTGCTATGCAATGTACTTTCAGCGCAATCTAATCTTTCTGTCGGTCTTCATGCCGAACCGGTAGTGACTATTCTGGAGATCACTGAATCAGAAATTTTGCCGCCGCTATCTGAGAAAACAGTTACAAGAGCTGGGGCTGGATTTGGGGCTCATCTGCAATATGACATTGGCGACAATCTCTTTATTCGCGGGGGAATTCGCTTCCAGAAATTACATCATCGCCACACAATTGATGGCTACGCAGTTCCAGGACCTGGAGGATTGCCAGGCTTTGCTTCTATACAAAATGATATCAGCATCAGGTCCTTTTCAGCGCCACTGGACTTCGGATTTAGATTTCCATCAAAGAATGAAAACAGTTTCGTGCTGGGTCTTTCGGCATTGCTACATCTCGATTCCGAGTCTAGCTCAAAGACGGTATTCATCGACACTTATTCTCCTCCAGAAGACATAGATACAGAAGCGGATCAAGTGGCAGAGGCTGCCTATTCTATTGGTGTTTTTGCGGGCTATGAGCTTGGTCTGGCAGATAAGCTAGTCATTGCATTGGAGCCTAACTTTAGATTGAGCCCGCACGACTTTAGCTTGCACGAAAGCAATGCTCAAGCCAGGGTGTATGAGCTTGGCCTGACAATAAGAGTCAGAGCTGGAATTGGTAATGGGGATCGTCGATAGCACCAGACGCACGCGGTGCGTCTCTACGA
>JAHDEE010000353.1 GCA_020629005.1 Chitinophagales bacterium
ATGACAGAAATAGAAGCCCTTAAAGGTGGTGCGAATTTCGTTTGCGTAGCACTACTCTACAGCGGCAGCATTCACCTTGGTAACGTACCGGTCGATGGCAGAAGCCATGGAAGGTGATTCTGGTGCCGGAGCAGAAACATCTACTCGCAGATTGTGCTCTTCTACGGCCTCCCTTGTGGCCTTACCAAAAGCAGCTATCCTGGTATTGTTCTGCTCAAAGTCAGGAAAATTCTGATAGAGCGACCGCAGGCCACTCGGGCTAAAGAAGACGATCATATCATAGAAAATATCTGCTAGATCAGAGAGGTCACTGCACACAGTACGGTAGAAGATCGCTTCCTTGTATTTGAAGTTGTTTTCCTCCAAAAAACCTGGGAGCTGCGCATTTCGCACATCAGAGCAAGGCAAGAGGAAATTCTCTGTCGACTTCAGCTTATTCAGTAGCTCCTTCATGCGATCAAAACGACCGTTTCCAAAAGAAACTTTTCGCTTTCTAAACTGAATGAACTTTTGGAGATACAATGCTACGGCTTCTGAGGAACACACGTATTTTGTTTCCTGTGGCATTTTCACCTTAAGTGCATCACATATATCGTGAAAATGATCAATGGAATTTCGGCTCGTAAAGATGATGGCGCTGTAGTCCAGTGGATTCACCTTTGACTTTCTAAATTCCTTCGGGGATACTCCTTCAACATGAATGAATGACCTGAAATCAATCTTTATATTGTGCTTTTGGGCAAGATCAAAGTATGGGTTTCGATCACCTTTCGGCTTCGGTTGGGAGATCAATATTGACCGAACTGCGCGGTCTATAATCGGCTTTTTCACCAATGAGTCCATATTTGGGTTCAACAATTAAATGAAGAAGTCGTACGCTAGTTTGCCTGCTACTAGTGCAGGTATAATTTCAAGGCTGCAAAGGTACAAAATAAAATGAAACTTATGACCTAGTATCTTATCTCTTCCGATTTGCATTCCGCGGTAGAGCCGGTAAAAAACGGCAGCGACTAACAACGAAATCAACACAACGATCGCCAACTCAGAAACAAGTGGTCGTGAAAAGGCAATCAGTACGACAACGGGTAGCAAAACCATGGCCAGAACTGCGTTTATCAAGAAAACATTGAACAAATAAAAGTTAATTAAACTGTCAATGGGAAGAATATAGGACAGGATTTTAAGTACACCTAGCCTGGCGAAATAGAGGATTCCGAAAAGCGCACAACAAAGTGCGAGTGTCACCGGGACGCTAAACGGACTGATCACTACAAATCGGTCGAAAAGTAGGAAAAGTGCGAGACCTAATACCAGTATGGTGGCCATCATCAGCAGAAATGGCCCTTGCCGGCTGCTGAATTCCTGATCACGGTACACCTGGCTGCTAATGTTGACATTGGTAAAGCTGCTAAACAGCCCGCTGAGAAACTTACTGTATCGTTGCTTGATAATAATGAACAGAAAAATTACCGATAACAGAAAGTAGAAAACCCATGTGTGTACTTCTGCAAAACGCTCTGCATGGGTAAGCTGATCCGGTATCTGTTCGATAATGACTGGCGTCCAATCTGCACGCTCTTCAACACCTCTTTCCCACATGGGTACTTGTAATGTTATAGGAAGCAAGTTTAGAATCCAGGTCATAGGAGTTGTTGCAGATTGAGCGCAAGAAACAAAATAAATGCAATTCTAGAAGTAGTTTACATAGCCAAAGTGGACTTTGCCTGATCGAAAGTCGATTGGGTCTCCAAGCTGCTGTCCCAGCGCATAGCTAAGCACAAAGACGCCGGCTTTAGTTTCAAAACTCAAAACGGGACCAAACCCGTACAACCAAATGCGTTTCTTTCCTTCGGCTTCCTTTTGCTCCAATTGAGAGATATCAGTAAAGATCGCTGCGTAGGAATTTCTAGTGAGCAGGTATCGCGCTTCCAGAGTCAGCAGCTGATACCAAATACTATTGATGGATTCTTCGTCAAATCCACGCATGATCTTATTTCCACCAATTCGATACAATTCATTTTCAAAAAGTAGCTCCGCATTTTGATCGTCCTTTTGTATTATTCCTGCGGCATTCCAGGCGGTTTTTAGGGTAGCAGCATTTCCTAATGGCGTAAACTTTTCTACCAACAAATTTAGCCTCCATTGCAGATTCTTTTCAGCTGGAACTACAATACCTGCATCCTGCAGGATATTGAGGTTTGGATATGTCTTATTGCCCAGAGATGCAGACAAATCTACCAGCAATCCCGAACGGGGATTTAGTCGGTAGTCGAGGCTGTTGAACTGCATACCCAACCCGTAGGAATTGGTTTGTAGCCCAACGATGCGCGGTAAGTTTGTATTGGGATTGAGATTGGTGGTGTCCAGTGAATTGGGGACTGACTTCTTTCTGTCATAGAAAGCGCGAAGTTGGTTTCTTCCATCTATTTGATAATGGAAGCCCAGTCGGTAATGAGTATCGGACCATATGGTATCTCTGCGATAAAGGTCAAAATCGAATTGCAGACCAATCGGCACTAGCGGCATATAGGGTAACTTGAAGCTTACCAGAATTTCCTGCGACTTTTGGGGATAGCTTTCGTATTCCAGACCAATGGTTTCGCCGGTACCAAAGGGATTTGCCAGATATAGCTCTCCATCTCCTGTTAGATCGAAGCCACTATTGTCTGCTCTAGGCAATAGCCCTAGCACCAGATCGAAGCGACTGGATGGCTTTTGCTTGAGAGAGAGATCAATCCGGGCTTTAGGGCCAATAAAATCCACTTGAAGCGGGTCCTGCTGCTCCAGATAGGGCAATTCTCTGATACGATTAGCCACCCGTTGAAGTTTGGCTTCATTGTAGGGATCTCCGGGTTGCAGATCGAGATAGTTCTGCAAAAATCGTTTGGTGATCTTTGCATTGCCCCGAATTTTGATGGTGTCGAGGAGAAGCAGTCTACCTTTGTCGGTATGCAGGATTGCACTGATCCCACTTTCACTGAATCGGATCTTCTGCAAGCGGGAGTTTGCGAATGGGTAGCCATTGTTTTCCAGATGCTCGAGCAAGGATTTTTGCAGTTCCAACACCTGTGCAAATGCGATGGGTTTGTTTTGGAAACTCCGGCTGCGGAAGCCAGCCTTTTGGTAGACACTCTCCTCCAGCCCCTCCATTTTAAGTTCAACCCATTCATACTGCTTTCCGAGGTGAAGCCTTGTTTTCAGGAAGTTGGAATCTGCCTGCAAACTATCGAATGAAGCAGCCAGATAGCCGGCCAGATGCAGCTTTTCCTGGTAGTCTTCGAGTGCTGCTGTCGCAGTGGTTCGATCGGCATGTAGCTTGTTGTAGCCCTTCAATTCCTGTAATACCTCTAGCTCGGCTGCGGTTGCTTCGATTCGCAACTCATAATCCTGATTTTCTTCTTGCGCCCAGGCCGAACAAAGCCAGTTGCTGACAAGCAGCAAGAAGATGGAAATCCAGGCCAATATGGTTCTTAGCTTACTCAAGGATTTTTATGACTATTTTGTTGCACAAGATCTATTTACTAAGGTAAACAAGAAACAAAGGAGATTGGCAGGAATCTATATACACATTCCCTTTTGCAAGCAGGCATGTCATTACTGCAACTTTCATTTCTCTACCATTATGAAAGGCAGATCGGAGATGATCGAGGCCATTGTGCTTGAGAGCAGGCAGCGTTCCGATTACCTTGTCGGGGATGAAGTAGAGACGATATATTTTGGTGGTGGCAGTCCTTCACTCTTAGACAAAGAGGAGATTGAGCAGATATTGGCTGCATTGACCGAGCAATTTCAAGTAAATGGCCTGGCGGAGATCACCCTGGAGGCTAATCCGGATGATTTGGATCCTGAGAAATTACAGATGCTTAAGGAGGCGGGGGTTAACCGACTAAGCATAGGCGTTCAGTCTTTTAGGGAAGAAGATTTGCGATTGATGAACCGAGCCCATAATTCAGAGCAGGCGCATTCTTGCCTGGAAAATGCCAAACTGGCCGGATTTGAAAACATCACAATGGATCTCATCTATGGGATTCCCGGATTGTGCAATCAGGATTGGAGGGATAATCTGGAACGTTTCTTTGCTTTTGACATTCCGCATCTGTCTGCCTATGCGCTAACCGTTGAGCCGAAGACCGCGTTGGCACATTTTATCAAGACCGGCAGCTACGCTGCTCCGGATGAGGTGCAAACCGCTGAGCAATTTGAGATTCTTTCTGCCCTATGCACGGAGAGAGGATATGAACATTATGAAATCTCGAATCTGGCGCTTCCGGGATGGAGGTCCAGTCACAACGGGAACTATTGGAAGGGCGTCAAGTATCTGGGATTGGGCCCCTCTGCTCATTCCTTTGATGGTCGTAATCTGCGACGTTGGAATGTTGCCAACAATGCCAAATATGTGAAGGCTCTACGAAGTGGAGAGAATTATTTCGAATCCGAGCGACTAAGTACAGAAGACCGCATCAACGAGTATCTGATGACAGGTCTAAGAACGGAGGCAGGTTGCGATCTGGATTGGATAGAAGGGGAGTTTGGGCTGCAGCTAAGGCAGCAGCTGATTAAGGCGGCATCCCCTTACCTCGAAACCGGAAAGCTCATGGTCAAAAAAAATGCCCTGAAGTTGAGTCTTCAGGGTAAATTAGTATCCGATAGAATTATTTCTGATTTGTTTATCGTCTAGTGCTGCGTAAACAAAGT
>JAHDEE010000354.1 GCA_020629005.1 Chitinophagales bacterium
CATCAAATGAAATACGCTCGCCGTCATCTTCCTCCATTGCCTTGTCATACAAACGGAGGTATTCTAAGTCATCTAGTTTTAGCAAAAGCTGCTCAAATACTTCAATCGGGAGGATTGCGGAAATTCGATTACCTTTCTCATCGGTTATGAACCGGGTATTGAGGATCATTTATCGTGAGTTTTAATGGCCGATCACAGTGGCACAGAACCATTGCGAAATGTCTTTACTTTCCCAACAAAACGAAGTGAAACAATAGTGATTCGGATTACTCGTGGCCAATGCAGCCATTTCATTCCCTCAAGTATTGAAACAACTATTTTCGCTCTATTTTCAAAGGTAGTTATTCTCAGCCTGCTACGACCCACCCCCAGTTCATAATAGCCTCGGGTGCAGCGGCTATGAACCGCCCAGCAGCGCCAGTGGAGCCCGTGCCATGGTGGCTCGCCCATAAAGGCGAGACACCAGGGCGCGAGGCGGAACAAGCTGATGGGTGGTGAATAATAGCGGAACACGAGTACGCCGGTAGCGCGATGGGATTTGTTTCGCTCCTATTAGTGATCCCTCATTATACATGCTTTCTTGAAAGAATTAGATTTAGAAAGAGTACAAAATTGCGAATGATTTGTTGATTCGCTACTTAGTGAATTAGGGCGAAGATAATACCCTGTCTTCTTTGTAGTTATGATGAAATTATTTATATTGAGAAATGACCGCAAACGGACGCCCTAACCAGGCAATGAGTGCCATAATTGTTGACGATGAACTGGATAGCCTTGCAAGACTACGTAGGCAACTTACAAAGTACTGTGAGGGTAAAGTAACAATAGTTGCAGAATCATCTACTCCAGAACAAGCAATCGAGTTTATTGAGGCACATCGGCCTTCGCTTGTCTTCCTGGATATTCGTATGCCCCGGATTGATGGCTTTCAGCTGTTGAGTAAATTGAAATTTCGGAACTTCTACTTGGTGGTCACCACAGCACACAGTCGCTATGGTATGCGTGCTTTAAAAGCAAGCGCAATTGACTTTCTGCTCAAGCCAATTGATCCAATGGAGTTGATGGAAGCAGTAGAAAAGATACGACGAGCAAATCGCTTAGGAGAGATTTTGGGCGTATCGCAGTCAGCTAAACATCTACAATTGCTAATGCACAATTTGCATTCCTCCAGCTATCCCTCAAAACTGGCGATCCCCATGCAAGACAATCGCATAGTAATAGATGTTGTCGATATTGTTTCCATCTCTGCCGATGGCAATTATGCTCGGTTCGTGATGAGAAATGGCCAAAGGTTCCTAGTAGCAAAGACCCTGAAGAGCTACAGTGAACTACTAGACTGCAGCATGTTTCTAAGGATACACAAATCTCACCTTGTAAACCGACAATTTATCCAGGGAACCCAAGGCAGTAAGCCAGTCAATCTGCTATTGAAAGATGGACAGGAACTCCCTATCGCCCGGAGGCGACTTCGAATGGTACTAGATTCCATTCTCAGATAATGGCCAGACTTACGACAATAGCGATTGCTTTGGCACTGTCGGTCATCTGTTTCTCGCAGACTCCTGAAATGTATCAAATAAGCACCGACCAAGGCTTAGCCCATGAGCGGGTCTGGTGCAGTCTGCAAGACAAGCTTGGGTACATGTGGTTTGGCACCTCAAATGGACTCTGCCGTTATGACGGAAAGGAGCTAATCACTTTCAAGAAGCAAGATGGTCTGTTGGGAAACAGTGTGGTTTCCATTCTACAAACCGATAGCTTGGATCTGCTGGTTACTTGCCACCTAAGGGGAGTAAACCGTGTCAAAATTGGTCATCAGCCTCATATTGAACAGGTCTATTCTCCAGTACCACTTCTGGCCTCACACTTACATGACAGCTTGATCGTAAATATTGTCAGTAAGAATGTTCAAGCTTATGTTTGTCCCGAAGACTCGCTTATACTCTATCAGACAAATGTAAACATCCATAGATCGCTTATAGATTCAAAGGGCAATCTACTCTACACTACAGATGAGGGATTGCAAAGTCTTGATTTAAGCACCGGAGTGACCCAAAACCTGATCGAGTCAAATCTGAATTATTTCGCACTGGCAAAAGATCGCAAGCAGCAACTCTGGATTGGCGCTCAGGGGCGCTTGATTTCTGTGAATGGAAATCTTGAGTCGAGGGAATACTCACGGGGACTTCCAGCTCAGTCATCTGCAAATTGCATCAGCATTGCAAAGCAAGGGATATTCGCTTCGCTGGTTGGTGACGGACTTTATTGTTCCAAAGATGAGGGCCAAAGTTTCACGAAGGTAGTGAGTGACAAAGGATTCCTGAAAAGTACGATAAACCACATATTTGAAGATAGAGAAAGCAATATCTGGCTATCAACCTGGGCGGAAGGCGTAATCGTATTGCCCGCTACGGTATTCTCACACTATAGAGTTGGTACAGACTTACAATATGGAGCGATCAACCGATTTCATTTCGATCAGCACAATAAAAGGATGATGGTAGGGGCGCTGAAAGATGTGTTTATCTTGAGCGATCAAGGACCCGTACCACTCGGACTAGACGAGCTTAGCACTGGACTAGTAAACCCGGGCGAAATCGGCACGAGTTCCTCAGGCAAGCTCATGATCGGTAGCTTTGCCTTGAACCAGGGAGCAGCGGGCTTTCAGGTCAAGAAGCTGGAGCGAAGCGATGGACCTGTATTTCTCAATGGCTTGTATTCCAAGATCACCCCATTCACAAAAGACGGAAACAGCCTCCTTTTCACCGATGGCTGGACCAGAGAGGCCATTCAGGAGATTCCAATCAAGATAGGAACCACAACCGTAAAGCGAGGCGATTGGGGCAAGTACCGCCGCTTGAGTACGCAATGGATCCACAATCAAAATGACTCCTGCTTCTGGTCCTCCGATGCCAATGGACCCTTCCGCTATGATTGGATCGCAGACACCATGTACCGAGTAGCCCAATTTGATAGTACACATTTTCCCACCAGTCTTTTCCGCTCAACCGTATACAACTACAAAGAAGATCAACAAGGAAGGATTTGGATGGCTACGGATGTTGGCCTGCACTGCTACGATGGCAACTGGAAAAGCTATGAAACAGACGACGGACTCCCAGATCAAACCGTCAAAGATATCGCCTTCGACAGCAAAGGCCATCTCTGGCTTGCTACTACTCGGGGGCTTACCTGCTTTGATCATCACAACTTTTTCTCCTTCGACAAATCTCACGGACTTATGCAGACCCAACTCTCTAATGTCGAGATTGATCGAAGCATAGACAAATTGTATCTGCAAAGTACTGCCGGCATCAGCACAGTCATGATTGAAGATCTGCTAAATAGCCTTGCGGAACAGCCCGTTTTTCCTTTTTACCTGCAATCCATCAATATTGAAGGGCGAACGCTAGACTCGCTTGACAACGAGATTACCCTCACAGCCAATGAAAGCGAGGTGGATTTCAAGTTGGCCGCTTGCACCTATTCCTCCCAGAAAGTCCAGATGCAATACCGATTGGATGACGCCAAGTGGCGAAAAATAGAGAATGCCCAATTAAACCTCTCGCAACTAAAATACGGTCAGTATAACTTGGAGTTTCGTGCCTCAAACACCGGTTTTCAATGGACCACATTGGGCCCTTACAATTTGCAAATTCAAGCCCCCTTCTATCGCAAAGCCTGGTTCCTAATTTCTGTAGGACTGGCCTCTCTAGCCCTGCTCTTGATGCTCCTTCAAAGGCGTTTTCTTGCATTGCAACGAGAGTCGGAAGCAAAACTGCTTCAGGACCGAAGGATCAACTATCTGGAACAAAGAGCATTGTCAGCTTCCATGAATCCCCACTTCATCTTCAATGCCCTAAACTCCATTCAAGAACTAATTCATCAAGGAGATGAACTGAAATGCGATCGCTACATGGCGCTCTTCGCACGACTGATCAGAGGCAATCTCGAGCTCTCCGGCCAGGACCAAGTCCTGCTCGAAGATGAACTGGAAATTGTTCGGGCCTACTTGCAATTGCAAGCACTTCGCTTCGGTGATGAGTTCACCTGGACGCTCCGTCTAAGCGATGATCTTGATCCCGAATTTCTCCTGCTACCCAGCATGATCATTCAACCCTTTCTGGAAAACGCCCTGGAACACGGCATCCGTCCCAAAGGCAGCGGCCACCTCGAACTGCTCATCGCAGAGCAAGAAGATGTTCTGCTAATCACGATCAACGATGACGGTATCGGCATGGCGGCTAGCAAAGAAAAACGCAAGAGAAACCCCGATCACAAAAGCCTGGGTCTCCCCATAACCGAAGCACGAATCGACCTCTTCGGTAAGCTGCACCAAACAGATGCTTCTGTCAACTTTGAATCTAGTGCAGCAGGTACACAAGTACAAATCACCCTACCGAGAGTATCTCCTCAATCTTCTGATGAGGGACGTCTCTAAGCCGTAAACTCAAACATTTCTACCTTTAGTTAGGAAGGCACCGCATAATCGGCTCCGACAGCGTAAATAGAATGGGTTGTGGAGTCGCCAGCTTCAATAGAACCGTAATGCCGATGATAGAAATTTTTCGCTTTTTTAGGAGCGCAACATTCCCGGTCGTAGTACTGGTGTTCCCGCTGTACGCTGCAATGCAGGCACCATTCAGGGGCTTCGCTGCACCAGTATCGGCGTCTCTTATTGGAGCCGCCG
>JAHDEE010000065.1 GCA_020629005.1 Chitinophagales bacterium
GACAAAAAGATAAGCTCCTTAAAGGTGTCACATACTTTGTTTACGCAGCACTAGCACCAAAATACCAGAAAAGTCTTGTTGGCGCGGGGGGGATTGGTGCAAAATAGCCCCGATCGGACGGATACGAATGCAGTAGCAGCTGTGGTGACTGCAAGCCAGCGGGGGCTCGGAGCCTGCGGAGAGACCACGATGGCGCTGCAGGAACAAGCTGATACTGTATGAGTAGGAGGGAGAGCGGGTAGCCCGCTTGCGCGTTGCATTTAAGCTGCGCTCCAAAATGAAAAATTGTTTCCAGTTTCTACTCTTCTAGTGGAAAAATAAATTTGTTGTAGAAAGCTGTAAGCCATATCTTTGTCGTGTGTGTTGCAAATTGCCCAAATGCAATACGCCGTATAAAGTACTCACCTGTAGCCACCCTTAAGCGAGGATTCATTTTTTTACAAAACTTTATTATGAAAGCGTATTACCCCATTCGCTTACTAGTAGCGTTATGTCTACTGGTACTGGGCCTATCCCCCCATTCAAATTTACAAGCTCAAGAAGATTGCATTTGTTCCGCCGAATATGATCCCGTATGCGGTGTCGATGGCCTGACCTATAGTAATGCTTGTTGGGCCGACTGTGCGGGAGTGGCCATTGATACTAACGGTGAGTGTATACCAAATCCGTGCCCACTTCACATAACTTGTCAAGTTGAAGAAGAATTAGTTTCTTTTGATTTATTGCCAGGTGAAAGTGTGGCCTTTGGTGCAGAAGAAAACTTGCCGCCCGATTGTTTGTCATTTGAGCTACTTTATGTTGATCAGTTTGCATCGAAAGAAATAATTGGCGACCCTGCACATGGCATGGCTACATTCGACGGTGAGGTTATTGAGTATACTCCTGATCCGGGATATACCGGATTTGATGAACTGACTTATGCGTATTGCTGGTACTTTCAGGACGATCCATTGGTAGCACAATGCTTCGGTGCTGCTGATGAGGTTAGCTGCAATGTTAAGACTGTCTATTTTACTGTTGGCGAAGTTACTGCAAGTTGTGGAGCGAATGTGCTCGTTAGCCCTGCAAGCTGTGGAGCCAATGATGGAGAGATAGTGGTAGAGGTTGGAAGCCCTGGCACTACACATTTATACCAATTGCAAGGTGAAGATGGCGTTGTGTTGATCAATTCTACTTACGATCCGGCAGGATGGACAAATCTCTTGCCTGCTGCATATACCTTGACCGTGACAGGTCCGGATGAATGTGAAGATTTTATTCAGTTTGTGCTAGAGGAAGATTGTACCAGTCCCTGTGAATCGGAAGATGCTGTATGCGGGGAAGATGGTGTGACCTACCTAAATTCTTGTGTTGCTGAAGAAGCAGGAGTAGCTTGGTCTTTTGGAGAATGTCCACCTGAGACCGTGGATTGTGGCATTGAGCTGGACATACAAGAGCCGAGCTGCGATACAAATAATGGAGAACTGGCAATTTATGTTTCGCTCTCTAACAGCACGCATTTTTATGTGTTAGTCAATAATGATACAGGGGTAACTTATCCCAATTCTACTGCAAACGTTCCTGTGTTTACGAACCTTTGGGCAGGTAGTTATACGCTAACTGTGACCGGAGGTGAATGCGAGCAGGTTCTTGCCTTTGAATTGGCATCTGAGCCTTGTCCGTGTAATTGTCCAAATAACAATGCACCTGTTTGTGGTACTGATGGAGTAACCTATCAGAATGCCTGTGAGGCGGAGTGCGTTGGAGTAGAATATATAGATGGTGGTTGCAATCAGGAAAACGAATTGCCGAATTGGCTGATGAACCAGATGCAGGGGCCTTCGCTTTGTAATCAGTGTATCACTGAAATGAACCTGCTGGATTATAACGGTACGCTGTATATCCATCGAGTTGGTGGTGAATGTAACAATTTCTTTAGCAGACTGTACAACTATGAGAGTGGAAGCCCGGTATGTAATCAGGGTGGAAATCCTGGATTTACTGGTTGTAGTGCAATACTGGCAGAAGCAGTATTCATAGCTAATCTTTGGAATGATGATCTCTGCGACTGTGATTGTCCGGAAGATGGTGTGCCGGTTTGTGGTGAAGATGGTGAGGAGTATGGTAGTGGCTGTATTGCTGACTGCCTGGGAATAGCGTACTCTGATGGACCATGTGAGCCAGATGAGCCAGCTTGCGATATTTACGCTTACGCAGAGCAGTTCATAACAGATAATCCCTGTGGTGCCTGTTTTGGATCAATTGAGATTTGGTCGCTAGATGGTGAGCAGTACTTTGTAGGTCAGGCAAACACAGTCACTTGTGCTGACGCAAATACTGAGGTATATGATTGCACGGGTGAACTTGTTTGTGTGAACGTAGGATTTCCCGGTTTGCCAAACCCTCCGGGAGTGCCTGGTTGCTCGCAGTTCTTTACGGATGCTACTCAAGTTGATGTGCTATGGACGCTGGATGAATGTCAACCTTGTCTTTGCCCTGCTGTAGCCTTACCTGTTTGTGGAACAGATGGAATCACTTATATCAATGATTGTTTGGCAGCATGCGCTGGCGTGCCGGTAGACTATGAAGGCCAATGTGTGATGCCTAATGTTGTGGACATCGAGTGGTGCAACAATCAGGTATATAGCTACGTGCTGGGAGACTTGGTGTCTTATGATATTGATGGCCCGGCCAATGGCACGATTGATATTACTTTCGGAAATGGCGGTTTGGCAGCAGAATTCCTAAACTATACGCCAAATCCAGGCTATGTAGGCCAAGATGAAATAGTGATTACTTTCTTTGATCCTATCAATGGCTTTGTCTCTTCTATAGTGGTTCTGGCCTTTGAAATCAATGAATGTCCTGACTGTATTTGTGGTGCGATATTCGATCCGGTATGTGGAATTGATGGTGTGACTTACAGCAATGCCTGCCAGGCAGAGTGTGCTGGAGTTGAATACACACCGGGCGAATGTGAAGAGTGCATTTGTGGTGCCATTTTCGATCCGGTATGTGGAAGCGATGGTGAAACGTATAGCAATGCCTGTCTTGCAGAGTGTGCCGGAGTTGAATATACACCTGGAGAATGTGAAGGCTGCATTTGTGGCGCCATTTTCGATCCGGTGTGCGGTATAGATGGCATTACCTACAGTAATGCTTGTCAGGCTGAATGTGCCGGAGTTGAATATACACCTGGTGAATGTTCGGTTGATTGTATTTGTCCAGCAGTGATTGATCCAGTTTGTGGAAGTGATGGAGAAACATATGGCAATGCCTGCCTTGCGGAGTGTGCCGGAGTTGACTATACACCTGGAGAATGTGAAGACTGTATTTGTGGCGCTATTTTCGATCCGGTGTGCGGTATAGACGGCATTACCTACAGTAATGCCTGTCAGGCTGAATGTGCTGGTGTTGAATATACGCCGGGCGAATGTTCGGTTGATTGTATTTGTCCCACTGTTATTGACCCTGTTTGCGGAAGCAATGGAATAACCTATAATAATAGCTGTGAAGCAGATTGTGATGGCGTAACCTGGACGCCGGGTAGTTGCGATACCACTTGCGGAACAGGGCATTGCAACATGGACGATCCTTTGTCTATGCCTTGGCTACAGGAACTGATTTCACCGGATCCTTTTGTGAATTCTGTCTTGGTTTGTTCTGTGAGTATTCACTCATGGGAAGGACAGTCAGTGATCTATGTCACTTATACTCAAGATCCTCAAATTGCAGATTTGCCGATTGCGACTGTGTATGATTGTGAGGGCTCTGCTCTATGTAATGTTGGTGGCTTTACGCTAGCTGAGTCACAATGTAGTTTTGTTGGAATTGACTCTAATGAGTTTAGCGATTCTTATCTGCTTTGGAGACAAGGAGAGTGTGCAGATCCAGCGACGATTCCGGGATATGCAGATATTTGTGTAGAACCTTGTCTGGACATTTCTGCTGACGCGCTCTGCACTCTGGAGTATGCTCCCGTTTGTGGCTGTGATGGTATCACCTATGGTAACGACTGTGCAGCCTTTGTATCTGGAGTTATCTCCTGGACTCCAGGAGAATGTGGAGTGACCTGCGATCCTTATGCACTGGCAGAGGAATTGATTGGTGAAACTCCTTGTGAAGAATGTATTGGCGATGTAATAATATGGGAATGGAATGATGAGGTTTACGTATCGGTGGAGCCTAACAACCTGCTTTGCAATGATTTTCCAAGCACGGTATATACCTGCACTGGTGAAGTTTATTGCCAGGGCGGTGGATTGGCAGGTTTGCAGGAATGTGAAGAATTCTTCAGTTCTGCTGTATCGATTGATTTGGTGTGGGAAGCTGATACCCAATGTCCTCAAAATTGCTTTGCCGGAATCTGCGGTGTTGAGAATCCATTGACAGACCTTCCTTGGATCAGTGAATTGCAAGGTGGGCAAGCCTGCGCTATCGGTAGTTATACAGGTCCTAATGGAGAGACCTTAATCTACGTACATTATGAGCAAGTTTTTGGGATTGCGGATCTGCCGTCCGGTGGCTTGTATGATTGTGAAGGGAATTTCATCTGTATCTACGGTGGATTTACCCTGCCAGAAGCGCAGTGTGGATTCCAGGGTTATAATATTTCGGACTTTACAAATCCTAAACTCCTCTGGTCTGGTGGATGTGGTTCTGTAATTACCGGGCCGGATTTATGTATCGATGATTGTTTGGCGTCGGATGCCCTAAACGTTGGCTGTCCAGAGATTTATGAGCCGGTATGCGGCTGTGACGGTGTATCTTATGGCAATGAATGCGAGGCTCAGATTGCTGGTGTGATCGATTGGACGACCGGAGGGCCTTGTCTGGATGTATGTATTGACGAGAGCCAGATTGCACCAGAAGCATTTTGTCCTTTCGACATAGAGCCTGTTTGCGGTTGTGATGGCAATGTATATGTCAATCCTTGCTATGCAATCAGTGCCGGCATAACTTATTACACAGAGGGCTATTGTGGATTGTTTGCTTGCCCGGATACGGTCGAGCCGGTTTGTGGAAGCAATGGCGTAACCTATCCAAATGAATGTTGGGCTTCACTGGCAGGAGTATCTGAATGGTCAGCTGGAGAGTGTGAAGCAGCTTGTGATATTATTGCTGTTGTTGATGATATTCTGACTGCTGATCCCTGCGAAAACTGTGTAGGACAGGTATCGATCTGGGAAGCAAACGGAGAAACATATGTGGTTGTAGAGCCTGATAACACACAGTGCTTTGACTTCTTTACTACTGTTTACACCTGTACAGGTCAGACTTTCTGTCAAAGTGGAGGTTTTGCAGGAAGTACTGAGTGCCAGGAATTCTTTGATACCGCAGATCTGGTTGATGTTGTTTGGACGGTTGAAGGCAATTGCCCATGTATTTGTACAGAGCAGTTTGATCCGGTATGTGGCAGTGATGGCATTACTTATGATAATAGCTGCTTTGCAGATTGTGCAGGAGTTAGCTGGATTCCAGGAAGCTGCGAGGTTGTATGTGGTGCCGGCTACTGTGATGTTTCAGATCCTTTGGCATTGCCTTGGCTGCAAGATATGTTGTTTGGAATCGGAGGCGATGAGATTTGCGCTATCAGCGTTCACTCTTGGGAAGGGCAGTTTGTGGTCTACATAAACTACGGCGATGATCCATTGATTGCTGACCAGCCTGTTGCCAATGTGTTCGATTGTCAAGGAAACAATCTTTGTACGGTAGGTGGCTTCACCACACCGGAAGATCAATGTTTCTCAGTAGGCATTGGTTTCGACACATTGTCGGACTCACAGCTAATTTGGCGATCACCGGCTTGTGCTGAGCCTGCCTTGATTCCTGGTTATCAGGATGTCTGTATCGAACCTTGTTTTGCTTCTCTTGAGCTGGCCTGCCCACAGGTCTACGATCCAGTTTGTGCTTGTGATGGTCAGACCTACGGTAACGCTTGTGAAGCATCTATCAGTGGAGTAATTTCCTGGACTCCAGGAGAATGTCCACCTGCTTGTGATATTCAATTAGTAATCGATGATATTGTAAACGGCAATCCTTGTGATAACTGTGTAGGCCAGGTTTCCATCTGGGAAACAAACGGAGAAACTTATGTGGTTGTAGAACCGGATAACACCCAGTGTTCCGATTTCTTTACTACGGTCTATACTTGTACAGGGGAAGTCTTCTGTCAGAATGGGGGAATTGCAGGTCTCAACGAATGTCAGGAATTCTTTGACACCGCGGACTTCGTGGAAGTTGTTTGGGCTGTTGAATCCGACTGTCCATGTATTTGCACTCTGCAATATGACCCTGTCTGTGGTTCTGATGGAATCACTTATAGTAATTCATGTTTTGCCGGCTGTGCTGGCGTAACCTGGACACCAGGTGAATGCCAAAACGAGTGCTCTACTAGCGCCTGCGATGTGGCAGATCCGATCAATGCCATCCCTTGGTTACAGGAGCTTACTTTTGGTGATATTAACTGTGCCGTAGCTAGCTTTACAGCGGCGGATGGATCTACAATATTCTATGTGAGAAGAGATCAGTCCTCTCAGTTTGCAGGTACCACAGAAGCCGTATTGTACAACTGCTCAGGAGAACTTCTTTGTAGTTTTGAAGGTGTTACCCTTCCGGAACTTCAGTGCGACTTCCTTGGCTATGATCCAGTCGACTTTACAGACGGTCAATTGCTATGGAGTGGTGGATGTGCAGGCCTGGTACCTGGTTTTGAAGGAATTTGCGTTGACGAGTGTTTGATTGGCTCGCAAGAAATATGTACGGATGATATTACTCCTGTTTGTGGTTGCGATGGAATTACCTACGGCAATGCTTGCGAAGCACAAACACTTGGTATTGTTAACTATACTGCCGGACCTTGTGCCGATGAATGCATCGATGAAGCCTTGATCAATGAAGTCTTTACTTGTGAGGTCTACATCGCGCCGGTTTGTGGTTGTGATGGGATTACTTATCCAAATGAGTGTTACGCACAAAACGCAGGGGTGACCTATTATGATTATGGATTCTGTGAGTATCCGGGATGCAATAATACCATTGATCCAGTCTGTGGAGATAATGGAATTACTTATCCGAATGCTTGTTTTGCCGATCTTGCAGGAGTAGGCTACACGGCAGGAACCTGCGACTTCGGGTGTAGCGACGCCGGTTGTGGTATTGCCTCTGCGGCTGACCTTCCCTGGCTATTTGAAGCCATAGACAACCAGGATGCTTGTTCCGCCTTCCTATTCGATTATCAGGGACAAGATGTGATTGTGCTCACAACCAGTCTGGAATCTCAGGCTTTGGATAGCCCGGCATACATTGTATACGATTGCGAAGGAAGTGCCCTGTGTTCCTATTCTGGCGAGACCCTTGATGAGGAGCAGTGCTCTGCTGTAGGTATTTTACCTGAAGATCTGCTGGACGCGCAGATTTTGTACAACTTTGGTTGTACCCCTTTTGATATTCTGGATATTCTAAGTGTTGATTGCTCGGACGTTTGTTATGCAAATCAAGGAGTTCTTTGCAGCTTCGAGTATATCCCCGTATGTGGCTGCGATGGCGAGACCTATCTCAACGCATGTGTTGCTCTGACCGCTGGCATCGCCAGCTGGACCGAAGGAGGACCTTGCCTTGATCAATGCATTGACGAAGAGGCCATTGTTGTAGAAGCAAATTGTCCTTTGTTTGTCGATCCAGTATGCGGCTGTAACGGTATCAGCTATGCCAATGAATGCTACGCACAGGCAGATGGCGTTACTTACTTTACTCCTGGCTACTGCTTGTTTGATATCTGTAATCAAGCAGTTGATCCGGTTTGTGGTGCCAATGGTGTTACCTATGCCAATAGCTGCTTCGCAGAGTTGTCAGGTCAGCCGATCTTTACTCCGGGTGCCTGTGATTTTGTTTGCGAAGCTGAAGCAGGAGTGATGGCAGTTGAAGAAGCCACGCTCTGTACCTTTGCAATTGTCGTTCCTGAAGTCGAAGGAGCAAATACTTCACCAGCTTATGATACGGATTGGATCATTGCTATCGATGACGAAATCGTGTTCATCGAAAGAGAATTTGATTTCCTCGATTTCCTACCTGGCGGTGCCTGTGTTTACGGTGTAAATTACTTGCTATCTGATCCCTACAATATAGACGCAACTACACTGACACAATTGCAAGACAGCCCAGGTTGCTTTGACCTCACTACTAACTGCATGACAGTCCAGGTAGAGTTCAGCCCTGAATACGAGCTGCTCGGTCAGCCCACTTGCGTAAGTGAAGATCTATACGAAGTATGTGGAGTCGCTTACGGAGGATCAGGAACCTACATTATGGGAGTTGATTATCAAGGCAACACAGTCGTTGGTACTTCAGGTGAAACGGTTTGCTGGTTGGAATCAGTGGCAGATGGCTTTCAGTCATTTGGTCCATATGATGCCAATACCGGTTGTGGAAATGATTATTTGTTTGCTTTCGGACCTCCTGCATTCGGATGTGAATGCTTCGATCCTCCGGAATATCAGTTTGTTGGAGATGCAACTTGCGTTGAGGGCAACCTTTATGAAGTTTGTGGAATCGCAGGTGGTGGGTCCGGACAGTACATCTTTGGTACCGACTACCTTGGCAATACCGTCACAGCTACCGACAGCGAAGCAGTTTGTTGGTACGTTACTGGCGAGGAAGGGGTAGCGTTCCTTGCTGCCACCGATGCTGTAACCGGTTGTGGCAATGATTATGTCAACGTGATTGAGTTACCTGACTGCTCCTGTGTCAACGAAATAATAGTTGCATGCACAGCTCCGATGACTCCATTATTGATATGCCCTACCTTCTGTGGCTTAGCAGATGACTATCAGATTACCGATGTGTCTTCTCTCTTTGCTTCATCCATCACAGTATTGGATGATAACAAGTGCATTCAGGTCGTACCATTACCTGGCTTCTCCGGTGCCGAGTCCCTGAGCATTACAGCTTGCGATGGAACACAGAACTGCGAGAACGTCGAGGTGGAGTTGGATGTAAATGAGCTTTGCAATATCGATACTTTCGAAACCAGCGAAAACGATCCAATTCTTCAGCCGGATGAACGGAACAAGCTCGGTGCCGATACGGTGCTGGACTTCGAAATCTTCCCGAATCCAAGTAATGGTGTATTCACCCTTCGCGCCGATTCTCCGGAAGATTTAGACCTGCGAATCTATGATGCAAGAGGCGGTCTTGTGATGGAAGATGTATTGATTGGAGGAGCGAACTTGCGTCGTTCTTTTGATCTCACAAATTTGTCAAAAGGCATTTACCTCATCCAGTTACAGAGCAAAAAATTCAACAAGACTAAACGTCTCCTGTTGAAATAGAATTTTGTGAATTTATAGTTTTTACTTTTTTTGTAGAGGGCCACACCGGAGGGTGTGGCCCTTTTTTTGTCCACTCCATATCTATTGATCGTCAATAGTGAATATTTTTTTGGAGCGAATCCGGTTCCCACGTGGAGATGGCTTGCGGGTGCTCCGCTTGTACTCGGCAGCCATCCAGCTGTTCATGCTCTGCCACTATTGTCTCTCCTAAGGTCGAGCCAATATTGGCAGGCATTCACCACGCTGGCTGGCTACCTCATACCACTTCGCCCCCGGCTATTTTGCACCGGCGGTCGGTCGCTCAGGCAGGAGCAAAGGGCAAAGCGTAAGGAGCAAAGAGCAAAGAGTGAGGAGCAAAGAGCAAAGAAAATTTTGGGGACGAGAGCGTTCATTTTCTTTGTCAATAATTCCTTTACTTCTTGTTTTGTACGGAATCATGGATCAACAATGTCAAGCTGTTTCAGAGCCAATCGGTCCCCTGAGCCAGAATCAGTATAAACCATTGACGGAGCCCTCGACGGTCGCTGAGCCAGAGTGAGTAAAAACTATTTCGCCTGCCAGAAAAAGGACTTTGCTCATACTAATGCAGTAGCCAATGACGGTCCTTGAGCGGAGTCGAAAGGCCCGTTATTGGCGGACTACGGAGCTGATAATGAAGGACTTGTGCAATGAAAATACTGTTCTTCGTGGTCCGTCTTCGACGGCCCCTTCGACTCCTCTACAAAACAATTTCTCGAAAGCTCTTAGCTTGAATCTTCGTCTCGATCCAGGTCATGATATCCTCAGACTGATATCGAGGAATCTTAAATCGATCTGACTCAAAACCATCCTGCAATTGTTGCTTAAGTTGCTTGAACAGCTGAAGACGTTCCGTTTTGTCAGCAGCTTTAACGAGCTTTCGAAAAAAATCGACTAGCGTGCTTTCTAGTTGGTGGTAGCTTTCCTCCTTGTTGAGCTTGCGGCTTGTGCTACGAACCAGATACGGTAGTAGCATCGTATCGCCCAATTCAAAATGCAGCAGAAGTCGGCGAATCATGCCATAATGCTGCACATTTGAGCGGACGCTGGCATATCTTTCATCGAGGTATCTGTTAAGCCATTCCAGCGATCGCTCATATTTTCCATTTACGAAGTAGATGACGGAAATAGCATCGCTGATCACGATTTGTTGAATTGGTTTTAGTTTATCGAAATATTGATTCACTTCTTCGATGAGAGCCAGGGCTTTCTCGTATTGCCAGGTTTTTCGGTAATAGTTGAGTCCGAGATTGAAGTAGGTTGGAGCAACTCTTTCTCTCAATCCCAGATTACCCGCTTTATCATAAAGCTCAGGTAGGGTTTTTAACTTGTGCAGCAAATCGTCCAGATCATCATAGCGTTCCAGAAAGAGTGAATTTGCGATTTGAATCTGCAATGCGGCTGCATAGAACTTGTTTTGCTCTTTCAATTGCTCCGGATGTGCTTCGAGAAATGCCAGATAAGACTCTCCGATTGCAAACCTTCCCTTGAGATCTGATTTGAACCAATAGTAGTTTGCCCAAATAATGTAATAGTAGCATCGCCCCAAAAAAGTGCTAGCGAGATCAGGGTCTTGAAGATTGGGATGATCCATGATTTTCTGCACTGCCGCAGCTTGCTCCTCATTTCTCAGGATTCCAGTGGTGGTGTTAAAGTGTAGGAAATCGTAGTAGAGATTGTAGTAAGTCATTTCGTTGTCAATCTCGGTCAGCAGAAGTTTTACTTTTTCCTTATTTTCTTGTAGAAAATTCTGAAACAGATCCGGCTTCAGCTGCGTATACATAAGCGCCCTTTCCAGAGCTATGATTTCCAGTTGCAAAGCGGACAAATCGAAGTCTTCGACCAGCTTTTTGGCCTTTTTGAGGTATCTAATTGCCTCTTTGGGCATCTTTTTGGCATTAAGAATGCGGGCATAGGCCAGCAATTCTTCCGCTTGGGATCTTACATTTTTGTCAATATTGTATTGGTGCAGGCTTTTGAGGATCAGTCGAAAAAGGTAATTTTTAGTGACGTGTAATTGCTTAGAGAAAGTCTGTCCTTTGAAATGTGATTGAGTGCGTTCTGCGTCAAAAACTTCTTGATTGTCAAGGTATTCGAATAGATTTAGGTAGTTCTTGTCTCCTTTTTGCAAAGCAGTGTAAAGCTTGAAATAACGCTTCTCAGCTTTTGTCAGCGACTTGATCAAGGTATACAGTTTATCCGCTTTTTTCGACCTTTTGGGTTTTGACATTTGTTTGGGTTTCTACAAATCTAAAAAACTTGGTTTGATCAGGGTAGCAGATGGCCGTAAATTGTCTTCAGAAACAAGAGGAACCCTTTAACTCGATTGTTTAACCTACCCAATATCGCGATGAAACAAGATCTAATGAAGACACCAAGACTAGTTTTGATTTTCGCATTAATGTTGCTGAGTAATATAGTATTTGCTCAGGATCCCTGCGATGTTGAAGCTAGTCTAGGTTTCGCGGTAGCACCTATTATTTGTGAAGAACAGCTTATTATTGATCTTGAAGACGCCCTTATTTTGACAGAACCGGCGGATTCAACTTTCGAAACTAACATCGGCTTGAGCACCGGAAATTATGTTTCTA
This sequence comes from Chitinophagales bacterium, assembly GCA_020629005.1. Classification (GTDB taxonomy): domain Bacteria; phylum Bacteroidota; class Bacteroidia; order Chitinophagales; family UBA2359; genus JAHDDV01. Next base: position 11,918 of record JAHDEE010000065.1, read on the forward strand.
CGTTCTTTCTTTCTGCAGATGATGGTCAATTTGTTACTCCCCTCGTGCCGTCTTCCACGGTTGAGCTGAGCGGCTTACCTGCCGGCTATTATTGCTTGCAGCAACTGATTAGTCCTACTGGCTCCACCAACGATTTCAACACCGCGGGATCAGAAGAAGATATAGATGTACTTGCTGAAGATTGTGTTAGTATTAGTACTTGTGGACCGGAAACAACATTCTACAATCACTTGCAACTCGACGTAAGTCATGGAGTGCCCTATTGCAATGGTGATGGCTCCTGGTCAGTTGATATCACTGTGGATAATGCAACAACTGGTGGATTCCTATATGATCCAAATGGATTCTATGCCTCTGATAAGCTGTTCGAGAATGGTATTGGACAAACGGTGACAACCTACTCCAGTAATATGATCTGCATACTTCCAATCGATGTTACTGCGGCGCTTTTGCTAGGTCCTGTTGAGTATGATGGAGAGACCAAATCCTATGATGTGGAGATGCCGGATGAGACTCTTTTAGAAGCACTGACTCAGTGCAACGAAATACTCTTCATTTATCCGCCTGAATGTTCCATCTGCACAGACGAAGAGCTTGTAGTAGAAGAACCCACTTGCGGGTCGGCATATGAGCCAGTATGCGCCTGTGATGGACTCACTTACCAAAATGCCTGTCTTGCCGAACAGGTGGGTGGCCAGACTTCCTGGACCCCCGGGACCTGTCATGAAGTATGTGTAGAGGACACAGCGGTAGACATGGATATAGCCTGTTTTGGGATCTTCGAGCCTGTTTGTGGCTGCAATGGAGAAACCTATGACAATGCCTGCATTGCAGAGTATAAGCACGGTGTGTTGCAATGGTCTCCCGGTCCTTGTCCTCCTACATGTTACAATGTTGAATTGCAGGACCCCCTTATGGACTGTGAAGATCAATTAGCACCTGTTTGCGGCTGTGACGGAGTCAACTATTACAATGCCTGTGAAGCAATTTTTCAATACGGTATAGCTGCTTATACACTAGGCCCATGTAACGGAGGTGGAGCGATCGCTCGTAAGGATTCTATTTCTGTTTTGTGTGAGCAGACAGCGGCGATAGATATACTTAGCAATGATTTGCTGCATGATAATGCTGTCATCTGCCAACTAAGTTATCCGCCATTCATCGATGTTATCTACGATGAGGGTACTTTATTGGTGACTCCCGTGCCTGGTTTTTTCGGGGCTGCAGAAATCCGATACCAGCTATGTGCTGATTCAGGACCGGTCGAAGCCAAAGTTGCAGTGAACTTCTTCACCGCAAATGAACAGTTACCGGCCTTAGATATATACTATGAGGTGGAGGGAAGCGCTCTTTTGGAAGCTGATTTGCTGTCTCAGTGGGGTATGCCACAAACGGAGATTGACGACTTTTGTGAGCTGCAGCTTCCGGCCAACGGAAGTTTGACTGCCGTCGGAGATAAGTTGCTGTACGTTGCAAATGAAGGATTTGAAGGTGCAGACAGTTTCACTTATCAACTATGTATTTCCACTGGATGTGGTGAGGCAACTCTCGAAGCGCAGGTTCATCTACAAGTAAGTAACGACTGTTCGAATAGTAGCGTTTACTGCACACAACCCATGCAGCCGGTTACGCTCAATCCGCAGTTTTGCGATCTTGAGCAATTCTATAGCATTGTCGACATGAATAGCTTGTTTCTCTGTTCGCTCTCGCTGGCTAACGATAGCCAAGTGGTTTACACTGCTCTTCCTGCTTTTGAAGGACTGGATTTGGTAACGCTTATCGCTCAGGACAATGATGGAATGCTGGACACCGCCTATGTGAGCCTCCTTGTTGGAGATTGTGAAGGAGACGGACTGGTCATCAACGATGACTGGTATGAATCAAAGAGTGTAAAGATTCCTTCGATGCGGGAAAAGGGACTGCTTAGCGGTCTTGCGGACGCTTGCAGACAGTTTGTCTTCAACGAAGCCCATGCGCTTGAGCGTGCCGAAGTGCTGGTGTTTGATTTGCATGGTCGTGAGGTATGGTCAGACACTTACCATCCTGGTATGCGAATCGATCTGCTTGATTTGCCGACAGGAGTATATGTTGTTCAATTGAGAAGTCCGAATTTGTCCTTGTCAGAAAAAATTATACTAAAGTAACCTACTCTGTTTTTACTGATTGAATATCTTTTTCTTTTTGCCCTAAATCTACTATTATCATGAAGAATTTAATTTGGTTAATATCACTGCTGCTTTGTCTCGGAGCTTTCTACAGTTGCGAGGATGAAGATCCGGTGATCAATGAAAATACGACTGAAAACGAAAACCCCGGCGAGAATGAGAATGAAACACCCGACCCGGTAGAAGTTGTTCCGGCTACTCCCGAAGAGCGGCAGAAGTTGCTTAGTGGCGTTAATGATTTTACATTTGAAATCTTCAAACGTACCTGTGCCAATGCAGATGCAGGAGAAAATGTCTTTATCTCACCATTTAGCGTGAGCATGGCCTTGTCCATGTTAAACAACGGCGCAGCGGGAAGCACTCGCGAGGCGATTAGCTCAACCCTTGGCTTTTCCGATCTTGAAATTGATCAAATCAACTCTGCCTACAGAGATGTTTATCAAAACCTCGAAACCCTGGATCCTGCTGTGCAACTCGACGTAGCGAATTCCATTTGGTGGGATGCACTTGGGATTAGTCCTTATGATCAATTCCTGGATACCAATCAGCTGTACTATGAGGCAGAATGCTCAGAAGAGGACTTTCGAAATCCTGCCACCGTTGATGTGATCAACAGCTGGGTGAGCGATAATACGGATGGTAAGATAGAGGAGATTCTGGAAGAGATCACACCTGAGGAGGTGATGTTCCTGATCAATGCAATTTATTTCAAGGGACTATGGAAAACACCATTCGATCCAGATGATACCTGGGAAAGCGGCTTTCAAACTTCAGACGGAGAGTGGCTGAGTGTTCCAATGATGAGTGAGTCAGGTACAAGCCGTGCCATGTATGCAGGTGAAAACTATGATGCTATTGAGTTGGCCTATGGAGACTCTTTGTTTACCATGACCTTACTTAGGCCTTCCGACGACATTAGTGCAGAGGAGCTGGCACAAGGATTCTCTCGTACCGAATGGGAAAACCTAAGTCAGGGCTTGGGAAGCCCTTTTGTTGCGGAGCTCAGCTTGCCAAAGCTAGAGTTAGATTTCGAAATTTCTTATGGCGAAATTCTTTCCAACATGGGTATGGCCGAAGCATTCCAATCTGGCGCCAATCTGACCGCGATAGGTACTGACTGTGGCCCACTTAAGATCAGCAAGGTATTGCACAAAACCTACTTAAAACTTGATGAGGAGGGAACCACTGCTGCTGCAGTAACTTCAGTCGGTGTTGCTGTTACCAGTTTGCCGCCTAGCCTCAGATTTAATAAGCCATTCTTAATGGTGCTGAGTGAAAAGGAGAGCGGTGCTATTCTTTTCATCGGAAAAGTCGAAAATCCCTCAGCAGAATAGCTAATCCCCAAGCTCGACACAGTTATAGACTTTAACCCTAACAGACTTTAACCCTAAATCCCTTTTTATGAAACCTTATTGTAGTCAGATGAAAAATCTATTCCACACAGCCAGCAGTCTTCTGATTCTTGTGCTTTTAGGCGCCGGATTAAATGCGCAAATCCCGGATTTGCCGGCAGATCAGGTCTATACAAACCTCTGTAAACTGAATGGAGAGTGGGTGCAGAAAGATGCGCAGCATCTTCCTGTGCATCATCAATACGCCTTCAGCTCCGATCAGGAAATTATTCGTTATCACCTTGGGTTGGTACAGCAGGAATTGTTGGCTAAGACCCCAGAAGGACTTACAGAAGTACAGATTGCCAGACGAGCTCAAAGCCTGAAAGTTCTGGGAGAATACAGAGAGCGTGGACTTTTTCCAAAGAACAGTGGACACAGCATTAGGACACCTTATTTTATTGATGATGCAAATACCGCCTGTGCAGTTGGGTACCTGATGAGAGAGAGTGGGGCAGCCGAATTGGCAGAGCATATTCGCGAAACAGGTAACCATCTGTATGTAAGGGAAATGGAATATCCTGAAGTTGTTGCATGGGCGGATCACAATGGTTTTCTGCTGGAGGAACTTGCCTGGATTCAACCTACCTATGGTCCGGAAATTGAGATCGTGTTCCAGCCTGCGATTATTGACCGTCCGAGCTGTGGAAACAGCGACGGCAGCTTTGAAGGGCAATATAGCTATAGCTACGTAGTCAATCCTACTTCTACAGTAGTAGAAACTCCTTATGAGACGCTTAGAGACGTGCTTGCAAGCGAGCAAGTTGAAGAGCCAGCAGCGCTGCCAGCAGGTCTGTACGAATTTAGCGTTGGAATAGGCTTTAGCTATCGCAGTGCATTGTACGAAATTAATGATCAGGGCGGTCCGGAAATCACTGCAGAAGTTACTCCGCAAACCTGCCCTGAGGCTGCGGATGGCGCAATTAGTTTGTCTATCGAGGGGGCCGGTCCTTTTGAAGTGACCTGGTACAATAGTGGACTGGAGCAAATTGGCTCTGGTGAAAACCTGGACAACCTGGATTCCGGTGTATGGTTCTACGAAGGCTTTGATCCGGAGCGGACCTTCTCCTATATTGCGGTAGTGCAAGATGCTGAAGGTTGTACTAGCTTCAAGCGGGTCGTATTGGAGATGCTGAGTAACGGAACTTACGCAAGCACATTCAATGCAGTGGTCAACGCAAGCTGTGCTGGATCTGATGGCAGCATTAGTCCCAACTATTATCCTTCAGCAGATGAGGAAGAATTTTATTTGTGGTCGAACGGTGCGACTACGCCGACCATTGAGGGTTTGGATGCTGGCTATTACTCCCTGGAATTGAGCAATGATCAAGGATGCTCTACAACATATGAGTTTGAAGTACTTGACGAATGTCCGGAAAGCTGTAGCAGCACAGACCCCTACAATGAATTGGCTTGGTTTCAAGAGCTTGTTGATGCGCGTGATGAGTATGAACTCTGCCGGATCTACGAATACAATGGAGAACCTGTTTTTGTGTTTATTCCTGGCCTTTTTTGGGACGATGTGCCTTGGCTAATCTACACCTGTGAAGGAGACTATCTCTGCGAAATAGGGGGATTTGTCGGTTCCACCTGTGATGGATTTGACGAAGAGACAGCTGGGGATATCATCTGGTCGAGATGTAATATTACCGAGGAGCTTTTCCCAGTCTGTGGAAGTGATGGCGTGACTTACGATAATCCAAGCGTTGCCTACTGTGAAGGAATATTTCAGTGGGAGCTTGGCGCTTGTCCCTGCCCCTGTACGGCTGACTTACTTTATGGGCCAGTATGCGGCTCAGATGGTAATCAATATGAAACAGCCTGTGATGCTGTTTGCCTGGGACTGGAATACGGTGATGGCTTTTGTCTTCCCGCCTGCGACACAGAATCCCCTTATGCAAATCCCTTCATTATTGACAACTACGAAACAGCGGGTCTGATTCAGTGGTACGAGTATCAAGGACAGGAAGTTTTTCTTTTTAGTGACTGTGGTGGAATAGTCGATGCATCAGCCATTCTGTTTGATTGCTTGGGCCAGGAGATTTGCTCTTGGGGAGGAATTGGAGGTGGTAGCGGAGAAGGCTGCCCGGATTTCGAACTCGTTGCCCAGTATCTTGGAGAACTGAAAAGCTGTCCGCCAGCGGAGCCCTGTCAATTTGAAGAGCCACTTGTCGACCTGCCCTGGCTGCAGCAATACATCGGACAAGGTGGAATCACGCAATATTTCTACAATGGCGACTACTACTTTTCTGTCGGCGAGTGCGAAGTCCCGCTCGACGGACAAGCAATCCTGTACAATTGTTCAGGGGAGCAGGTATGCCAGTGGGGAGGCTTCTTCCCAGGTGATCTTGAATGTCCCGATTTTTTCGCAACTGCTGAAAATCCTGTGGTGATTGAAGCTTGTAACGAGCCATGTGCTTGTCCCGCCAACTTGCTTTTTGGTCCTGTTTGTGGATCGGATGGAGCAACCTATACCACCGCCTGCGATGCCGTGTGTGCCGGTGTAGAATACACCTGGGGTAATTGTGCTCCCATTTGCTTCTTTGCTGATCCGAGCGAACTGGAATTTCTTGCAGATCCGCTTGAAAATGCAGGATTTGTGCATTGGTATGAATATCAGGGAGTCGATGTGTTTCTTGTTGGGGATTGTCCAGTTGAGGGTGGTCTGTGGTCTGTCCTGTATGATTGTAATGGTGGCTACATTTGCGACTGGGGAGGTGAAGCAGGTGCTAATGGAGAAAATTGCCCTACCTTCTGGGATACAGCCCAATTGCTTGAGGTGTTGAAATCATGTGGGCCAGAGGAATGCTTATTCGAAAATCCCTTGTCTGACTTGCCCTGGCTGCAACAATGGCTTGGTCTCGGAATCTCGCAGTATGACTATAATGGCGAGACGGTATTTCTGGTTGCAAACTGCGAGCAAGGTCCGGACTGGGCAACGCTGCTGCTGGATTGCCAGGGAGATCAGATCTGCCAATGGGGAGGTATTGGAGGAAGCAATGGAGAGCAGTGTCCTGATTTTCTGGAAGTAGGTATTCAGATTGCGGAAATTGATCCTTGTCAGCCGATCGAATTCTGTGAATTTGAAAATGCCGTTGAGGATCTTGCATGGCTCAATGACCTGCTTTCGCAAGGAGATTGCTGCGCATTCAATCGAGTGTTTCAATTTGAAGGACCAGAGTTTCCATTCTTCTATATCGATGATGCCTTTAATACACCGGGTTGTGCGGATTCTCCGGCCCTGCTCTATGATTGCTATGGTAACTTGCTTTGTGAATCAGAACCTGGAAACAACTGCTACCAGATCTTTGGATTGGGCGCTTTGTCTGCAAGCCAGATTTATAGCTGTGAGCCACCAGTGCTCGGATGCCAGATCGAAGATCCTTTAACAGAAGCTCCTTGGATTTACGATGTCTTTGAGGAGATTAGCATTGAGGTCCCTTGTGCCTGTGATTATGAGGTACGCCATATTTGCTACAATAACCTCGACTACTTTGTATTTGGCCCAGGTCCTGAAAACTTGTGTCTGGGACCATTCCCAACATACGTGTACAATGCTGAAGGTATATCTGTGGGCTGTTTGGATGATACTGGATATGATTTTTGTTTTGATCAATATGGATTTGTTACGGACCTAGGCACGGTGTTGGACTGCGAAGATAATTGTGTGCCGACAACTCCTGCATTTGTTGAATCTATCGTTTGTGATGGCGAAGAACTCATAGTTATTACTCCTTATCCAGGAGGACAAAGCTGGTTGCCGTCCGGTAGCACTATTCCGTTAGTACCTGGCGAAAATGTTTGGTTCACAGGCTCTGGAGCGGAAGTTCCACCAATGAGCTGCAATGCTCAGGAATTGCCTGTCATGAATATCATTTGCATTAAGGCTGCTGATTGTGTTGAAGAGCTTCCTTACACTGATCTTTGCACCGAGGAATATTTCCCGGTATGTGGTTGCGATGGAAACACCTATGATAATCCCTGCTACGCTATAGCAGCTGGAATTGGAATCTTTGAGCCGGGGGCTTGTCCTGACTATTCATGTCCTGAAGATCCCGGACAGTCTACCCTTTCAGATTACCCATGGCTCGAAGATTTGCTGGAAATACAAGGATGTTGCGGAATGAAGAAGATATTCCGTTTTACGGACGGTACAGATCACTGGTTCTATGTGGAGCCTTCACTCAGTGGAGGAGCTGCTGATTGCCCTTCTGGTCTGGTACCTCAGGTTTACGATTGCGACGGGCAATTGGTGTGTAGCAGTAGCTATCCTGCAAATTGTTACAATGACTTAGGTCTGTATAATATGTCAGGGTACCTGTTCTGGGAGTGTGAAGAGTCTTCAGGTTGCCAAACGGTGACGGACGATGACATTACCTGGTTCTACAACATGTTGGATTTGATAGACCTTTCCTGTGAATGTGATCCGAGTCTGGTAGCCTACTGCTACGATAATAGCACCGTTCTTGCCTTTGGAGAACCTTATATCGAAGGCTGTGAGTTGGATATCAACTCCGTTGATTACTACACTCTGGATGGAGAATTCATCTGCCGTGAGGAAGGTGAGCAGACTTGCGATGGGATTCTAACCGGTGAGCTTACAAATCCACAATTGCTCTGGCATTGCTACCAGCAAGACTGTAGTGCTGTGGAAGATCCTGTGAACGAGCTTGCATGGTTGAATGCCCTTGTCAATGAAGAAAATTGTTGTACCGAGAACCGAATTTATCAATTCGACAATGGTATCGACACTTACTACTACACAGACCCGGCTTACGGAACTGCCGGTTGTACGGAGGGGCTTGCTCCGATAGTATATGATTGCGCTGGAAATATTGTCTGTGAGGGAGGGCCTGGCATAAACTGCTATGGGGATCTCGATCTTCAGAATTACTCAGGTTCTTTAATATATGACTGCTTTACGCATGGGCCCGAGTTGTTTGAGCAAACACTCAACCTACTCTACTTTGGTCCAGTTGATGGCTTCTCAGATCTTAGAAACGGTGAAAGCGTGGCCATAGAAGAGACCAAAGAACTGGAGGTCACAGTGTCTCCAAATCCTTCGAATGGCAGTTTTGAATTGAGTCTTCCGCAGACAGAAGCACTTGCACTGCAAGTTTTTGATCTACAGGGAAGAGAGGTCTATAGCCAGGCCATGTTTGGAGTCAGGCACCAGGTCTCGCTAGCGGGAGTATCAGCTGGTATCTATCTAGCTCGTGTGACCGGTGAACATCATACTAAAACGATCAAATTGATCATTGAATAGACTATTGGGCAGTAGTATTTTATATGTAAAGGCACCCTCTAATTCTGAGGGTGCCTTTCTTTGTTTCCGGTGTTGAGGAAAGACCTGCCAATTGCAATGAATTGCGACTTTTTGTATTTTCAGGGTTGGTAGCAGATATTCACAATAAACCATGAATTCAATGAAACAGCTTCAATTTTTACTTTTAGCGCTATTTCTGGCGGCTTTTACCCTGCTTACATTTACAGGTTGTGGTAAAGACGACGATGATGATGACAATCAGCAACAACAGCAACAGGATGATTCTGTTATCCAGATTTCTCCTTCAGAGGATGTTCAGGCTGAGTTACAAGAGGCTCTGATTACTATGGAAAATGGGACAACTATAGAACTTGCAGCGGGTACTTATAACTTTACTAACACGATCAGTATTCGCGACAAAAATAATATCACCATTCGAGGGGCTGGCCAGGCAGAGACCATATTGGATTTTTCCGGTCAAACCGCTGGTGCTGAGGGTATTATTGGAGAGAATCTGAACTCGTTCCTAATGCATGATCTGACGGTGCAGGATGCAACTGGGGATAATATTAAATTCCAGGATTGCGATGGAATTACATTTATGGATATGGCAGCCCAGTATAATGGACCAGCTGACGAAACCAACGGCGCCTACGCACTCTATCCTGTGACCTCAACAAACGTACTTGTAGATAATGTTTATATACGGGGGGCTTCAGATGCAGGTATTTATGTAGGACAATCCGATAAGGTGATCGTCAGAAACAGCTACTGTGAGGAAAATGTAGCTGGTATTGAAATTGAAAACTGTACGGATGCAGAGGTGTATGGCAATACTTGTACCAACAATACCGGAGGTTTGCTTGTATTCAGCCTGCCTGGTTTGCCAGTGATTGGCAATGGAGTTGGGACGCGCGTGTACGACAATTTGCTGGAAAACAATAATCATGTAAACTTTGCTCCTGCCGGTAATATGGTAGAAGCTGTACCCCCCGGCTGTGGGATCATGCTCTTGGCTAATACTGGCATTGAAGTGACTAATAATGAAATTATTGATAATGCGGTGATGGGTGTTGGAATTGTATCATTTACTACGCTGGTAGCATTGGCAGGTGAAAATATCAATGATGATAACTACAATGCTTATTGCAGCGATGTATACATTCACAACAATACGATAAGATCAAGTGTGCCCTATCAGGAGGAGATGAACCTAATTGGCGGTCTAATGACAGGTAATCTTGGCTACCCCGATCCTGCTGATATGCCTGATATCATCTGGGACAGTCAGGTAGATCCGAATCTTGCAGAAGGTGTGGCCCAGTTCTGTATCAATGAAGATCCGTCTGTTACATTTGGAGCCACAGATATCGCTTCTTTCTTCCAGGATAAGAATGATGATATCACACCATTTTTGTGCGAGGGCAATACACTTGACCCTATATCGGTAACTGCTCCCCAACCTGAGTAAGCGAAAAAACTTTGTCAGTAGCTGAATTGTTGCAATTCTATGGTCCCAAATCACAAGATAATCCTGCTGCTGAGCATGCTCCTGGTAGGTCTTAGCTTTTCGCAATGTTCCGACGATGAACCAGAAGAGCCAGGACCTACCTATGAGCTTTTCTACCTACCTTATGATAATCTGTCAGATTACAACTTTTTTGAGGGTGATCTTAAGGACATGAGACCTTCTGAAGGAGTATTGCCTTATGATTTGGCCACCCCTCTGTTTTCGGATTATGCTCAGAAGGCCAGATTCATTTACCTTCCCCCTGATGCCGTTTCGGCCAACTATCAGGAAGATGAAGTATTCCATTTTCCGACCGGCACAGTAATGATCAAAACCTTCTATTTCGAAGATGACCTCAGCAACATTGGTGCCGGTAGAAACATTCTGGAAACCCGCTTGCTGGTCAAGTATTCTGATGGCTGGAAGCCGTTTAGCTATTTGTGGAATGAAGATCAAACGGAAGCAGAATTCTCTGTAATCGGAGGTCAGGTGCAGGTAGATTGGATTCATTATGATGGCAGCGAAAGAAGCACCAACTACCTTATTCCCAACAAGAATGAATGCAAAGGATGTCACAATGTTGATGCTGCCATCTTGCCTATTGGTCCAACTGCACGTAACCTGAACAAAGACTTTGATTATGCAGATGGGCGCATGAATCAATTAGACAAATGGATGGAACTAGGAATGCTACGTAATGCACCATCAAGCAGCGAAGCTCCACGCGCTGCTCTCTGGAAGGATGACAGCGAAGACCTAAATCTTAGAGCTCGTTCTTATCTCGACACCAACTGTGCCCATTGTCATAGAGCAGGAGGTCCGGCAAAAAACAGCGGTCTTTTTCTTCGTTTCTCCGAAACTGATCCAGCCAAGTTGGGAATTTGCAAATCACCGATCGCCGCAGGCAGCGGATCGGGTGGTTTGGAGTATGGTATCCTGCCTGGGAAGCCAGATAGCTCTATCCTGATCTATCGTATGAATTCCACAGTAATCGATATTGCAATGCCGGAACTTGCCCGATCTGTGATACATACGGAAGGGGTTGACCTGATCCGTGAGTGGATTGCAAATATGGAAGGGGATTGCGATTAATGTTGGACAAGAGAACTGGTAGCAGGTAAACAGCAGTGTCAGCTTTTTTTGTGCTGACTTAACTTATCAGCAAGAATTGCGTTTGCATAGTTGGATCGCAAACCATAAAGGAATAGATAAGTATGAAAAAGCTGCTAATTGTTCTTGCCACCTTAGTATTATTCTATCTGGGGGCAATGGCAATTCTATATTTCGCTCAGGAAAAATTCCTTTTTCACCCATACAGACTGAATGAAAGTTACCAGTTTCAGTTTCAGCATGACTTTGAAGAAGTTGTACTCCAGTCTGAAGATGGAAAGAAATTACATCACCTTCACTTTAAGAATGCAGCGCCCAAGGGAGTCGTCTTATTTCTGCATGGCAACGGTGGCACCCTCAGAAGATGGGGTATGGGACACCGGCTTTTCACCGACATTGGATATGATGTACTTTACTCTGACTATCGGGGCTATGGCAAAAGCCAAGGGAAAATAGACAGCGAAGAGCAGATGATTGCGGATGCACAACTAGCATACGATTACCTCAAGCAATCGTATCCTGAAGATCAGATTGTTCTATCCGGTACCAGTATGGGCACAGGAGTGGCAACGCAACTGGCAGCGACCAATAATCCAGCCCGGCTCTTGCTAACATCCCCTTACGCAAGTCTGAAAAGATTGGTAGGAGAGAAGTTGCCCTTTTTTCCAATTTCCCTCCTGCGCTATCCGATGAATTCGGAGCAGCACATTCTTAAGGTCAAGTGTCCTGTAGATATCTTTCATGGTGATAAGGATCTGCTGATCCCTTACCATCACGCCGAGAAACTACAGGAGGTCTATCCTTCTGCAAACCTTCACAAGCTTGTTGGATGTGGACATCGTGTGCGAGTACATCGCAAAGATTATCGATCAGCGGTGAGGAATTCGCTTGAGAAAGTTGCTGCACTTAATTGAGTATTGAGACCTTTTTGCCTGAGCAAAAAACCATAGTGTCAAAATAGCCCCGGGCGTCGCGGTATGAGTGCGCCAGCCAGCGTAGTGACTGCATGCCAATGCTGGCTCCGACCTTAGGAGGAGACAGCAGTGGCATTGCAGGAACAGCTGGATGGGGTACGAATAATAGCAGAGCACGGGTAGCCCGGTACTAGAACGTACGTGGCTTCGCTCCAAAAAAATAAACGCTTGTCAAATCTGGACTGAGGTTTGAGATTCGGTAAATTGGTCAGCCTCTTTTTGTTCAGGAAATCGGCAAGGATGGGCATCAGCGAATTACCTGTAGCCGCGTGATGTGCTGTGCCTTTTCGTTGTGAATCTTGAGCAGATAGAGACCTTCTGAAAGATGGTCTACTGGGATCTCAGATTGAAGAGTCCCACCCTGGGCTTTCAAATTGCCTTTGCTGTCGTAGATCGAATAATGAGCCTCGGCGCTCAAGCCCAAAATACTTACAAACTGATTTGCCGGATTCGGAAAGGTTCGGATTCGGGAATTCGATTGACCTGGAGGAGGCATTATATTGTTGCTACACTGCTGCATTACCTCTTCATTGTTTTCGCAGCCACTGGCGTTCATCGAAATAGTTGTTAGCTCCTCATTATCTTCTAACCACCTGCAAATATTGTTCAAATTGCAGTGCGAAAGTACAGGGCAGCCAATGATATTGAGGCCAGTAAAGGATTCGTGATGAACCTGATTGATTGCAGATATGGATTGAAGTTGAGGGTTATTGACCACATGGATGGCACCGCCAACACTCTCTAGATTGTAGAGGCCAGCAAGGCTGTATAGATTAAGATTAGCGTATATATGCAGGTGCTTGCCGATGCGGTTTAGTGATTGCAAGCCGGAAAAATTTGACATTTGATTGTTGTCGCTTACGAAGAAGAACTTGTCAATTTGTTGCAAATTTTCGAAGCCTTGAAGAGATTGTAATGATAGGTTTCCGATTAGGTTAAAATAACCCATAATTCTCGTGAGCGCAAGCGATGTAGGTGATCCTTCCAGTTGGTCATTTTCCTGTACCCAAAGGTTGCCTGGCAGTTCGGTGATTGAAGGAAACCCTATTAGAGAGGTCAGCTGTCTGTTCTCCAGAATATGCAATGAGCCTCCAATCTCTGTGACAGAGCTTAAGTTTGGAAATTGTTGCATGCTAGTGTTTTTGAAGATTAAATCTCCAGATATTGTTTGCACGTTTTCCAGGCCGGGAATTGCGCTAAGGTCTGAATTTTGCACTACCAGATCACCCTGTACCTCGGTGATTTTTGACTCAGTATTATCATCCCCAAAATTACTGGTAAGTCTCAGTGATCCGTGAATAATTCTGCAATCAGGTAGCTGTGCATGCAGGCTATCCAAGGGGTAGTAGTTATTGCAAGTGAGTCCCTCAATCATGCATTCATCGACAGCCAGTTCTCCGCAGGCTCTGGCTTTAAGGTTCGCTTGATCGCAGGGAGGAATCGATGAAAAAACATGAAAATCAGGCAAATCCGTAGAGCTGAAAAAATCGCAAAAGCTGGGGAGAGTGCATTGAAAAAGTCGTGGGTTATCGCCCAAAATAAAGACCTCCAGATTTTGCGTTTCCAGGTTTGAAATTTGTTCAATAGAGTTAAGGTATGCGTTGTTGCTGATCACAACCTCTTGGCCAGCTGTACGCAGGTTCTCCAGTCCAACCAGGTTTTCCAGTTGGGAGCAGTTGCGGATACTCAGTGCTCGCTGCACATGCACCACCGAGGCTAGCATGTCTAAGTTAGGCAGAGCTGTCAGGCCCTCGAGTCGCAAATCCTGGTGCAGACTATCAAGTTCTAGCCAGGGGGCAATGATATTGATACCGGGGTTTTCCAAGAGTGTAAGACTGCCTCCAAGTCTATGTATATTTGGAGAAATGCTTATGTTATTGAGTGTGGTATTGTTCTCAATATTCAAATTGGCTCCAATTCGCTTTAGTTCGGCAAATCCCGTTAGCGAGAACAGGGAGGGGTTGTCTGCAATTTCAAGGGAGCCTGAAATCTGATGCAATTGAGGAAACGCATTGACTTCTGTGATTAGGTTGTTTTGAGAAATTTTCAGATCTCCTTCAATTGTGTGCAACGCTGCAAAACCGATTATACTTTGTAAGGAATCGTTACCCTGTACAGTAAGATTGCCATTTATATATTGCAGTGCCTCAAAGCTAACAGCGTTCGCTATGCCATCATTGTGCGTTAGGCTGAAGTGGCTGTGAAGGCTGTCCAGTGCTGGAAAGGGGCCTACAATGCTCAGCAGATCATTGCCGGTTATTTGCAATTGTTCGGCGGACTCAAGGGAGCTCAGGTTGACTTCATTCAAAGCGGGATTTAGCACAATTTCCAGGTCGCCACTTACGGTTTCAAGATTGCTCAGTGCATCAATATTTTCGAGTTGCTGGTTATGCGAAATGACCAGGTTGCCGGATACCCTTTTGAGATTTTCCAAACCGCTGAGATCAGTCAGGGCCTGAGTTAAACTGATACTAAGATTGCCGTTAATCTCCTGGATTGCTGAAAACCCATTGAGATTTTCCACTCCGAGAGAATCGGCTCCAAGGATCGACAAATCGCCATTAAATATCACACAATCCGGGTAATTGATTGCGAAACTATCGACGGCAGACTGCGAACTCAGCAAGAGCTGAGAAAACTCGCAGGATTGGGCAACCGTCGAAGCAGAATACAAAATCATCAAGGAGAGCAAAAGTGGTCGTAACATAGTTCAGGCTGTTTGGCTGGAATCGTATATAGGTGCGTTATTGAGACTAC
Organism: Chitinophagales bacterium; assembly: GCA_020629005.1. GTDB lineage: Bacteria > Bacteroidota > Bacteroidia > Chitinophagales > UBA2359 > JAHDDV01. The sequence goes on from JAHDEE010000065.1 coordinate 27,091, forward strand.
AACCTAATATAGTACATATGGATGGATTGTGACCCCGCTATCAGCTTCTTATGTTATGTTTTCAAGCCTGATTCGTGTTTTGTTTTATCTATTTCGTTACTATCGTGCAATTACAAACTTCTTATTATACAAGTTGGAATCAGATACGAGTACTAGAAGGTAGCAGCCATTGGATAGTTGATCGACCTGGATCTGAGAGTGCTTCACAGTTCCGGATAGTATAGGCTCTCCAAGCATATTGACGATGTAATAGCTGCTCCCCGGAGCAGGACTTGGATGGAGGTACAGGCTGTTT
>JAHDEE010000355.1 GCA_020629005.1 Chitinophagales bacterium
TCGATCTTCAAAATAAATTGTAAAAGTATTCTTCTCGCAAAATAGGCTTTTCTGTTTGATGCCTGAGTGTATTGCAATTTATGATGACATTGTGCTAGCTCTTTTGCAGTCAAGCATGATCATAGGCAGAGCGAAGACCTCTTATGCTCGTCGGTAGTGAAGGAATAATTCTCTGTCTCCGCAAACTCCAAACTCACATCCTATCACGTACTCCAGCCATCTTTTCGCAGCCATGCTGTCACAAGGCGTGCGTCTTGTATTCACAAATATTTGAAAGACCCGCGAGCTGATAAAATGAATCTTTGCAGAGGAGCTGCATCGGGCGACTTAGTTGGAAATTTTGACTTAGGAGTATGAACAAAATGTTAGCTATATCACTGGGCCTAGAACCAGAAACGATCAGAATGAACTTTACTTTCTTGCATTACCGTCCTTCCCCTTAGGAATAAGCACAACATCTTCAGATACCTCGTCATGTTCGACTCCATAGACTCCTAGATACCCCTTTTCTATTCTTAGATTTGCGTACATAGCGAAGTAGGGCTCAATCTCTTCATAGTTTCCGATTCGGTCAGTCAGATATTGAGCTAGGCTCTTATGTGGCAATACTAGAAAACCTGCCAACAGTTGACCCTGGAGGATACCAACAACCATTTTGTTAAGTGCTCTATGAGATGAAGAAATATTACCAGTTTCCCATTCTACGGCAATCTTGCCCCTTTTGATCGTTTTGACAGCATCAATCGGACCAGGTCTCATACCATCCACAACATTCATTCGGACCTCAGCTTCCCAACCATTTTCGACCAAGCTCCCCAAGAAATTGTTCTTGATGGGAACTACACCATTGCCTCTCCTTGTAGGGTTAATTATGAACCGATGTTGATCAGCCCAACACACAGATGAAATCGCCTGATTTATCTCCCGACAAGCCAACTTGAATTCTGAATCAGATTTTATGCTTCCGACAGAAATTAATTCTTTACTTGTTATTATTTTCACAGGCTCTATGTAACTGACATACGATCTTCGAAGGTGATTCTTCCAAGGCCCTTGCAATCTTAAATAGAGTTTCTATGGTGGGCATGCGTAGACCTCTTTCCAAGAGAGAAATGTAGGTTCTGTCAAGGTCAGATTTTAGAGCAAGTCTGTTTTGTGACAAACCCTTTGATAGTCTTTTCTTTCTTAATATTTTTCCGAATTGTTTTTCAATCACCTTAAAAAGTATTGATGCAAAGGTCATCTAAAAAGAGAGATAAACTTGCAGACTATAGTCTACAGTGGTATATTTGATGCAAATAGTGACAATGAAGAGTTTTTATGAGAGTCTGGGTCTGAGACCAGAAAATAGGATTGAGGTACGAGCACTTGCTAAGAGATTGAAAGTGAAGGTGAAGGAACTCGATTTGTATCAACAGAACCATATACTTCCATTTGAGCATCACATGGCGGTGATCAAGGGAACTCTTGGTATCAGCGCTCTACAACTGAAGATTAGAATGGGGATTTTTGATAGCGAGGTCTATGAAGCTTTGCTGCGAAATGAAGAACTGTTGGTAACCTCCGTCACTTCTTCCGACAAGGAAGAGCCGAGGGGTGTGCACTCTCCTGAGTATCAGACGAAATATGGGACTTTGTATCAAGGAGATTGTATGGAATTCATGAGGCAAACGGAATCAAACAAATACGATATGATTTTTGCGGACCCTCCATTCAATCTAGACAAATTCTATTTGTCTGATTATGATGACAATGTGTCTCATCACTCTTATCTACGATGGTGCTTTAGTTGGCTTGACGAATGTGTTAGACTATTGAAGCCAGGCGGAAGTTTGTTTGTTTGGAATATTCCCAAATGGAATACTTATCTAGCCAATCATTTAAATCAAAAGTTACTTTTCAGACATTGGATTTCAGTTGATATCAAGTTTAGTCTGCCGATTAACAGCAGATTGTACCCTAGTCACTACTCACTGCTCTACTATTCAAAAGGAAAACCTAAGATTTTCAAACCTGATAGGCTACCAATGGAAGTGTGCAAACGATGTCTGTCTGACCTAAAGGACTATGGAGGGTACAAGAATAAGATGAACCCACTTGGCGTCAACTTAACTGATGTTTGGTATGATATTCCACCTGTACGGCACAACAAGTACAAAAGAAGAAAGGAGGCAAACGAACTTACAATCAAGCTGCTTGATCGAATTATTGAAATGTCCACAGAAGAAGGTGATTTGGTGTTTGATCCATTTGGAGGATCGGGAACTACTTATGTGGCAGCAGAAATCAAGAGTCGTAGGTGGGAGGGAATTGAGCTTGGACCTCTAGACGATGTGATAAAGAGGTTTCAAAATATCAAAGAAGATGAACGGATATTACGAAAATATCGGTCTAACTACAATAACCTGTTTCCACCAAAAATCAAGGCAAAGAGAATGCAATTGCGACTTTGGACTGACGAATCATTTGATAGACAAAGTAACACAACGCCAAATGCGATTTGATGGCATGGGAATGCCCAAACTGAAAGAAAATTCCAATCGCTTTACAAGATCACCGACACTATGAAGATTTCACCGTTTTGGTTGTTACTGATCTGGGTTACGCCGGTATGTGCGCAATATACACTGAATGGTGATGCCCAATTGGAGAGTGATGGTTGTTATGCTCTCACTCAAGCACAGAATGCGCAACTCGGTAGTCTGTGGAGTGATGTGCAGATCAGTCTTGATGAGCCATTTCAGCTGGATTTTGTGATCTCTCTTGGTGCCAATGACGACAATGGAGCAGATGGAATTGTCTTTGTATTGCAGAGCAATGGACTCACGGCACTGGGAACAGGCGGGCAGTTTATCGGATATGATAATAGTATTAGCCCTTCCTTTGCTATTGAGTTTGATACTTATCACAACCCTGCAACCGGACAGCTCAACAGCGATCCTCAAAACGATCATTTGGCCTTTCTACGTGATGGCGTAACCGATCATGCCTCAGCTAACAATCTTGCTGGTCCTGTGGATATGAGCAGTGCTGGCGGAAATACCGAAGATGGACTGGATCATATAGTGCGCTTTGATTGGGATCCCTTGACTAATACAATGGATGCCTATTTTGATTGTGATCTTCGACTGAGCTTGAGCTATGACATTGTGCAGGAAATTTTTGGTAGTACCAGTGATGTCTGGTGGGGATTTACTTCCTCTACCGGAGGATACAATAATCTTCATCAACTAAAGTTTGAGCAGTGTTTCTTATCTGTCGATGGACCACATGATATCTGCGCTGGTGAAGCGGTCACGATCAATGCCTTCAGCACTTTCAATAATCCCAATTTGACAGAGTCCTTCAGTTGGAGTCCGGCAAGCGGACTGGATGATGCAAATGCACAAAGTCCAAGTGCTAGTCCAACAGAAACGACAACCTATCAGTTGAATTATACGGATGCCTGCGGCAATGTAAATACCGACTTCTCCGTGACCGTAAATGTGGAGGCAGCGGCCGATGCTAGCTTTACACTCACTGATTTTTGTCCCGGCGATGCAAATGCTGCTAGCAACATAGCAAGCCCAGGTGGAAGCTTCAGCTTTAATCCTCCTGTCACAGATGGGACGACCATCGATGCGAGCAATGGTAGTATTAGCAATGCCATCGAAGGCAGTACCTACACCGTAGAGTACACGCTGACAGGAAATTGTCCAACGAGCAGTATGGAAACAGTCACGATAGCCAGCGAAGTAGACGCTTCCTTTAGTTTCGAGGACTTTTGTCCTGATGCACCAGTGGCAGCGACAAACATTGCTAATCCTGGTGGCACTTTCAGCTTTAATTCAACACCCGGCGATGGAGCAAGCATTGATGCATCAACAGGATTTATCTCTTCAGCCCAAGCTGGCAGTACCTACAGTATTCTCTATACTAGCTCCGGGAACTGTCCAAGCACATCCATCGAAGAGGTTAGGGTATTGCTTCCGGAAGATGCTAGCTTTAATTTCGCAGACTTTTGTTCAGGGGAAGCCAATGCTCCTACAAATATTGCCAGTCCGGGAGGAATTTTTACTATTTCTCCGCCTTCAAATGATGGTGCCAGCATAGATGAACTGACAGGTGTTCTGAGTAATGCTCAAGCCGAAGCTACTTACAATATCAGCTATAGCACCTCAGGAGATTGTCCTTCAACTGTCAGCTTGCAGGTCTATGTGCTGGACTGCAATGTAGAGCCTGAACTTGTCGCCATCTCCCTGATGCCGAATGCCTTTAGTCCAAACAATGATGGTATCAATGACCAGTTTGGTTTGATAAGTACGCAGCAATTCACCGACTACGAAATGCTCATTTTCGACCGCTGGGGAAAGCTGCTGTTTAGCTCCACTGATCAGTCCTCTGCTCAATGGGATGGGAGTCAAAAGGGGGAAGCCTTAGCCATGGGCGTTTATGTCTATTTCATTCGCTATTTAGACGCTGCCGGCGAGCAGCAAGAACATAAAGGAAACGTGACCTTGATAAGGTGATTGCATTGTGGACAAAAGCACCATTCCAGAAAAATAAAAAGCTGCCACGAGCCACTGCAGCTAGCCAATTAGC
>JAHDEE010000066.1 GCA_020629005.1 Chitinophagales bacterium
GCATCGCCAATTCAGCCAATTGTTTTCCCAGGATAGATCCGATGGCAACGCCCATGCCCCCTAAACGAATGCCATAGCTCAGTCGCTGGCTAGGTCGAGCCAACAAAGGCACTTTGTTTTTTCCGAAGGCCATTATACCTGTCCAGTGATGGGCAATCTCGAATGCAGTATCAGGGAGTATGAGGCTTTTCAACTCCTCCCTGAGGTGCTGGATAATCTTGGGGTTTAATTTCATTTCAGTGCTGGACTCCCCTTGAAAATCCAGATTGCGGGCACCGCCGAAAATGACCCTCTTGCCGTGATTCCTGAAGTAGTAATAACCTTCATCATAATGAAACACTCCCCGGAATTTCAAGGACTCTATCGGTTCGGTGACAATGACCTGCCCACGTCCCGGAGAAAGGTCAAGATTGGGCAACAGGGTCCGGGAAAAAGCATTGGTGCAAATACTGAGATGCTGCGCCCTAAATTCGATGTCATTATCCAGGTGACCCTGTTTTACGCGTACAGTAATTCCCTTACTTCCTTCGTGCCAGCCCGTGACCATTGCACCAGTGTAAATCTGCACGCCAAGACTGCTGGCAATCGAAAGCAGGCTTTTCATCATTTTACCAGTATGTATCTGCCCTTCACAACTATTGCTAACAATAGCCTTCACTCTTGAATCGCAGAAGCCAAATTCTTCGATCTTATTGTCGCAGACCGAAAACACTCTTGTATCGAAATGATCTGCAAGCATTAGGTTGATGTCATCCAATCGTTCGAGAGCTCTGAGGTCTTTCTCCATTAATAGTTCGTAGCTTCCGGCACTGATGTATTCCAGATTTTGGTCGCCGATTCGCTCTCGCAATAAAGCAAGCCCTTGCCTTCTCTGCAGCAGCAGATTGATGACCTGTTGCTCGGATAGCGTATTCAAGTCGTGCAATAATTCTGTGAGGCTACCGATACAAGCGAAGCCGGCATTTTTTGTACTTGCCCCTGTTGGCAAGACCCCACGTTCCAGTATCAGCACGGATCGATCAACGTCCTGCTGCTTGATAGCAATAGCTGTAGATAGTCCCACGATTCCACTACCGACAATGATGTGATCGGCATCGACGAATGACTCCTGTTCCCAATAACTAAGCATTGGCTTGTTGAATCAGTTGATCGACTAGTTCACGTACACCGGTGGTAGCGGGTTTTTGTATGATTTGCAAATTATTGATTGGGCCTATGTCGGGACGATTTGGATCTACCAGAAATTTAGGTGCATCTGCCGGCACATAGTGAATGAGAGAGGCGGCAGGGTACACAGCCATAGAGGTTCCTATCACGATGAAAATATCAGCTTCCCTTGATAAGGCCACTGCAGGTTCTATCATCGGAACAGCTTCACCAAACCAAACAACATCGGGCCTCAGTTGCGAACCCAGTTCGCAGGTGTCCCCCATTTGGATTTCCCGGTCACCGTAGTTGTAAATGAGAGAAGGGTCTGCACTGCTACGGACATTTCTAAGCATGCCATGTAAATGCATAATGGATGATGATCCAGCTCGCTCATGTAGATCATCAACATTTTGAGTGATTACCTGTGTTTGATAATGAGCCTCTAATTCCACCAATGCCAGGTGTGCTGCATTGGGTTCAGCTTTTGCCGCTGCTTTTCTTCTTAGATTGTAAAAATTAAGGACCAGCTCTGGATTCTTATGCCAACCTTCAGGGCTCGCTACCTCCATTACATCATGGCCTTCCCAAAGGCCACCAGAGCCACGAAAAGTTTGAATGCCGCTTTCGGCACTGATGCCAGCCCCTGTTAGGATTACTATTTTCTTCATTTGGATTTAGTGGACTTGTTTTATTTTATGATCTTAGCGCAGGTTGACCGTCAGGATAATTTACGTCCCAAACTGGAATCCGAAGTTACGCATTTTGAATGATCACAAAAGTTTTAGCTATGCCCAAGTCCTTGTCATTGGTATTGATCTTCTTGTTCCTCTTTGCTTTTTCCTGCAAGTCGCTTAAGCAACCGGAATTTAGAAACATTGAGAATCTGCAATTGGGAAGCCTGAAGGGAGGCAAGCTAACACTCACCGCCGATGCCATATTCTTCAATCCCAACAAAGTAAGTGCAACCTTAAAGAGCACAGATCTGGATGTCTTCATCAAGGAAATGACAGTCGGTAAAATTCTGCAAAGTAATGAGGTAGAGGTTCCGGCAAATTCTGAAGTACGTGTCCCGCTATCTGCGGATGTTACGGTTGGCGAATTGCTGGGTAATTTGGGGGGCGTGTTGGGAGCTTTGCTCAAACAGGAGCTGGATGTACATATCAAGGGCAACGCGACTATTAAGGCGCTGGGGGTGCCGGTGACAGTACCGGTTGATCACATAGAAACGGTGCAACTCAATCTTTAAACCGATCCAGATGTAAGCAAAGATATTCTGACCCGGTTTATTCCTCTTTCAGGATCATTTTGATTTGCTGGCTGCCTTCACTGATCTCTCCATTTGAATAGGATGCTTCACGCTCCTTTACTCCGTTTTCGTCATAGTTGATCACTCGACCGTGGGGATTTCCATCTTTGTAAGCAGCCGAGATATGAAGCTTCCCATTTTGGTGAAACTCTTTCCAGAGTCCTACTTTCTTACCTTCACGGTAGTATCCTTCGACCAGCAGGATGCCTAGCTCACTAAATTTCTGGAACTTGCCTTCTCGCATCCCTTTCTTGTAATGTACGGTTTCTTGAATCTGGCCAGACTCGAAATAGAAGGTCCATCTCCCGTTCCTTTCCCCTAAACGATAATTCTCTGTTTTTCGAAGCTGTCCTGACTGGTAATAGTGTTCCCAGGTGCCCTGCTTTTCTCCTTGCTCATACTGGCCTTTATAGGACATGCCACCATCCCGGTTCCAGGCAGTGAATGGACCAAACTGTACATTATCCGCCTTGTACCCCATGCTCAACTTCTTTCCAGTGTTTGGGTCTTCCAATATGATAAGCTCTACGTGCTCATACGGCTTGAGACCCTGGTAAATCTTCTCGTTTTGCTGATTTGTTCTAGCCTCGCTCTTGTAGCGTACTTTGGCCAATTCCTGAAGGCTTTGTGCCTGCATTCCCATGCCTAAAGCAAGAAGGATGAGTAGTGATAGGAAGCAACGCATAATTGATAGTTTGTAAAGTTTTGAGCCAGTCCAAATTTACAAATAATGCAGGAAAGTGTTTTTGATGGCAGATCGAAGACAGATATGAAACTTTATTGCTCTGCTTGCTGTTCACTGAGTTTAATGCCGGCCAAGCTGGAATCGCAGCATTAATATTCAAAAGAAGAGAATAGCCAAACTTTTCGCTTATGTCACAATTACAAGAAAAGCAGTTTTCGGATGGAGGAGCCTTATGGCCCTTCCTCAAGCGGATTTTTCAATATTCGTTTAGAAGAAAGAAGATCACCTTGATTTTTATTGCTTCTATAATGTTGGTAGCTGTAACCGACGCCATCTTTCCGATTATCTGGTTGTACTTTCTTGATTATGGGGTGGTACCATATGTAAAGGAAGTTGGTAGTGGAGTCGAGCCAAGTCTTTCCACACTTGCCTCCGCAAAGAACTACGGATTGCTGTATTTGTTGAATGGCCTGATCCAGGTGATTGGCGTATATGGCTTCATAAAGATGGCCGGGTATGTACAGGAACATGTGGTTTACGATCTAAGGCAAGAGATGTTTGAGAAACTGCAGCGCCTTTCATTTACCTATTATGATAAGGCTGCTACGGGATGGTTGCTGAGCAGAATAACCTCAGATACAGGAAGAGTAAGTGAGCTACTCTCTTGGGGATTCCTCGAAGCTGTGTGGGCCGTTTTCATGATCACCTTTAGCTTGATTGCAATGTTTATTTACAGTTGGAAGCTAGCCTTGGTGGTTCTGATGACCATTCCCTTACTCCTGCTAGTATCCGTTAAATTGCGCTTGATTATCCTCTTTTTTTCAAGGGCAGCCAGGAAAGTAAACAGCGAGATCACAGCAAGCTATACGGAGCATATTAACGGGGTACAGGTAAATAAGATCACCGCACAGGAGACGCGGGTAAGTACAGAATTTAGAGGTCTCACAGGTCGAATGGCCGGTGTCTCTTTTAAAGCTGCCTTTTATACTGCCATCTACTTTCCGCTGGTGATTTTCATTGGTGCGACTGCTGCTGCATTGGTCATCTATTTTGGTGGGTCAATGGCGATTCAAACTCCGCCAGGCATTACCGTTGGTATTCTTGCTGCATTTGTGGGTTATGCAACTAGCATCTTCATGCCGATTCTTGATTTGAGCCGTTTTTATGCCATGGCTCAGGGCAGCCTATCCGCCGGTGAGCGTATATTCGAACTGGTCGATGAAGTGCCCGGAATTGTGGATGAGCCTGAGGTGGACGACAGTTCTCGTTTTAAAGGAGAAATCCAGTTTGAAAATGTTGGCTTTGGATATGTGGAGGAGCAGGAGGTGTTGAAAAGTCTCAACCTGAATATAAAAGCCGGCAGCTCCATTGCCATTGTAGGGCCAACAGGCGAAGGTAAATCTACCATCATCAACCTGATTTCACGGTTTTACGAGCCGCGTTGCGGCAGGATCATGATAGACGGCAAGGACTACAAGAATTATAGTCTCAGAAACTTGCGTTCACAGATAGGAGTAGTCTTGCAGGGACCGCATTTGTTTGCAGGAAGCATTAGAGAAAACATAGGCTATGCAAGAGAGCAGGCTACTGAGCAGCAAATTGTTGACACATTGCGGATGTTGGGAGCTGAGCAGTTCATCGAAAGACTGGATGAAGAAGTTGGGGAAGGGGGAGAAAGATTATCAATGGGTGAGCGTCAACTGGTCGCCTTTGCACGTGCTCTTATTACCGATCCGGCAATTTTGATCATGGACGAAGCCACCTCATCGATTGACACAATCACGGAAGCTGCTATTCAAAAAGGAATTTCCTCAATGATCAAGGGACGGACTTCGATTATCATCGCGCATAGGCTCTCCACTATTAGAAATTGTGATCGCATTCTCGTAATAGGAGATGGAAACATCAGTGAGGATGGGTCGCATGAAGCGCTAATGGAATTGGGTGGACATTACTATGATCTGTATACCAAGCAGATGCGACTGGTTGAAGTCTAATTTCTGATTAGCGACATGCCAGGAATAAATCCGCAGATCGATTTTTGTATTGAGGAAAATTCCCTACATTTGGGTATCCGATCTGGGAAACGGAAATGGGAATTCGAGATGTATTCAGCCTTTGGCTTTTATATGCGCTCGAATTCCTTTTTTTTTGTGCTATGTGATAGTGAATCAAAAACTGTCCATTTCTAGCGGTGTCAAAATCAGACAGTTTTTGATTCCCAATCTCTAAATCCTAATGTATATGAGAGTTCCTGTTCTGCAATCAGAACAATTTGATTTTGTGAAAGGGGAAGTCCTCCTTGTAAACAAGCCTATCGATTGGACTTCCTTTGATGTGGTAAAGAAGTTGAGGTATGCCACCTATGGCGCAAAGATTGGGCATGCTGGAACCTTGGACCCAAGGGCAACAGGTTTGCTGATCTTATGTACGGGAAAAAAGACAAAAATCATCGAGACCATTCAGCAAGGCGAAAAGGAGTATGTTGCTGTGGTAAAACTTGGTTTTACTACCGCTTCTTATGATACAGAGCACCCAGAGGAAAATCCCAAAGAGATTCCTGAATTGTCTGGTGAGCAACTTGAAAAGGTGCTGGACAAGTTTAGAGGCGAATTTATGCAGGCTGCTCCTGTGTTCTCCGCGCTCAAGAAAGAGGGTAAGCCTATGTACCTTGCTGCAAGAGAGGGAAAAGCAGTAAAGCCTAAGGTCAGACCTGTGTTTATCAAAGAGCTGGAACTGCTTTCTTTCGAGGGAGCTCTCTTGAAAATCCGCGTAGCTTGTGGCAAAGGAACCTATATTCGATCTCTCGCTCATGATATAGGGCAAGAGCTGGGTTGTGGAGCCTATTTGCATGATCTGCAAAGGACACGCATCGGAAGCTATCAGCTGGAGGATGCCTGGGAACTGGATGATTTGGTTGCAGAGCTTCGCAGACTGGGTGAAGAACACAAACGAAAGTTTCGAAAACCAAAAGATAATCAGTGAGAATCTTCCGTGACCTACAGGACCTGCCTTCCTTCAGTCGATCCGTAGTTACAATTGGCACCTTCGACGGTGTCCACTTTGGGCACCAGCAGATTATTAGCAAAATAAATGACCTGGCGGCGGAGCTGGAAGGAGAATCCATCCTGATTACTTTCCATCCCCACCCAAGAACCATTGTAAATAATGCTCAAAAAGTCGAACTCTTAAGCCCCCTTGAAGAAAAGCTATCCTTGTTCAAGCGCTATGGCATTGACAATGTTGTCGTTGTACCATTTACCAGGTCGTTCTCGCAGCAGAGCCCCAGGGCATACATCAAAGACTTTCTTGTTCGGAATTTTGCGCCCAAGGTAATTGTGATTGGTTACGACCATAGATTTGGAAAAGACAGGGGTGGGGATATTGAATTGCTGCGTGGAATGTCCGACGAGTTTGCTTATTCGGTAAAGGAGATCAGCCCACAGCAAGTGGACGATTTGGCTGTTAGCTCAACTAAAATACGGAGGGCATTGGCCGCTGGTGATGTACAGCAGGCCGGAAATCTTCTCGGTCATGAATACGAGATTCGAGGAGTAGTGATTCGTGGCCAGCAATTGGGTCGAAAAATTGGCTTTCCTACGGCCAATATTCAGGCAGAAGATCCCGACAAACTAATACCAAAAAATGGAGTTTATGCTGTACGGGCACTCCTACGAGACACCTTGTTCAAAGGTATGCTGAACATTGGAGTGCGCCCTACAGTCGACGAAGCAGCAGTGCGGAGTATTGAAGTGCATTTGTTTGACTTCGAACAAAACATATACGGAGACAAAATTTCGGTGCAATTGGTCAAAAAACTACGAAGCGAAAAGAAGTTTGCCGATCTACAGGAACTCATCGCGCAATTGCAACGCGATGAGTTGCTTAGTCGTAGTATTTTAGCCTAGTGCTAGTGCTAGTGCCAGTTTTTACTCATTCTGTACAAGCGCCTGGCCTGACAAAAAGATAAGCTCCTTACTTAAAGGTGTCATATACTTTGTGCACGCAACATTAGCTTTTTGCGTAAGGAATTTTTTTCACCTGTAGATAACTTACTTCTCCTTCAACTTCGTAGGAGATCAGGCCTTCACCTGAATAAGAGAATGGCGGCTTATCGTCATACATTGTGACTGATTTGTTCATTGGAAGCTTGTCATAGTGATAGACATACAGTACCAATTTTTCTCCTCGCTTTGTAGGTGTGCCTACCTGCTCCGGCATCATTCTTTTCATCACTACCGGGTAGCATTTGCCTCTGATCCATGCCTTGGTAAAATCGATCTGTTCATTGGTCTCCAGTTCCACTTCAAAGCGATAGGAGATTCCTGAACCCTGGTCTGGCAGACTAGCTCTCATCGGTGATTTGCTGGAGCTTACAAGCTTCAGGCCTTTGCTGAGTGTTTGACCTACCTTGGCAGTGTTAGATCTCGCAGTCTTCGATGAGGAAGATTCATCCGCCTTGTTTAGCGAATTGTTTTGCGATGCACAAGAAGCCAGCACAAACAAACAAATTATTAGTAGATAGCGCATATAAACATAGTTTTGACTAATAGAATCGTATCCTTTATGGTGGGCTACAATGTTGCTATAGCATAAGTCCTGCCAAAATGAAGCTAAGACAGAGGCTGGAGCTAGAAATTAATTTCGTCAAAATACTGATAATGGCCGTTAAGCTTTACTCTTTGCTTTAACTTTTCCATTTCGATAACTATGGGGAGAACAGTTTTGAGGTGCTTTTGGATCATCAGTTGACGCTCCTTTTCTGTATGCAGACTCAAAAGTTCGTATTCCTGGCGGACGCTAAAGCCAATATGATGCCCTACTGTAAAGCTCAACATATCGTTGAATGTCTCAGGAAATCCCATGGCGTTGAACAATTGTCCTACGTATGTGGCGATCTCGTCTGCGATTTCCAGGTCAGGTTCCAGATTTGTTTCTATGAGGCTTACTTTAGCCCCAGAATAGAGCTTATTTGGCACCATTTGGAAGAATTCCAGAATGCGAAATGCTTGATCCGCCACGCAGCTTATGTCCATCTCGCCATTTGGGTACTTGGTGGGGATAGATTCTACTTTGACCAGACAGCCGATGTCACTTACCCCTTCGTCGATGAACAGAGGAATGCCAAAAGCCTTATCTTCGGTCCACACTTCCTCGATGAGTTGCTTGTATCTGGGTTCGAAGATATGCAGATTCAGCCGTTGCCCGGGGAAGACAACGATATTGAGGGGAAAAAGCGGGATAAACGTCGACATCTAGTTTCTTGTGTTCTATTGAACCAGAAAAGTACAAAATTTGCGTTGGTCTTTTGAGGGCATGCGTTTACATAATGCAAAAAAGCCTGTCAGAACGACAGGCTTTTACTTTATTCATTTCCCAGTTGCAAAACGTCAGCTGGATTTTCGCATAAACGAGCTTTGCTGCCTCGAACTGCAATAGGAGCTTTAATTAGGTCTGGATTTCTAACCAGTATGTTTAGCCAGCCCTCATCGTCATAAGTTCTACCAGCAATGTGTTCCTGATAATAGGGGTGCGCCCGGTTCATCAGGTCCTTTGGCCGCAAATCAAGTTTATCTAAAACGGACCTCCAGGTGGTTGTAGATATTTTGGTCTTGTGGTATTCCACTTCTTGAACATGTGGTGTCACAGACTTGGCTATCGCAAGGGTCTTGCGGTCAATCGAACCCTTGGGATTGAGGTAAAGTTGGATCTCTTGTGCTACTTTTCTCATAACAGGATACATTTACTGGTTAGGTATTGCATAGAAGATAAGGCTTTTTGCTGAATGTCGCTAATTTGACAGGAATTAATGACAGTGAGAAAAAAGCTGTTAACCAGCAGTTTATCCACAATTTTAGTCTTTATAACATTGAAGAAATTTATGGGGTATATTCGTAAGTGTTTGATAATAGTTCTTTTATGCTTTGTTTCAGTCCAGGGTCTTCAAGCACAAAACATCTCAGCATATGTGGATAAGTTGGGCTTTTTGTATGTGTTTGATTCCGGCAAGCTGGCCAAAATCGAGTATCAAAGAATTCGCTCGCTCAAGATTGGGGGAGACTATGTTACCTACATTGACAATATGGATCAGCTGAAGATGTATCAGCACGGAGAAGTAGAGATTGTAGATTTGATTCCTTCGGAGCGTTACTACCCTACACATTATCTTATGCCGCTGGACCAGGATGGTCTGCTAGGTGTGATCTATGATGGCACGCGAACCTATTTGAGCACAGAGCCAAACCTTGAGTATTCGTATTCTGACAGTCTAATAGTGTTTATTGACTATGACAATTATTTCAAGGTCTTCTATGATCGCAGGAGTATAGATTTGGAGGACTTCCCAGTTACGAATTTCGCCTTGAGCGAAAACAGCATGGCTTATGTAGACGCCTTTGACAAATTTAAGTGTTTTAGTGGCGGGGAATCCTCGTTGATCGAAGAGGAGATTCCTCAACACTATAAGGTTGGTTCGAACCTGGTTGCCTTTGTGGACCTTTTCAGTGATTTTAAAGTATACGATGAGGGTACAGTGAGCATATTGGAGCAGGGAGAACCCCCATTGTCTTACGAGATCGGCAGACGCATGGTCGCCTATATCGATCAATACAATGTTTTCAAATTGTATGAGAACAAGGAGGTCAAGGAGCTGCTTCCAGACGTTCCAGGCAGCTATCAAATAGTTGACAATACGCTTTGCTATATTGATGATCTGGGAAATTTGAATGTCTATTGGAACGGCAAGAACACAATTTTGGAAACCTACGAGCCATCGGAAATCCAAATAAGTGAGGGAATCGTTGCCTACCTGGATCACAATGGTCGATTAAAGACTTTCTACGAGGGGGAAAAGCTATTTGTTTCCGATTTGTTGGTCAACTCCTTTCAGCTCGATCAACGAGTTATTAAGTATTCTGTGCGTAATAATGACTGGATCATTTACTGGGAAGGCGAGACTTTTCACAACTAGTAGCAAAAGACCGGATTTTAACAACAGCCCTGCTTGAGCTGGATGGCATTAGGCTCAATAACTTTGGCAGGAAAAGACAAGACCCGCAGAGATCGCAATGATCTCCAGCGGGTCAAGGGGTTAAACAATTTTGGCATTAAAGACCTCGCCAAACACAGCATTTTTTGGGGAGTGTCTTCGGAGTGAGTGAAGACTGTTGTTGCTGCTTGTTTCTCAAATTTATGATGCTCCTGCCCAGGGATCAATTACCAAAATGCTGCAAAATTTTCTGGTGACTGGCGGGAATTACCTTTTAGTTTAGGTCCTAGGCACGCTGGAAGGGCATTTCTTCGGTTACCTTGATGGGGCAAAATTTTTCGGTTTGGTATCTACTTTTCACAAAAAAAGTTGTCGTTTTTTCCTTGGATCAAAGGCTTCGCCGCGGTATGGTGTTGTGTGCACTTTTTCCTGATATGCACTAGCGCTGCCTTTGATGTATCGTCCGCATCTGGTTTTGCTTTTTTTTGCGTATAAGGGCATGGGCGGCGGTTTGAAAAACAGTCGTCCGATCAGAGGGTCGTCCACAATTAGTTTCCAGGAGCTTAGGTGTCTCTGCCAGGAGCTACAGAAATGCCTGAGGGATAGGAGCGGTATGAGCCGCCGGCCGCTGCGACTGAGGCATGCCTGACGGGGGCTCGACGATAGGAGAGACCACGACAGGCATAAGCCGAAGCGCGGTGGACAAGGGGAATAATAGCGGATAGCCCGACCCTTGGTTTCCTTTTTTGTACGCATTCGCGTGCAAAAAAGGAAACCAAGGGGCAGGCCCAAAAAAAACAGCCGCTCACCAAGTAAGGTAAGCGGCTGTTTGTGTAATTGCACTTTCTCTAGTGCATCGGGCCCAAACTGCTGGATAGTTAGTTCTTAAAACTTTAACAGTTTTGTCTGTTGTTGAACTTGTCCATTTCTGATCACATTGGCCAGGTATACACCAGGTGTGAAGGAATCCGTATTGATTGTGGATTCGTAAGTTCCCGTGAGTTCTCGTTCCAGGATCAGTTTACCACTGCTGTTGTAGATTTGCAGTAGCGCCCTTGAATCATCCATAAATGGACTGCTAACTGAGCATTCGTTGGTGAAGGGGTTTGGTGAAAAAGTAACAAATACGGCTTGCTCTGGTTGCTCGTATTGCTCGGCAGTTTTAGCACTATCGTTGCAGTATTCCCCTGCATATGAGTCAGGGTAGATCATTCCGTGATCGAGTAGTATATCGGTGAAGTATCTTCTTTCCGGGTAGCTATCCTGCAAGTATTCGGAGTGGCATGCGATATCGCAATCAGTAGGTACGTGGTGAGCAGGAAGTGTCAAAAAGTTGTTGAAGTATACGGTTGTGTATTCGGAGTAGTCGCAGAGACAATCTCCGCCGATAGAGCCGACTGGTTTCCCGTCAGTAACAAGCACAAGGTTATCAGTGTTTTGGAGAATGGTGCCCTTATTACAAACGTCGTAGATGATCTCCACTTCTACCAGGGGACTGAAGTACGGTAGTGAGACATAATTATCATCGTAAACTACGATGATAGCCAGCATTACCGGTTCGTCCTTGTTGTTTTTGAGTAGTGTTTGACTGACTTTTGTCCAGTTGTTGACTGTCGAGTACTTCCAAGTTTGTGTTGAGGTACTGAGTGCTATCCGATAAGATTTCGCTCCAGGCATCTGAGCCCAGCCAAACTTGATGTGGCTGTCAGTGACATTTTTGATGGTAAGTTCTTTAATGCCAGGCGGATTTTGCGCCTGGGCTTGTTGGTACATACAGCATAGGGAGGCTAGTATCACCAACAAAATGGCAAACAATTTTTGTTTCATGGTTCTATGTTTAATTACTGCTCTAAAATAGGGCAATAGCTGCTGGACAGCAATTACCTTTTGGCGCAAAAATTTTCTGCGTATTGATCTATTTGTTTTGATGTAATCTTAAAGTTGTACGTTGTCAGCTGCTTAGGGATTGCTAGATGGCAAAATGGAGCGCAATTATTTCCTTGCTTTTGGCAGAACTATTTTGCAGAAATGTGAAAAGAGTGCTCTGATCGCTTGATTCTGAGTGCCTTCAGAGGATGCGGCTGCCTATCAGATTCTGATTTACAGAAGCAAGGAATGCCAGCGTTTTTTGTAGATTAAGCGGCGAGAATTTTGAGGGTAAGCTCCTTTACTAGTTCTGCTTCGGATGTTCCCGGGCCAGTATCTATCCCCTTGCTGCGGAGGTCAAATTGATATAGAATTCGCAGAACGGCAATGGTTTGGACCAGGGAGTACTTTCTGGCGGCTGACTTATAGTCTCTTATGAAGTAGGTGTTGTTGATACCAAGTAGACCTTTTAGTTCTTCGTCTCTTGCGTGTACATTGTGATGAAGGACATACAGTTTTGTGAAGTAGCTAAACAGGCTGGAAATGATGAGGACCAGTGGAGCGGACTTGGGATTTTGGGCGAAGTAGTCAGCGATTCGAAAAGACTTTAGTTCGTCTCTGATTCCCAGTGATTTTTGAAATTCAAAGACGTTATAGTCTTTGCTGATGCCAATGTGTTTTTGGATTAATTCCGGAGTGATTTTGGTTCCGGCTTTCAGATTGATCAGCATCTTATCCAGCTCATTGGCAATCTTTGAAAGTCTTGTTCCTAAAGACTCGCACAGCAGTTCTATTGCTCCGGGAGAAATGGGGAAGCCTTTTTCTTTTAGGAAAGCGAGAATCCAGGGGCCTACTTGATTGTCGTAAAGTTTTGCAGAGGTAAGTGTAACACCATTTTTTTTGATGGCTTTGGCGATTTTGAGTTTGCCATCCAGTTTCTTGTTCTTAAATACGATAACCAGTATGCTGGATTTGACTGGGTTTTCACAATAGCTGGCCAGATTTTTCAGGTCTTTCATGCTTTGTGCCTCCTTGATAAAAACCAGCTGCCGTTCAGCCATCATCGGAGGGCGGCGTAAGTCAATGAGTACATTTTGATAATTTGTATCTTTGCCGTAGAAAACGGTAAGGTTAAATGCTTTTTCAGTTTCTGTCAGCACATTTTGCTCCAGGTATTTTGCCACCTGGTCGACAAAGTACGGTTCGCTGCCTTGAAGGAGATAGATAGGAGCATACTTTTTTGCTTTGAGATCTTTGAGAATTTCTTTGTGCATTCAGAATGGCTTTGAGCGTTTATAACACAAAATATGGAGATTGCAGATGAAACTGAACTTTCCGGACTATGATATCAAGTTAAGTCGAGAAGGGGAGCGGATCAAGGTATTTGATGAGATTCGGCGAAAATGGATGGTGCTTACTCCGGAAGAATGGGTACGTCAGCATTTGCTATGTTTTCTACGGCAATCATGTGGGGTGCCAGTGGGTGTTTTGAGCGTAGAGAAGGGGCTAAAGGTCAACAATGTATCGAAAAGAATAGATGTAGCGGTTTATGATCGGAGCGGGAACCCTGTGATGATTTGTGAATGTAAGCGTCCGGAGATTAAATTGGACGAGAAGGTGTTTGAGCAAATCTTTGTGTATAATCTGCCTTTAGGGGTGGAGTATTTATTGGTGACCAACGGTCTCAAGCACCTTTGTGGCCGGCTTAGGGGGGACGATTTTGAGTTCGTGCATTCGATCCCGACCTTTGATCAATTGAACCTTACTATGAAGGGTTGAGCAGCTTGCATTGGAGAGGGCACATAAACCAAAAAAGGAGGCACAGATGCCTCCTTTCTTTGTTTCGTCTTGTCGTGGAAATTAGATCATGGAAATACGCCTAGTGCGATATAAGATTCGGCAATTTTTCTGATTGCGACCGCAAATGCTGCCGTTCTCAGATCATTGATTTTCTTGTTCTTGCGCTTGGCATTTCTGATGTCGGTATAGGCTCCAATCATTGTTTCTTCCAGTCCTGATCGTACCAAATCGACTTCATCCGCTCCTCTGGACAATAGATCTTTGTCTCGGTTCTTTACTGGTTTGCCTGTCATCTCTTCTACGAGATCGATCACGCCTCTAAAGGCATTTTCGTCGAAGCGTTTTTGAAGTCTTCCAAAGCGAACGTGCGAGAGATTCTTCAACCATTCGAAGTAACTCACGGTTACACCACCTGCATTGAGGTAGACATCCGGAATGATCATGATTCCTTTTTTCAGTAGAATTTCCTCTGCTGCGGCTGTAACAGGACCATTTGCCGCTTCACCAATAATCTTTGCCTTGATCTGTTTGGCGTTCCTGCTGGTGATCATGTTTTCCAGGGCAGCCGGAATAAGAATATCGCATTTCAATTCCAGGACATCCATATTGGTCTTCAGGGTCTTGGAGCCGGGGAATCCCGCAATTTTCTTGTTTTTCTTGAAGTACTTGGCAAGTGCCTCAACATCAAAACCTTTTCCTGTTGGATCAACAATGGAAGCATCGTACTCGGCGATGCCGATTACTTTCGCACCATTTTCTGCAAAGATTCTTGCTGTGTGGTAACCTACGTTTCCGAGTCCTTGGATGATGACTGTTTTTCCGGCTATTCCGGGTTCCAGTCCAAGCTCTTTCATGTCATCTTTGTATTTGACCGCTTCTCTAATGCCGTAATATACACCTCTACCTGTAGCTTCCTCTCTGCCTCGGATTCCTCCCTGTCCGATAGGCTTTCCAGTTACACAGCCTAGTGCGTCAATCATTCCAGGGTTGAAAGCCATGAAAGTATCTAGTATCCATGCCATCTCCCTCGCACCGGTTCCGTAATCGGGGGCAGGAACATCAATTGCTGGACCGATGAAATTCTTTTTCACCAGTTCGGTTGTATACCTACGTGTAATGCGTTGCAGATCTCCGGGAGATAGCTCTCTTGGATTGATCTTAATTCCGCCTTTTGCTCCACCAAAGGGAACGTCAACGATTGCGCATTTGTAGCTCATCAGGGTTGCGAGGGCCATTACCTCTTCCTGGTTCACATGCTCATTGTATCTGATACCACCTTTGCAAGGTAACTTGTGGTGGCTGTGTTGAACACGATAGGCTTCGATTACTCTATATTCCCCTTTGATCTTTACAGGGAATCTCATCTGATAAATACTGTTGCAGGTCTTAATTTGATTAAGGAGTCCTGGAGGGTAAGTAAGTACCTTAGCTGCATTTTCAAAGTAAATGTCAACATTTTCAATGAAAGAGCGAGCTTTCTTTTTTGCTGCCATGTTAAGGATTGTGTCTGTTGTTTAAATTGTTGTTATGGGTAACAACGAAGAATAGTTGTTACCAGCTCTTGCCAGTTCAGAAAAACAACAGAAGAGAGAGGCAGAGGACAAGTCGAATTTAGGTAGAATGGCCTAAATATCATTGCCTTTCTAATGCAAATTTTTCCAGAATTAGCGGCTGCAAGGTAGGAAAAAACTCAGAATTGCCTCAGCAATATTTGATACAAAAAGCAGTGTGCAGCGCTAAGTTTGAACCGGCCATAAAACCAGGTATTGAAGGAGCCAAAGCGATTGTGCTTCTAGGATTTTCGCTCATTCTCCAACCTTCGAATTCGACGTTCGTAATTAAACAATAGCAGAAGTACGCCAAAGAGAATTAACAGCATCGTTGCAACGACGACATATATTTTTCCGTTGCTTCGCATTGTATCTGCCATTTCAACTTCTTGCTGAGCAAGCAGGCCCAGGTTTAGCAGTAGAAAGGCAAGGGTGGTTAGGTATCTCATTTTTCAGGGTTTTAGTTTGCTTCTATGTCTAGTCCTTCTTCCAGGTAGGTTGCTCGAACGTTCAGGCTTGCAATCCATAATCCGAGGAATGTCCAGCCGATGATAGCAGGGTAGAATACCAGCCTCATCCAGCCGTCCATATCATAGGCTACGAAGCCCTGGTTTCCTCCATTGGAAGGGTGAAGCGAGTCGGTCAACCTTGGCACAATGTAAAGCAGTGGGAAAAGTGCCACAAATGCAAAAATGTTGTAAACGGCAGAGACTTTAGCCCTTTGATCCTGATCAGAAATGCTTCCCCTCAAGACGATATAGGCAAGATACATCAGCATAGCAATTGCTGCCATGTTCTGTTTGGGATCGCCATTCCACCAGGCTCCCCAGGTATATTGTGCCCAGATCATGCCCGTTGTCAGGCCCAAGAGTCCGTACAGCACACCTACTTTAGCTGCTTCGATGGCGACATAATCGTAGCGAAGGTTTCCAGTGCTTAAATACTTAATGCTGTAGATCAAGCTAAAGAGCAAGATGAGCATCATCCCAAACCACATTGGAACATGGAAGTAAGCATTTCTGATGGTCTCATTGAGAATATCCAGCCTGGGAACCGGCATAAGTAGTCCTGCGGCAAAAGTGTAGATCATCAATAAGATAGCGATCAGCTTCCACCATTTTGCTAAAAGAAGTCGGTTTGTAAGGCTCTTGCTCATTGGTTCATTTTCCTATTGAAACGGTGAAATCCTTTCAAGATTATCTGTCAACTACGCCAAAGATATGGAAATAATACCAGCGATAAGACAAAGGCAATTGCTATCATTGAGCCGGTCATCATTAGGTCTTTGTTCGTGTTCAGAGATTCGACGCCGAGCGCTGCATTCTTGGAGATTCTGATGACCATTCCAAGAAGTGGTATGATCAGGGGAAAACCGAGTATTGCTGTTAGTGTGGCATTGTTGTCTGCTTTGGCGGCAATACCAGCCAGCAAGGTGAAGTTGACCGCGAATCCGGTTGCTCCCAGAAGGATGCTGAGCATAAACAAGGACATGTTTTCGACAGGATTGCCAAGAAACAACGAGTAGATCAACAAGGTGGTGATGCTAATGGTGAGCAGCAGTAAGCAATTGTAAATGATTTTTGAGAGAATGATGGCAAGTGGGCTTGCCAAATAGTAATAGTAGTATTGTCTGCCCTTGCCTTCTTGTGAGAAGCTCTTTGCCACACCATTTAGGGATGCAAAAAGAAGAATGATCCATAAGATGGTAACCCAGGTGAGGGACTCCATTTCAACAAAGGCCATATAGACAACCATGCAAGTAGAAACGGCATAAAGTAGCAGGCTACTAAGGGCGTAGAGCTGTCTGAACTCAAGCTTCAGATCTTTCAAAAGTAGGGTAGAAGTCTCCTTGAATAGTGACATTGGGTGCAAATGTAATGGCTAGTCACCCAAGACAAAAGTCCTTGAGCATTAAATGGCATCTTTTTCTGCGATAAGCTGCTTAATGGTGTCACATACTTTGTTTACGCAGCACTAGTATTATCTTCGTGGGTCTTAATTGTGAAATTTTCTGGAAAGAGACCTTGTGAACTATGAAGAAAATATTAGTAGCTAATCGCGGCGAAATTGCATTGAGAATTATGAGGTCAGTTCGTGAGATGGGCATTGCGACAGTGGCAGTTTATTCTGAAGCGGATCGTGCAGCATTGCATGTGCGCTATGCCGATGAAGCGGCTTACCTTGGTGCTGCGGCATCTTCGGAATCCTATCTTAGGGGAGATAAAATCATTGAGGCCGCCTTGCGATTGGGTGTTGATGGGATTCACCCCGGCTATGGCTTCCTGGCGGAGAATGCAGATTTTGCCAGAGCAGTGACAGAAGCCGGAATTAAGTTTATTGGCCCTTCACCAATGTCCATGGAAGTTATGGGAAGCAAACTTGCGGCAAAAGCAGCTGTGAGCAAATATAATATTCCCATGGTTCCAGGTACTGATGAGGCTTTAGTAGACATTGAAGAAGGAAAGAGAATTGCTGCTGAAATTGGCTTTCCAATCTTGATCAAAGCCTCTGCTGGTGGAGGTGGCAAAGGAATGCGAATTGTGGAGCGCGTCGAAGATTTTGAAAATAATTTGAGCATGGCTATCGGGGAGGCTACCTCCTCCTTTGGTGACGGTTCCGTATTCATAGAGAAGTATGTGAGCTCACCTCGCCATATCGAAATTCAGGTCTTATGCGATACCCACGGTAACTATCTACATCTATTTGAAAGAGAATGTAGTATACAGAGAAGACATCAGAAAGTAATCGAAGAGGCCCCCTCCAGTATTCTAAGTCCTGAGCTGCGAGAAAGAATGGGCAAAAGCGCAGTTGATGTGGCTAGAGCTTGTGATTATGAAGGTGCAGGTACAGTGGAATTTCTCATGGACGACCAGATGAATTACTACTTCCTGGAAATGAACACCAGATTACAGGTAGAGCATCCGGTAACAGAAATGATTACAGGGATCGATTTGGTGAAAGAGCAAATCAGGGTTGCCCGTGGAGAAGAGCTTGCCTTTAAGCAAGAAGATCTGAAGATAAACGGGCATGCAATTGAACTTCGCGTTTATGCGGAAGACCCAAGAAATAACTTTCTGCCTGATATTGGCAGACTGCAGACTTATGTTACACCTAGCGGGCCGGGAGTAAGAGTCGATGATGCTTTTGAGCAAGGAATGGACATACCTATTTACTATGATCCGATGATTGCAAAGATGGCCTGTTGGGGAAAGGATCGTACCGAGGCTATAGAACGTACGAGAAGAGCCATAGCTGAGTATGAAGTGACTGGCCTATCGACTACTTTGGAGTTTGGAGATTTTGTGATGCGGCATCCAGCGTTTATTTCCGGTGATTTTGATACCCACTTTGTGAAGCAACATTTCAATCCCGAAATGCAACTGGAAATTCCCGAAGAAGAACAACGTCTTGCCGCGATGTTAGCAATTCAATTAATGTCGCAATCAGCTAAGTTAGGCACTAAAAGTATGCACAGAAATCTGGGCGCAGCTGCAAGCAAGTGGCAAACCAATCGTAGAACCAGATAGTTAATTAAATATTCGCTTATGAAGCTATTTCAGATTCTCTCAGTTGTTTTGTTCCTCCTTTCTGGTTCTTGGGCTAAGGCGCAGCTGCCGGATACGGAAATTTTCATTTTGGAATATGAACTTTCAGAAGGAAGCATGAAAACGGGCAAGCCCTTTAATGCTACTGAAAGAGTGGGATATGATAATCAACCTTCCTTCATCCCCAACGTAAATGGATTTCTTTATACCTCCATCAGAGATGAAGGCAATGCGGAAGTGTACTTTAGAAATCTTGCCACAGGAGATGATGAGAATTTGAGTCGAACAGACAGCAGCTCAGAGTATTCACCACAATTGGCCTACCTTAAGAATCAGATCACTGTAGTAAAGGTTGAAGACGACAAAGTCACACAAAGAATGTGGAGTATAGCTACAGAAGGGGATTCCACAACTCATCAATTGATTCTCGAAGATGTAGCCCCTGTGGGCTATTATGCCTGGGGTGACAAACGGACCCTGGCGATGTTTATTCTGGGAGAACCAAACACGCTTCAAATCGCTTATACAGATGATAGCATACGACACCTGATCTGCGGCAACATAGGAAGATGTATCCAAAAGATTCCCAACAAAGATGCGATCAGTTACGTGCATAAGCTAAGTGATCAGCGGTGGCTAATCAAGGAGCTGGATCTGGATAATCTTGACAGCAAAACCTTGATCGCTTGCCCAATTGGCAGTGAAGACTATGCATGGACAAAGGAAGGGGAAATATTGATAGGAGATAATGGCAAACTGATGGCATTCAACCCGGAGCAGGATCAAGAATGGCAACTAATACAAGACTTTTCCGGAACCGAGCTTGAAAGCTTTTATCGCATTGCGGCTCATCCCGATAAGATGATGATTGCTCTTGTGTCCTATAGCGGGGAGAAACCCTGATTATTGTGTCTCTGCAGGATTGAACATAGCCATATAAAAACCAATTCCAAAAGGTGTCAGGTAAAGGAAATTGAGATCTATGAGAAAAGTAGGGAAGATACTGTGGTGTTTGTGGTCCTGGCCTATTGCCCTGTTGTTTTTTATCACCGCATTTCTGCGGATCGCATTTGCGGTAACTTTTGGTTCGGAGGAGACAAAGGCAAATGCAGTAGATTTGCCAGCAAAAAATGCACGATTTTTTGTCCCTTTGATGGGATTGAAAACAAAGGTTTTTGGTCTGGAAAATGTCGATGCTTCGCAGAACTATGTATACGTTGCCAACCACAGTTCAAACATGGACCCATTCGTCCATTACAGTGTGATTCCGAGCAAGCGCCTCCGGATCATTGCCAAGGAAGAGATACTCAAGTTACCTATGTTTGGCTATGTGCTCAAGCACCTGTTTGTTCCTGTAAACAGAGCCGACAGAAATGATCGAAACAGGGTAATGAACAAGATGAAAGAAGTGATGGACGCAGGGGACTCCATGTTCCTCTATGCCGAGGGCACAAGAACCCGTGACACAGCACTTTTAAACAATCTTAAGTCCGGCGCTTTTCGCCTAGCTATTGCTTCCGGCAGGCCTTATGTACTGCTGACGACGCCCAATCTACGTGAGCTCAATGGTCCTACATCGGCTGTGATAGGCAAAGGCACGGTGTATTGCTACTTCGACGGACCATTTTCCGTAGAAGGCTTAACTATGGATGATGTACCAAAGATGATCGAGCAAGCCGAAAATGTCATGAGAGATCGTATGCTAATTCACTATCCTGGTGGTGATACCTCCGTTCCTGCCTTGCCCGCTTGATGCTGAGCCAGGAATGCAGCCTCTTTGAGCTTCGATCTGTTAGATAGGCTTAGAGTCCTTGCTCTTCTTAAGACTGTCCGGAACAATCTCTTCAAACTCCTTAAGGATTCCTTCCAGCTCTTTGAGCAGTCCTCCGCCCTCTTTTTCGATGAGGTTTTTAGTGTCTTCAAGCTGATCTCGCAGACCGTTCTCATTGGCTTTCTTGCTTACTTCTTTAGTCTTGTCTGCCACCTTATCTATAAGGTCTTTCAACTTTACAATTGTTTCTTCGGAGTTTTCGATCTTGTCTCGATTGCGCTCTATAAAGCCACTTACGTCTTTGCCGTGTTTGTCCAGCAGGGACTTGACTTCTTCAGCAGCCTTATCAATTTCCTTTGTTTCAGCCTCTGTGCAGCCAGCAAAAAGTCCTAAAGCAAGGACTAATAGGATCAATACCTGTTTCATCTTGAGTGTTTACGTTTCTATACTATTAGCAACAACACTGCATTTTTATGCTAGGTTCATGTTGCTATTGAGGCTCCAGCAGCTGTCGCAGATTCGCTCTTGTGTGAAGGTAGTGGTTTTTGCCGGACTGACCTTAAATGGCAATTTATCGCTATCTTAATTCCGCAACAAATTAATTGACCCTAAATGCGCGGTAAAGGTATCCTGCTTCTCCTGACTTTCTTGCAATTGCAGTTGCATGCCCAACAACACATTGTGCGCAACTATTCTGTACAGGAGGGTTTGCAGCAATCGGAAGTGGCAGGGATGGTACAGGATGAATCGGGTAACCTCTGGTTGGCCACATTAGGGGGAGGGCTATGTAAATTCAATGGATTGGATTTTGATTGCCTTACAGAGAGACACGGTTTGCTTAGCAACGCTGTGACACAGATCTTAAGGGACCAACGAGGCTTGATTTGGGTAGCAATTGAAGAAGGAGTATGCTCTTTTAATGGAGAGCAGTTTTCCTGCTTTGAATTGGAAGATATCTGCCCTGGTTGCAGCGTCTTATGCTTGGAAGAGTTGCAGAGTGGAAAGATAGTACTTGGTACCGAAAAGGGATTGCTTCAGATAGCTGGTCAGCGAATCCAAATCGCCGAGGACGCCCTTCAAGGCATCTACGTCCGAAGCGTCATGCAAGATGACGAAGGGCAAATTTGGATCGGTACCAATGAGGGAATTATGCGTTTCGATGGCAGGCAACTTTCGCGAATTGAATTGGTCGACGGCGTCGCTACCGGTTCCGTTATGGACTTGCTGCAAGCCACAGACAGATCGATTTGGTTTGGTTCAGCAAATGGGATCTTTAGGGATCAAGGCAGTGGCTTTGAGCGGCAGAGTGTACCATACCGACTTGCCAGTTCCGACCTGATATCGCAAATGAAGGACCTGTCTATCCTATCGATTTTCGAAGACAGTAATCAAAATATTTGGTTTGGTACCAGCGGAATTGGCGTCATCAAGTGGACCAAAAGCGAAGGAAGCTATGAGATTATTTCTAGGCTCGAAGGACTAAGTAACAATTACATCTATGGGGTTTTCGAAGACCGTGAAAAGCAAATTTGGCTGTGCTCCTCGGGCTCAGGAATCGAAAAACTACTTCCTTCCTTTCAGTATTTATCAGAAAAGGATGGGCTGGTTTCGGATTTGATCTATGCACTCGAAATTGACTCCGAGGGCCGCATACTAATCGGCAGCATACAGGGTGGCTTTTCTGTCGTTGAAGCAGGTAGAATCAGAAACTACACCACCAAAGATGGTTTGATTCATCGCACAGTGCGCTGCATTTTTAGAGATTCTCAAGAGCGCATTTGGGTAGGTACTGAAGTTGGCGTGGCACTGTTTGAGGAAGGGAAATTTGTGGATTTCTCAGAACAATTGAATGTCAAAGGCAATGCTGTTTATGCCATCACAGAAGATGCTGAACAAAACCTCTGGTTTACAGTCAAAGGAGAGAAGTTCCTGGATGCAGGACCGGGAGGCATCAGAAAATGGAGCAGTGATTCCCTCGTTTCCTATCACACTGCCCAGGGGCTTGCAAGTAATTATGTTCACACAGTGCTCGCCGATGCTCAAGGGCGAATGTGGTTCGGCACTGAAGATGGACTCAGCCTTTTGGTCAACGATAGCTTCCGGAATTACGACAAATCAAGCGGCCTTTGCAATAAGCGTATTTATGCACTTGCGGAAGATAGCCTTGGCAACATATGGATTGGTACTGGGAGTGGACTGAGCTTGTTGACAGACGAGGGCGTGGTTTGCCTAAACGACGGTCACTTCGTAGAATCGGAGCCAGTGTATCTGATAAAGAAGGTAGGGCAAAGCCTCTTTGCAGGTACTGCCAACGGACTAGTGGAGCTGCACTTGCCCTCCTTCTATCAAAATCAACCCAGGCACAGACGCTACCAGTCTGCAGAAGGATTCAAAGGCTTGGAATGCAATCAGAATGCAGTTGTTGTGGATACGGCAGGAAGTATCTGGTTCGGTACCATTAAAGGAGCCTACGTTTTTCATCCGCAAAAAGCCAAAGCAGCTCAATCCGCACCAAAAATTCAAATAGCTGATGTAAAGCTGTTCAACGAGTCCCTGGGTATAATACCCCAATCACAGGCAGATGTTGTATCGGCTGATGCAGTCGAATTTGAAAGTGATGAAAACAGTATCAGCTTTGAGTTTCAGGGAGTCAGCCATGTAAATCCTGAGTCAATAACTTATAACACATTTCTGGAAAACTTCGATGAGGATTGGTCTCCAGCAAGCAATCGAAACATAGCCACCTACACCAATTTGCCTCCCGGCAATTTTAGATTCAATGTTGTAGCCTGCGATAAATATGGTCACTGCTCTCCTACAACCAGCAGCTTTTCATTTCTCATCGCAAAGCCTTTTCATACAACATGGTGGTTTCGCCTCTTTTCGATAGCAGCTTTATTAGCTGTAGGGACCTACCTTTACAAGCGACGGATTAAGACTTTGCTAAAGCAGGAACAGCAAAATGCAGCCATCGAACGAAGAATTTCGGACCTACGACTGGAAGCGCTGAGGGCACAAATGAATCCCCACTTCATATTCAACTCACTCAACTCTGTACAACGTTTTATACTTGCCAATGACTCTGACCAGGCAGCTAGATATCTGGGGCTCTTTTCCCGTTTGATAAGATTAATTCTTGACTCCTCATTTTCCAGTCTGGTCACGCTACAGCAGGAACTAGATACTATGGAATTGTATCTAAGACTTGAAGATTTCCGTTTCCAAAACAAGTTCGAATTCCACCTTGAGGTCGATCCGGATATCGATACTTACCACACCAAGGTTCCTCCTTTGGTCTTTCAACCCTATCTGGAGAACGCCATCTGGCACGGACTGATGCCACTCAAAGAAAAAGGAAGCATCCACGTGCGCATTAATCAGGTGGAAGATACTTTGCATTGCGTGATCGAAGACAATGGAATAGGCCGACGACAATCTGAAGAATCCAAAAGCAAAGACCAAAAGCGACACCAGTCCCGAGGTATGAGTATGAACAAAAAAAGGCTGGAGATCATGAATGAGCTTAAGGCATTTACAGGCATAAGTGTGCGCATTATCGACCTTGTTGATGATCAACTACGGGCAAAAGGAACCAGGGTAGAATTGCGTATGCCTGTCACTTATTCATAGGCACTTCTCCCTCGAAGCTATTTTGCCTGGAATCTAAAAATTATATTCGTTTTGCTAGTGGCGTGCTAGTTTCTGGATTGCAGTGACGATTCCTGTACTAAGACCCCTCAGGCGCAAAATCTGACAAAATTCGGACTGAAAATGAGTCACTTCCGTAAAAATTGTACAATTCTGTTGTGAATACCAGCCGACAGACGCCACTTAGAATTCGAGCATTTTACTTAGTTAACTAATTGATTATCAGGTATTCTGTAATCGTCCAATAGTTATTGGCATGTATTTTGTGTCATCTGGTTTACGTAGGCGATAACGCAATCCTTCTGAAATCCATTGAGCAACTCATGGGGAATATGAGTTCAACAGAAAAAGGGATTCGTTTGAAGAGCATTTTACTTAAACCTAATTTTTATTTCTTATGATTATGAATTCATCTGTAGCAGTTGAAGCCGGTGTACAGGATTTAATGGACTATTTTTTGGACGAAGAGAATCACGCCCTCGAAAACGTCAAGAAACACATTTTCAAAAAAGATGAGTACATCTTTCTGCCTGAAGAAAAAGCACTCTATGTGTGCCTGATCAGAGCAGGACGAGTTAAGATTGGTGTACAGTCACATGATGGTCGTTTTATCATCAAAAGCATTCTCAAGGAAGGGGACCTGTTTGGGGAACTAGCTCTCTTCGGAGATACTTTCCGAAAAGAGTTTGCACAAAGCATGGATGCAGATACCGAAATCATCATGGTACCTCTGGAGTCCATCGAAAAGAAGATGAAAGAAGATCGTGTTTTCTGCAACGAAATCACCCAGGTGATCGGCAAAAAGCTATTGCGTGCGCAAAGAAGACTGGAGTCCTTCGTATTCAAAGACGCACAATCTCGTATCATTCAGTTCCTCACCGATCTTGTAAAAGAAGACGGCAAACGCATTGGTTACGAAATGTTGGTGCCCAGATTTTACACACATCAGGAAATCGCTCACCTCACCAACACTTCACGACAAACTGTAACCACCGTTTTGAGTAAATTGAAAACGAAAAACCTTATCTTCATCCGTAGAAAGAAATTATTGGTAAGAGACCTTGATGAGTTGGAAAGACTCATCGCATAGAACAAAATTCTTAGAGCATTTCTACACTTTATTATGGGCAAGCCTTAGGGCTTGCCTATTTTTTGCCTATTGAAAAGCCCCAGACCTCCCTGAGACTTTGGAACTTAAATTAGCATACACTAGATTTAAAATATTTGGAGCGAAACAGCTTGGCACGTGGAGGCGTTCCCCCGGCTATCCGCTATTATACAGGTGGCTGGAGAGGGCTTCGCTGCATCACTATTGGCGTCTGCTCCTGCGGTCGCAGCCACCACTAGCGAGCGCTCAGTCCCTCTCCAGCCACCTGTATAGCCGCTGCTATCCGGGCTATTTTGAAACGGACTACCTTCGCGCACTCATTTGCGCGACCTATGAGACCAGTGATCTACTTAACAGATACTCTCGAAACGGATCATAATCCGTGCTCATCACAATTGAATCCTTTTGCTTATCTACAAGTTCTGCAAGTGCGTCTGGTAGTTCCACCTTTTGTCCTAAGGCCTCTTCTACAATATCAATGAATTTCGCCGGGTGCGCAGTCGACAGTATAATGCCTTGCTGATCTGGATGTTCTTTGAGATGTTGTTTCATGCCGAGATATCCAACCGCAGTATGAGGGCAAGCCACATATCCAAACTTTTCGTACATCTCCTGTATGCCCTTTCTGGTGCTTGCATCATCATAGCTCCAGCTGCTGATTCGTTTCGCAATATCGCTTCCCTTACTTCCATAGAGATCCTGTATTCGTTGCAGATTAGAGGGAGCCCCCACGTCCATTGCATTGGAAAGTGTGGGCACAGACGGCTTGGGTTGATAGACATTTGTACTCAAATACTGCGGAAAGACATCATTGGAATTCACGGCAGCCACAAAATGCCCAATCGGCAATCCCATCTTGCGAGCTATCAAACCAGCTGTCAGATTTCCAAAGTTGCCAGAGGGTACGGTACAGCAGACCGGCGTCTTATTGTCCTCCAGTTGCGCCATTGCTCGAAAGTAGTAGAACGACTGTGGAATCAATCTGGCAATATTGATGGAGTTTGCAGAAGAGATGAACATCTGATTTCTCAGTGACTGATCCAGAAAGGCAGTCTTCACCAGCTTTTGACAATCATCAAAGGTTCCCTGAATTTCCAGTGCCGTAATATTCTTGCCCAGTGTGGTCAACTGCTTTTCCTGCAAGTCGCTGATCTTACCGGAAGGGTAGAGGATCACCACATCGATATCGGTCTCATAAAAGCCCTTTGCTACAGCGCCGCCAGTATCTCCCGAAGTCGCTACTAAGATGGTAAGCTTTTGTGATTCTTCTTTCATGAAGTAGCTCATGATCCTGGCCATAAACCTGGCTCCGAAGTCCTTGAATGCAAGCGAAGGCCCATGAAACAATTCCAAACAATGAAGATTATCATTGAGCTTGACTAAGGGTGCCTCAAAATTGATGGCATCAAACACAATATCGCGCAGCGCTACCGTCGGAATACATTCCTCCAATAATCTGTCAGCCACCCGAAAGGCCAACTCCGGAAAATCCAGATCGGATATCCCTTCAATAAAATCATCATCCAATTTCCGGATCTTCTCCGGCATATAAAGCCCATTGTCAGACGGCAAACCTGTAATGACTGCCTCCTTCAACTCAACATCCGGGGCGATTCTCTTTGTGCTGTAAAACTTCATACGTAATTTTTAGCTTTTTGCTCCTTGCTCCTTGCTCCTTGCTCCTTGCTCCTTGCTCCTTGCTCTATACCCTATACCCTATACCCTATAC
>JAHDEE010000356.1 GCA_020629005.1 Chitinophagales bacterium
TCCTGATCGATCATTCCCGACCGCTGCAAAGAGGTGATATTTCCGTTAGGGTCATAGGCTATTTTCGGGACAGAAAAGGAACCGGCAATCGAGACCCAATCACTTTGTGAGTTAAAGCCGATCCCGCTTGTCGAGTAGGTGGCAGCTGTAAGCCTGGCTAACTGATCATAGGAGTAGTCATATCTGCGTTGCCTGCAGTCCAATGCAGACTTCCAGGTAAGTGCTGAGATATTTGTACCTTCATACGTTAGATGTTGAGCGTACAAATCTTGGTTGATGTAAGTTAGTGCTGTGGCGCTCTGTTGACTCATGCGCAAGTTTTCTGGAAAGTCTTGTCCTTTTTCTGCCTTAGTATCAGGCTCTTCCTCTGCGCAGTACTCAGTCAATTCAGCTTGTAAAGCCGCAAGAATTTCCTGAAAATAAGTTACTTCTGTATTACCTGTGATCTTATCTTCGAAATTTACTCTGTTTCGATCTCTGGACAAAAGAGGGAAGTTATTCTTATTCTCTCTACTGACTGCGGATGAGAACGTTGCTTCAATATGCTGATATGATAAACTCTTTTGCTCAAAGCTTGCGGCATCAATATGCACTCCTGCATTTCCAGAAAATCTCAGCAAGCTAGAAGATCTAATTTCGGATTCGATGTGATTATCTATTACCAAAGATTCATCAAGGCTCTAATAGAGTAGTCGCAAAACTTGATGAAAGTTCTTGCGAGTATGTTCGTCCTCAATGAATTGTGTTGAGAGATTATCGAGATCTGCGAGACTCCAGTGAGGCTGCTTGATGCAACTTTTCGAGTTGAGGAAGTCGTCGTTGCTCTCCATTTCACTGACATTGTTAGGCATAACTACAGTTGCAGCAGAGCATTGCTTAATGTCATTGATGTCCGTTAGCCAACCACGGATATTGTATTTGTAATCGACATTTTGTAGACCTCCTATTGATTTTGTTTGTAATCTCCCTAAAGCATCGTACTTGTTTGTAAGTTCGTTGCCGCTTAAGCCCATGTTTGCTCCGAAAGTCATGCCAAAATCCATTGATTTCAATCGCCCTGCATTTTCATAGACATATCCACGCGCGAAGCTATGTTCATCATCGGCATTGTCGGAATCGTATGTTATACCTTTAACTTCTCCAGTGATGTCTTGTGACAATGGATCGTAGGTATTGCTATTGGCCACTCTGCCACCTAAGTGATTCTTGCCACATTCGGTTATTTGATTTCCATACTTGTCGTACTGGTACACCCGGTATAGGTATTCCTCGCATCCCACCTGTCGGTTAAGTACTGCGATCTTTTCTCCGGCAACTGCCCCTTTGTGCATTCCGAATGCTGGGCAATCGCTTCGCTCAGAAAGAGCTGTGCTTACTACATCATAGTCAATTTTTCGCAGTATTCTTCCATTTTCATCAATGTACAGTGTTGGTCGACTATGTTCATCATATTGAATAGTAGTTGAATGTTTTCCGTCATCCTCAAGGATCACCCTATCTAAGTCATCGTACTTGTAGGTTGTTGTGGCTCCTCCTGGTATGCTTTTAGAAACGAGTCGCTGGTAAACTCTGTCCAGTAATCTGGTGTAGAGGAATTGAAATGTTGGGTTTGCCAGTCGAATTTAGAGCCTCAATGTTTCCATATTGTTGAAAGGCAGTGGCTTCAGGACCTGGCGGAGTTACTTCTACATTTGGTAGCCATTGCCCTGTCTCCTCGTCGGGGCAGCTAGCTGCATTGATAGTAGCAATATCAGCAAAAATTGCCAGCAGTAGACAACAGAGTGGTAGGTGA
Organism: Chitinophagales bacterium; assembly: GCA_020629005.1. GTDB lineage: Bacteria > Bacteroidota > Bacteroidia > Chitinophagales > UBA2359 > JAHDDV01. Next base: position 1,793 of record JAHDEE010000356.1, read on the forward strand.
TATATTGATTTAATACGCATGATATGGGTTTTGAAGAGTTTCAATGCTAAAAGAATTAGTACACTCCTGGACTGGAGTTAACTGCGTCACTTTTCAAGCGACTCTACATAGATAAACGAGTGGTGGCTTCTGGTACATAGCCTTCAGTTGACGCGGAAGCGCTTGCCCACTTACTTACTAGAACGCAAAAAACAAAAAAGGTAAACACGATTTACAATAGTTTGAATTCAAAACTATGAAATGTAATCGGAAATTCTATATTTTTTTCACATTGTACTATCTTTGGATTTAGGAGGAAGGCTGCTGTCTAGGTTTGATCAACAATGATTCGGATGTACGTGGCCCTTGTTAAAGTACTTATATGCCTTATTTTGCAACTAAATCAGGAGGAACATAATATGAAGATTGTATCGAGACTATTGTTTTTTCTGTGCTCAACTATACCTGTTTTAGCACAGCCTGTCATTCAAAATAGCAACCTGCCAGATGTCGGAACTGTACAGTATATGAATGTTGCGGGGCCTACAGATATTTCTCCCGGCTTGGCTTTTGCGGAGGCCCAACAATGGGATTTTCAAGGTCTTTCGTCGGAGGAGACAAGAATTATCAAGTTTGTTCATGGGGATCAGACGCGGGGTAGCTATCCAGCTCTGGATTCAGAGATTGGACGAAGAGGGGCCTTTGAGGACCTTGCTGGGTTTGATCTTATGGGAATCCTTGCTCCCTTAAATTTCTTAGACAATCTTTCGGTGAATGAGGAGGTTCAAGGGCATGCCCATTACTCTGTAGGAGAAATTGGTTTTGGGGTATATGATAGACGCCTGCTGCACTTGGTTGCTGATGTTGGACCTAAGGGCATATTTAGCATTAGGGAAGAGACTGGTGGAGAGAATATCGATATGATAGCACGCAGCTATGGCGATTCGGTAAGTTGCGATGGGTATTACGGTGGCTTTTTGTTTGACGGAGCCAGCCTTTACACCATCGACGTAGAAATCCAAAAGTCACATAAGGCAGATGCCTTTGGAACAGTTCTCCTGCCAGATGGCTCCTTTGAAGTACTTCGAATAAAGGAAACTGCCGTATACGACATGGAGGTAATAGATTATCGGGAGCCTTTCGATATCACCCTGGTCGATTCGACTTTTACAGTGGAGACTTACCGTTTCCATAGCACGGAAACTGATTACCCCGTTGCCATCTTTAGATCTATGGATGAGGATGTCTTCGATCCCGAATATGATGTTAGGTTTTGGGCTGATCCTGATCAAATTGATCTCTCTCCGAGCGCATCTTTTGAATATAAAAATAACTGTCTGACGTCTGTATTTCTGAATACAAGCCAGCATGGGCTGCAGTATCACTGGGATTTTGGTGATGGAACGAGCAGTACTCAAAGTGATCCTAGTCACCAATATGAGTCGGAGGGAAGCTATACAGTCTCACTGACTGTAGAGGCGCCCGATGGCTTGGAATATGAATACAGCTCGCAGGTGAATATTGATTGTTCTGCTATCTGTGACTTTGAATATTACGAGGACTGTCAGAATCTATATCTATACAATACCTGTATTAATCATGAAGAGTATTCTTATGTCTGGTCTGTTGATGGAGAAGTTGTGAACTACGATTGGGATCAAATTATTCTGGATTTTGATGATCCAGGAACGCACCTGATCACATTGCAAGTCACGGGCTTGATGGGTGAGACCGCCTCGGAGTCTAAGTTTATTGAGGTCCTTTGCGAACCTGCTGCCTCCTTTGCCTTTTCTTCTGATTGTCTTAATGTAAACTTTGCAAACACCAGCACAAATCTCGATCAATCCACCTGGGATTTTGGTGACGGAACTGTGGGCAGTAATCTGGATAATCCCAGCCATACATTCCCTGCTCCAGGGAGCTATACGGTTACACTTACTGTCGTAAGCGAATCTGGGCTGGAGAATGTGTATTCTTCCAATGTGGAAATCGTTTGTGAGTTCAACGGTGAATTCAGCATCTATCAATTCCCAGATCAGTGTGATGCATTTGCATTTTTTGAGAGCAATCCCTGGATTGAGTCAAGCTACTGGGATTTTGGTAATGGGTCGGGAAGCGCTTATGAAGGAGATATTCAATACTATGATGATGGCGAATACCTGATTACCTATACGGCTACCTCTGTCTGGGGGGAAGAAGTTACCACTACTCAGCTGCTTGTCGTTGATTGTGTCACTCCAGTGGAGGCAAGTGAGCCACTAAAACAAGTTGAGGTTTACCCCAATCCAAGTGCAGAAGTGGTCATTTTTTCCTTTGCCGGAGTCCAGCACACCAATTTACAACTTGAGATTTTTAACGCTGATGCTCAGCTGGTTTTGAGCAGGTTGTTGACTCCAACACAAAGTGAACTTTCGATTCAGGTTGCTGAGTTTCCCGCTGGGCAATACTTTTATTCTATTACTGATGGGGAGGCTGTCCGGATTCAATCGGGTGGGTTGGTGTTGATGGAGTAGTATTGGATAGATAGATATTGTCTTTTGGGTTTTCAGACGACTGCATTCCCTAAACACATACGATGCGTCTCTAATAGATCCTTGTTTGATGTTGTTCCTGCTGCTCCAATCTTCGAGCCAGCAAAATGGTAATCAGCAGGCTCTTAGGAGGGGCATGGACATGTTCGAACGTCTTGTATCGCGGTGGAGAGCGGTGCAGAATAGCCCCGGTGGAAGCGGAAATGCAGGTGGCAGGCAGGGGACTGAGTGTGCCACTGGCG
>JAHDEE010000357.1 GCA_020629005.1 Chitinophagales bacterium
ACAAAACAAGAAGCAAGGGAATCAATGACATAGAAAAATGAACGCTCCCAACTCCTTACTCCCTGCTCCTTACTCTTTGCTCTTTGCTCTTTGCTCCTTGCTCCTTACTCCTTGCTCCTTACTCCCCACTCCTTATTAACAGCATCCCTAAAACTGTACTTGTCCAACAGCAGATTGATCGAAGTTTTCTTTGTATAAGTTGTAGTCACTGACACTGATCATGCCGTCCAAATCGCAATCGATTTCTGAGTAGATCCCGATGGCGGATGATTGAAGAAGGTACATTGAGAAATCATCAAAATTTACCTCACCATTTCCATCGTAGTCTCCGCCGTACAATCCAAAATCACCATTACCCAGATTGACCAATTGTCCTCCACCACCAAACACGTTGCTGGTGTTTGTAAAATCGTAGTTGTTGCCGGCACTAGCAGTTAGTGACATGTTTCCTGCAACATCAACATGGTTTCTGTGCCGTAAAATTATTCCGTACTCCTGCCCCACCGTAACCATGTTCAAGGTAGCTCCTGCAGTCAATGTCACGGGATCGATTATGCTGCCATCAGCTTGTAGCAATACGGCTTGCTGTCCAATTGGCGCATATGGGGGAGTGGGCTCTCTTATGTCCAACAAGATCCAATCTACAGTGTTGCTAAGACTACTGAAATCTGCCACGGATTCTGTACCGGCATAATTCCACGGTGGACGATTGAAGGGCTGAGAAGTTGGAAGCAAATTGACCCCGAGCATATTGGTTCCGGCAAGCTTTGTGTGCATGCTTCCAGATGCAGAATCGTAAGCCCCCTGCAAGAAAGCCTCTATCTGTAAATTTACTGATGCAGTGGCAAAGCATGGAACTACTGTCTTATTAATGGGATTGTTCACTTTGTTGTCATAATCCGCTGCTGTGGAGGCTGAAACCGTCGGTGCATCCGGATACAGATAGCGCACATTGCCAAATAGCCTGAACCCGTTGCTGTTAATGCAAGTGGTCTGAAGCGGGTCAGTACACACCGCCGAATTATCAAATACAATACCTGTGCCGCTGCTGCCCCAAGCCTCACCGTCTCCTGTACAATCACTGGCTGGCGCGGCACTGCTATCATCATAATACCCTACGATGGTGACATCACCTGCTACAAAATCATCCTGCAGTCGCTTCACAATCGACAAGGTTCCTTGTGTACCAGTAACCATCTCCCAGGGGGAATCTGTGAGATCTGCCAGGTCTTGCAAACCGTCAATTGTGAGTCCGGTCAAATTGCTGGCATTTGTGTATGTCATTCCATTGGCAGCTGTGCTGTAATCAAGTACATCTAAGATCGCAGGGATACTGTGCACCCTTAAATCGGTCTGTATCTTATGCAGTGACTCGTAGAAGAAGTGCGTTCTCTGCGTCAAGGGTCCACTGTTAGCTCCCATGTAGGATCGTAGCACTCTAATAGGTCCAGCTTTGACACAGATGAAGGCATTCTCGGCTTCTGAGAAGGTATCCTCATGACGCCCGCAAAAACCATCGTAAAAGAAATTTTTGTGTCGATCTAGAATATCAGAATTGTCGCCGGCAGAAATACGAAAAACATCACTTACCCATTCTGCGGAAAATTCCCACGTGTATGCACTGGTAGTGATTACGGTGGTTTCAGGATTCAGACCTCCCGTGTGTGCCGGAAAACCAGAATTGCTTTGGACATCTGAACTGTAGGTGACATAAGACTGTCCCGCATCCTGCATCAAGCTACCGTCGCTTTTGAACACATAGACATAACCTAGTCCGCCTAGGGGGTCGTTAAGGGTAATTTCGTGACAAGTCCCCGCTACCACGCCAGCTGGGGCAGATCCGTCGGAAACTCCTCCGGCATCTTTGAGCATGAAGACTAATTCGTCGTCGTCATCAAAATTGCTGTTTGGATCATTTCCCACATTCGTATTGGGATCGCAATATAGAACAACCTTAGGATTGCTCGGATCTTGCTGATGTCCCGAAATAGTCAGGTTGCCATAGGGCAACATGATGTCCGATAAAGATCGCTCATCCACTTGAATGGGGATCTGGAACCAGTCACCCGACTCGTATTTAAAACCGACGATCTCGGACGGCTGACAAGAAGACAGTGCGGGCAATTCTGCGCCTGTCAAAACCATCGGAGCTTCAGGACGATTTAGTGTGCTTGTTTGAGCAAAGCAACAGTAACAATGCAAGAACGCAATAGCAACAAGAAAAGCTCGTAATTCCATGATGGTAAATTCAGTAGTCAAGATCAGTTTTGGCTTCTAGTAATTTACAAAGGAGTTAGCAAAAGCAGAAGTCAAACCGAGTAAAAATGTGACACCTTTAAGCAGCTTACCTTTTTATTAGTTTCTTAGTTATTCTGTCCCCTTCGAACTCTACAGTAACAAAGTATATTCCGCTTGACAAAGTACTTAAATCTAGTCGCTTTTCTGATTCCTCAATTGAGATTGATAATTGCCTCTTTCCATTGGTATCATGAATTACCATGCGCCCACCCTTTAGATTATAAAGCAAAACATTATCGATCGCTGGATTAGGTGCAAAAGAAAAATCAGTATTGCTTAAATCTGCACTTGTTGTATTAATATCCTCTTCACAATTGCCCGGCATATTGGCATCCATCCATTCCAAGCGTTCTTCAATCCAAGTTTTCATGTAGCTAATTTCTTCTTCATAAGTGTCTGGAATTGGAAAAGGCTCAATCCAAATATTGTTTCCTATAAAATCCCACCTCTCAAAGTTCCGATCCAATGGCTCTTCTAAAAAAGCCGTCTGCGTATCCATCCATTGAAAAAGCGAATCTTGTTGTAGAAAACCAGCCCTAAAGTCTTTCCATCTACAATTGAGTCGATTAACAAAAACAGGATCAGACATCATCTCCTGCCACCATAAAGGCATTGATGCAATATCTCCACAATCTTCTTGATTTTGCAAATAAGTCCAACCAGAAGTAATGTGACTAGAACATACAGTTGACAAGCCATAAGTTTGATCAAAATCCCAAATCGGCCCTGCCGTCAATTTCCCCCCTTTACTATCTTTATCCTTGTGCATGTAGGTACTCAATTTATATCCGTCAGAGTTTTTGGTAAACTCATTTATTAACAGAAAATCAACAAAAGAATTCAGGTCTATATAATCGGTATAGCGCAACAAGTCTTCGTTTGTAAAATCAGCAGCAAAAACAGCATCCTCAAAGTCATGCATATACCCAATTATGTATTCCTTTTGTTCAGGTAGTATCCTATCGGATTTGGGATAATACCATTGATAGTTCATAAGCACTCCTCCTTGAGAATCATAATTTGATGGCATGAGATCTTCTTCCTCAACATCCCAGGTCCAATCTATGCGCAAGATATATCCGCCCGTCAAGGAGTCACCCGCAAGGTCATCAGCATCTAATCTTGCGATATCCACCCGATCATCATCCCTCTTAATATTCTCAGTCAAAATATACAAGCCCTGATACTCTCCGTCTAAAACCAGTTCAACAAATCTATAATTTGCCGCATAATGACCCATCTTTCTAAATAGATCAAAATTCAATGGAACACGCAATTGCGTTTTATCAATGACCATAGCGTGCAAGATCCAATCCTCTTCACGACCCATGCCCAACAAAGGCTCTGAGATTTCATTTTCCGCTTCATCCCAAAGCTCAATGGTGTATGTTTTCTTATCATAAAGCTGCGTAGAATTCCCACGTGTTTCAATACCGATATGCCCATCGTATTGATTGAAAATATCGTCAACGTTATTCATTTGCCCAAGGCCATTGTCGATAATGCCCATTGTAGCTGGAATTTTAGGCTCATCCGGAATTTCATTGGCATCGGTATTGATAATAATTATTGGCAATTTGCTTTCCGTTAGAAATTGTGCGCTTAACGAATGATTGATAAGCAATAAAGCCAATAGGACCGTTGGTAAAAGTTTCATACAATTCATGGATCTGTTGGTTTAACGATTTCGCTCCTCCTTTAGCAACTCATCTTTGCACCCTTATGAACGAATGTTTGATGCCCAATTCAAACCTTGTGCCGTATCTGTACCAAGATGGCCATCAAACAGTCTAAGATAATTCGCCGTCTCCGATACTCGAGGACATGCCATCTGCTCTATTGTCGTACTAAACCTCCGATAGCCGGCATAGCAGCAACACAGCATCGGCAAATCGTCTCGCATTATCAGTCGACCAAGCATACAGTAAGATACTACTTACTTCTAAATCCTTTAGCCATGATCATAAGACATGGCTAAAAAATGACCATCCTACTGATTTATCCGCAAATGCTGATCAATGTACGACTCAGTGGAAAAAGTGAAAGCACAGTGGCCAACTACAACAGATCTGTGGTAAAACTCTACTCGCACTTTGGCTGCATTCCATTGGATATCACGGATCAGCAAATCAAAGAGTATCTGCTTAGGGATAAGGAATCAATAACTGTCTGATTTTGACGCCGCAAGAAATGATTTAGAC
>JAHDEE010000358.1 GCA_020629005.1 Chitinophagales bacterium
GTTGAAGATAATTGGAAACGGCATCTGCCCTGCTCTTAGACAAGCTCAAATTGTAATTACAAGATTAGAAAATTAGTGTAAAGCAACAATACAAGCTGATTTTGAGGACAAAAATTATAGAATAGACTTTTAGAACTTTAGTTTACATAGATTTTTTGTTCTGCTCTGGCCATCCCCACCCCTACCTTTGGATCAACATCAGCAAGGAAGCTGAAATTATTTGTCACAATTAAAACATATCAGACATGACGATCCTAAGAAACCTTATCGCAGTACTAGTACTTATTCTAGGCACTCAGACATTGACCTTCGCACAAGCAAACTTTTACGGCTTCGGGCAGCAAACAAACCAACAACAGTACACACAACAAGCTGGCATTCTGGCTCAGGTAGGCCACTACAGCCTTAGCCAAACAGACGTGCAGGTCGTCCTACAGATTCTCGAACTGTCAAGTGGACAAGCGCTGAATCCTGCCATGCAACAAATGGCCACCCAGCAATTACTACAGCAGTTTTACCTCAACCCTGCTGGCATGACGCAAGAGATACAAGCATGTTATCAGATCATTGCTTTGGCGGTATCCGGAGGCATGGGCCAGCAGCAACAGATGGCCGGTTATACAGGACAAGCAGCAGGTCAAAATTTTGACATGGATGGATTGATGTACGGTGGATACAATCCCTTTAGCGGACAGCAGGCCGTAGATTTCGGGGCATTTCAGGGACAGATGCAACAGCAGCAATCAGACTTTCAAATGCAAATGGACCTCGATCAGCAATACCTGGATGACTATAACCTACAGCAAGATATTCAGTACGATTACAACAACGAGTATTGATCTACCAGCGATTAAAAAGCGCAACAAAACCTTCAGCATGTATCATAGCATAGATCCAACCCAGCATTGAAAACGCTCAGAACAAAGTTCCCAAGGCACTATCTTGTGTCTTGGGAACTGGCGCGCGAAACCTGATTTCGCTATATTGCATGTATGGGCGAAGGCAGAAAGAGCAAGATCGATTTTAAGCAGTGGCTGGAGAAACTGCAACAAGAGAGTTGGCAGTTGGAGCTCATCATTTCAGGATTTGCGATTTTCGGCTTGTTTCAGGCAAGGGGCTATCTGTTTCAGATGCACAACAATATGACGGAGGTAGTGGTCGCCACCACAATCCCAATACTGTTTATGAGTCTGACCATCGTGTTGGCCTGGCATATTTTCGTTAGCAATCTGCTGCTGCATGTCTTTGTGCGCGGATTGTGGATTGGAGCGATTGGGCTACGCTATGTATCGGGAGAAATAAACTATGACCAACTCGGCTACAATAAGCGCTTTACCGAGCACTACCGAAAAAATGTAGGCTCCTTCGACGACTACATCGAGAGGCTGGAGCGATTTGCAAGTGTCATTTTTGCTTACACTTTCCTGCTCTGCTTTATGCTGATCTCCTTCGCATTTTTCATGGCCTTCCTCTTGTTCTTCAGCATCCTTTTACTGCTCATTTTTGATCGGGAAAGCATCATGACTCATGGCATCATGATCCACCACCCAATACCGGTTACCTTTTTATTGAGCTTGCTGTTCCTCGGCGCTGTTGTTCTCTTTGATTTCATGACCTTGGGTTTGCTCAAAAGAATCAAGCAAAGACACTTTTCCAGCTTTTATTTCTGGGTCTCAAGATTCATGTCAATCATCACCCTGGCCTTTCTTTGGCATCCGCTTCTGTTTAATTTTCTCGACAGCAAATATACCAAGCGCCTGGTTTTGTTTTCTTTGCCCTATTACTTCCTGCTACTGGTACTCCTACCTTCTCTCAGTCTCGAACAGCATGGCTTCTATCCGACTTTCACTAAAGGTTCTTTTCGCTTCAAGGAACAGCTAAACAAGCATTCGGTACATTATCAGTTTTATGATGAGGAGCGCGAGCGCATGAGAAAACTGTCCAACCATCAACCCATTTACGGAGCGACCATACCCAGCAAGAGAGTGCAGGGAAACTACCTGGAGTTCTTCGTGAAGGCGCATAGATCGGATGGACTAAAAGTCAGAGAACAAGTCAAGGAGACCTTTCCGCTGGCCCGTACCGGATTTCTGTTGGACAATTTTTCAACCCTGGAATATGACCCGAGCAAAGACTTGAAAACCGATCCCCAGGACACCCTGGCCAAAGCAAGAATCAATAGCGACTTCGAACAAAATCTACGACAAATTAAAGGCGCCTTAATCAGCTTTCTGGAAGTCCGAATCGACAACCAAAAAGTCGACAACAATTCCATCGACTTCGACTTCTACCTTCATCCCGACACGGGAGACAAGGGCCTCCTGGCCTATGCCGATATTGAGCAATTGCCACGAGGCCGGCACATCCTATCGGTCAAGAAATACATAGCCCGCGAGCGAAAAAATAACAATCAGCTGGACAGCATTATGGTTTCGATTCCTTTCTTGAAGGAGAATTAATAGCTGCAATATCTATTTGATTTGGAGCGAAACCATTGGGCACGTGGAAACACCCGTCCGGCTCTACACTGCAATACCAGCACCAGCCAGCCGCTTCGTTGCACCGTCCTGTCTGTCTCTTTTTGGAGCCAGCCAGGCCGGGCACTCAGTCGGCTTTCTGGCGCTGCTATTTCCGTTTCGATCCGGGCTAGGTGGAGCGGTATTTCGGTCGCGTATACATTTGTGATTCGCCAGGCAGAAGCGAGAAAGCAGACTTCAGTCTTGCTCTCAAGGAATCTACCATTATATTTTCGAAGAATTTCATCACAATATCTTCCATCATTTTACTAATTTGCCCTGAGCATAGTAAAACTATCGAATGATACAGTCTGTCAGATTCTATAATTATCGCTGTCTTGAAGATCTCGAACTTTCTTTTGGAAGCGGCTCAACGCTGCTCATCGGAGACAATGCTACGGGTAAAACGACCATCCTGCGTGGCCTCAGAAGCATCCTCAGTTCTTTCTTTACAGGCTACAGCGATGACAATACCAGGTTTATTGGCTTAGCAAATGATGACTTTAGAGCTGTCGAAAACGAAGCTGGCCTGGCAAATGATCTGCCCATACGCATAGAATTCGACCTAATGGGATTGCAGGGGAGCTTGCAGTTGAACTCTCAAAAAAGCAGGACATTACAAAAGCCAATAAGCGAAATCAAGAATTATGGCAGACATCTGTACACAACACTTTTCGAAGAAAGTAAGCAAGTCAAAGCCTTGCCCTTGTTTGCCTACTATTCGACTTCTGATATCCATACAACCAGAAAGATATCTAAAGAGAAATTTAGGCAGTACAAACACAAACCTTCTTTTGGATACTATGAATGTCTAAATGGCGATGGTCTTTTGCCATTTTGGACTAAGCGACTTTTGGTCTTGCAAGAGGGACACAGAACTCTCGAAATTGACACTGCCTCATTAACGCTAAAACGAGCACTGGGAGAAGAAGGATGCGGCATGCTTGATTCCCTCGATATTCGACATAATCGGGGCAAGGTATTTTATAAACTATTAGATGATAGAATCAGTGAGACGGAGCATCTCTCGGATGGATATCGTCGATTGGTTAGCATGGTCATGGACCTTTCCTTTCGCTGTGCCCTTTTGAATGGTGGGATGTATGGAACAGAGGCAACTTTGCAAACCAATGGGGTGGTGCTGATCGATGAAATAGAATTGCACTTACATCCTACTTTGCAGGGCAAGGTATTAAAAGGCCTAAGAAAGGCATTTCCGAATGTGCAGTTTGTTTTATCAACCCACGCTCCACTAGTGATGAGCAGCCTGGAATCTGCAAACGAGAATAAGCTTTACAAATTAGCATTTGATCCAGCGTCAACTACACCTTACCAAGCAACCGAGACCACAGCATATGGTCTGGATGCCAGTACTATCATCAAGACGGTTTTGGATCGGCCGGACCGAGCAATTGAAGTAGAAGGGCAACTCAAAGAGCTATTTAGATTAATAGACACGGATCGATACAACGAAGCCACAGAGGCCCTCTCAAAACTTCGCGCACTTCATGGCGAGTTACTGCCAGAACTTGCAGAAGCCGAAACGATGCTACACTTCTTAATCGCGGACCTTGATAAAGATTAACAAAGGTGCTCAACCAATATCTTGGGCTGAAGTAATTGCCACTCCAGGTATAACCGAGTTCGAGGCAAGCGCCGACTTGCGCAGATCCTTATTGGAGGAACAAGGACATCTCTGTGCATATTGCATGCGCCGAATCAAATACACAGAAGGAGAAACACATAACACCAAGATCGAGCATATTATTTCTCGGACTCACCTTGCAGAAAGAGAACCTTTTGCCTCAGATCCCAAGCGAGAATTCCGCTTCGAAAATTTAGCATTGTGCTGCGATGGATTCACTGATGGAGAAGAACACTGTGATACCTTCAAGAAGTCAGATAGTGTGAGTTTCAACCTATACAGTGAGGCCTTAGGGATAGGGAATCAATAACTGTCCGATTTTGAC
>JAHDEE010000067.1 GCA_020629005.1 Chitinophagales bacterium
TTTATCCATCGTTATTTTTCTCCACCAGCCAACAAGGATGCTGTCAAAAAATGTCACGTCTAAATCATTTATAGAATCTTCAAAATCAGAGACTTATTGATTCACAATCCCTTAGGCACACATAAAGCAACTTGCTCTTTCGGAAATAATCTCGATCTGGTTTTTCTTGCTCAGGCAGCCATTCCGCTGATATGCGAAGACAGCAGGCTAGTGCTACGCAAACGAAATTCGCACCACCTTTAGGGGCTTCTATTTCTGTCATACTTCGTTGCTCGTCGGTCGCGTAGCTAAGGCTATGCTCCCTCCTCGCGCCTCGTCTGACAAAAAGATAAGCTCCTAAAAGGTGTCACGAACTTTGTGTACGCAGCACTAGTCCGGCCGAAGTTTCGTGTATCAAGCGCGACCGACTGCCCTGGCAAAATAGCCCTGATCGAAGTGGAAATGAACCCGCAGGATGCCGTGGTGAAGGCATGCCAATGCTGGCTCCGACCAAAGGAGGAGACGGCAGTGGCATTGCCTGAACAGGCAGGCTGTGGGTGAATTGCAACGGAGAGCAGGCAAGCCGATTCCACGCCGGTATCGGTAGCGCTCCAAATATGCTATTGCCTAGGAAACGGTCTTTAGTTGTTAGTATCGCAGTTCCGGAATGATCAGCTTATCAAAGTTCCTCTTGTAAAGGTTGTAATCCAAAACAGTGACAAGCCCATCAAAATCTAAATCTGCTGCAAGGTAGAAATAGATCGAAGAAGCATCTGCGAGATAGAGATTGAAATCCTCATAACTAACCACACCCTTGGCATTTAGATCTGCCGCATGAAGTGCCCAGCTTCCATCGCTCAGCAGAGCCATCGCATCAGGACCGAGAGCAGACGCTCCATCTGCTATAAAATTGACGCTAACCGGTGCAGGAAGTAGAAAGTCTTCTGCACTGAGTATGTCTAGATGCGAACGATGCCGCACAGCGATTTTGTACTGACCCTGGCCCACATTAGGGAAGGAAAGGTTGCTTATGCCGTCTAGACTTTTAACCTCTCCGGTCTCCAATAGTAGTCCAACCTGCTGCTCCACAAGGTCATAGGGAATTGCGCTTTGTCGAAGTTCGACCAGAACCCAATCCACCATATCCTGAGGAAAAACGGAAAGACTCTCTGGTCCGGTATAAGACCAGGGAACAGACTCATAAGGAGGTTTTTCTGGTAATAAAGCCAGTTCGTTTAGTGCCAAACTCATTTTTCCTCCACCTAGATACGGCCCCTGCAATAATAACTTAATCTCTAATTCGGTTTCCAGGATTGGCTGCAGGGCGAAATCCTGAATCACCAATTCACTAGAAGTCAGCACAACGCCCGTAACACTCATCGGGAAGTATCCAGGAGCAGATACTTCAAAGTCATAAGTTCCATCAATTGCGGTTCCTTCTTCGTAAAAACCTAAAAGATTGGTACTGGAAAAGGCATTTCCTACATTTTCTATCTGTGCATTGGCAATAGGTAAGCCGGTTATCATATCTGTAACGGTACCTTCGATGAAAGCAGCATGCTGATAGCTAGCTCCCAGCACAAAAAACCCTTCATAATCATCTGTCACGAGAACGATGCCTGACGGCAGGTAAGGATATACCCCCCAGCAGCCCTCATAGCCCGATCCGTCGAGCGGATTGGTATCATAGCTGGCAACTTCTACAATGGTGTTTGGTCGGCTTATGTCACACACAGTTACCCCATCTTTGTAGTAAGAAGTAAAAAGAAAATCACCCAGCACATGGGTATTGTGCAGCATTACATTCATGCCAGGGCTAGACCGATATTCGTCCAATACCTTGATATCCGTAATGTCAGAAACATCGTAAGCTACAACGGCTGCGCCATTCACTTCGTCAGTACTGAACAAGACGTCACCGGCATCATTAAGCCAGGTGTTATGGGTAAAGTCTCCCGGAGTTGGTTGCATAGCCATGATAGTGGGCGCAGACTTGTCCGAAACATCCACAACAGAAACCCGTCCAGCATAGATTTCAGCGGTCCACATAGTATCGCCTCTTACAAAGAGATCATGAACATAGGCAGCGTCATAAATTCCCACCAATGGAGGATCCGCCGGATCTACCGTAAGGTCGAGTATTTTGGTATCATTGTGATTGGTACCGCATACATAGGCAATACCATTCTCATCGATGAAAATGTTGTGCGCAGTTTGCATGCCTCCGGGATATATATAACTCACGTCGGCGGAACTCAGAGGCCCAGGCAAATTTCGAATATCAATAACTTGAATGCCGTCACCGCTTTCATTGGTGACATAAACAAATCCGTCCCAAAACTTTGCATCTCTCCAGGTAGAAGAGATCAGCCCTTCCAGATGCAGAACTGATCCAGGATTGCTGGGATCCGTGAGATCGAATATCTCCACCTCAGACCTGGTGGTAACAATCGCATATTCCGTTCCGGACCAAACAAAGCCCCAGACATCTGACATGTCTTCATTGTAAGATTGTTGATAGAGTAAACCCATGTTTACCTGGCTGAAGACCATAGTACAGGCCAGCAGCGATAGCAGCAGTAGAAGTGTGTTTTTCATAAGGATGTGGTGTGTACCCAAAGATAACACCTAGAACAGTTCTGAAAGTCCTCGAAAGCAATACTCAAATGTCTTGCATTGGACGAACTCACATTAACTTCACCTGATAGCGAGGAAACATGAAATAAATCGACAAGTATGTTAATATGATAGCCGCTCTTTGCTACCAGGCATCCATAACTGTGAAAGTTACTTCACGGGTCCCTGCAATAGCGTTTATTCTTTGTCGAACCTTGCGGGTTTTTCTCGCCTTGAATTTATCGGAGAGATAAACATCCTGATGCCAAATTTGCCTTCCCGCCTCATTATAATACCGTGCTCGCAAAACCACATTTGAAAAGGAATTCTTCTTTGCCCCGTTTCGCACCGCAAGATCCAAATCGACAAAACGCCCATCCGGGTCTACTTCATAATCTCCCGAAACCGTCAGCAAAGAACCTGGATCAAAAACCTGAGTGCTTACATCAGGAACGACTTCAACAGAGGAAGCAATATCATAGTCGTTGAAACTTTCGTTGATCGTAATATCCGGAACCAAAGCCATTTTCGAAGCCTGCTTCGGCGCCGCAGCAACCACAGCCAGCAAGGTCATCACCAAGCCAGGCAACAGACTAGGAGGCTTCGGTTTCGGTTTTGGCTTCACCACCACCCCTTCAATGCCTTCTATCCATTGAATTTTGTGATCCGGTTTTTTCTTTTCGTCGGCCAAGCTAAAGGGTTAAAGTGCAGCAGAAAGCGCGGAAATTAAGGAGTGATTTGTGCTCCTTTCAGAATTCCAAATCTCAAAACAACGCAAGAAAGGGAGACAAAAAGCCACCAAATACCATCAATTGCAAATAGATTTTCTCTTGAATATAGCCCATCTACCTTTCATTCACTTTATGTACGGCGGCAAAAGAATCGTCCTTGGCAAATTGGGGACAAATTGAAATACGTCAAATCACGTTGTTAGAGGCATCTATTCCTTGATAATGAGTCGCTTAGCTTAAATATTGATTTTTAGGAGCGAAACGCATTGGCACGTGGAAATCTGGTTCCTGCTCTCCGTTGCAATGCAACTACCACTGAGCCGCTTCGTGTATCCAGTACTGCCGTCTCTCCGGCAAGCTCCGAGCCGCCAGTACTGGCACACTCAGTCGGCTCATTGGCAGCTGCATTTCCACTTCGATCAGGGCTATTGGGAGACTGACTCCTACCAAAAAGCCATTTTCTCTAAGGTCTAATTCGTCAAAATTAGACCATAGAACTAATAAAGTCGAAACCCTAAACACTCCAATAATCGAACTAGTCAGACTAGTGCTGCGTAAACAAAGCCTTAGCTACGCGACCGACGAGCAACGAAGTATGACAGAAATAGAAGCCCTTAAAGGTGGTGCGAATTTCGTTTGCGTAGCACTAGTACTAAACCAGATCATTCGAAGTCCACCCTAACGGTCTGACCAGCCGAAGCATCAAAGATGATGGAGTAGAAATCTTCCTGTTCTTTCAACCTTACACTTCCTGTTTCTGCGACAGCATTGGTGGGCTTTTCCCGGCAATTGATACTGAGCTCTTTGATATTCAAATTCCCAGGACCATCAATCTTGAGCTCGAAGCTCCTGCTCCCAGCCAAAGGATGAACAGACACGTCCAGTTGATAAAGAGCTTGTCGGTACTCCACTAGTTCTCCGAGATTGCTAATCCAGGCATCATCCTGCTTCACCTGCTCAATTAACTGCTCCAGGGCATAGAAAGTAGAGTCGCTATGTCCGATGATACCAGGGTGACCAAGATAGACCATCAGACCTTTGTTGGGCTTCACCGCCCTTTGCCAAAAGTTGAGCAAATATTGCTTATACAGATTGATGTCTTCGGCCATGCGCAAAGGATTGCTATAGCCAGACTGCTCTATCTTTTTCAGAAAATAATAATCGTCATGAAAGCAAGGAGCTACCTCCAGCATCTCAGTGTCCAGATAGAACTTAGCCTTAGAAATTAGCAGATTGTATGGAAAGAGCGCCCCTTGAATGAACTCCAAATGATTCGCACTAATGCTGGAATCATATTGATAATTATGCTGGGCCAGACTTTGCAGCCCACTAAAACTCGGACGTGTGTAAGGGAATCGAAAGCCTGTAAAATTTCGATTCCAGCGATGCTCATTTTGCTTGATATCATTTACCGCAATTGGGTAGTTAGCATGTGCATAATTGCGATAGGCAAACCCATTCGAGGAAAGTTCAGCATCGGTGCCTTGCAAATAGTTGGCAATATTGTCCTTGATGTCTCCATGTAAAAAGAAAGTAGCACGAATCGAATGTGCCTTCAGTCGATCAACAACCCTCTGATAACTGTCAATATCTCCAGAAGAATTGAAACTTGCGCAGAAAGCAGATTGATGTCCAGCTGGCCAGGCGTTTAGGAAAAAGGGCAAAGCTCGATCTTGATAGCATTGTTCCAATACATATTCATATATTGCATCGATCTGCCTGAGTCCCAAAGCTCCGCCGGCATTTGCCGGCAAAAGAAGATCCGAGCTGGCAAGCAGGTATGCTCTTCCCTTTCCAAAACGGTTGCTAAGCAAGGCAGGCAAGGTATCCATGTCAGAAGTCCAGGATGCTAACACCTCTGGATTTTCGCCCTGGATCTTGTTTGGAACCAGTTTCCATATCTCGTAATCAACTTCCGGAACTAGTTTACCGGCCAGCGCATCCTTCAGATGACTCTCTATCCGAAACCCTTGGACATTTTGTTCCTTTAGACTCGCACCGAAGACACGGGCCAGCGGATAGATGTCGGGACTCAATACTCCGGTTTTTAAAATCCGATCCGTACCATCAAACTGATTTCTCCCAACATTGTCACCTGCAATCAAGACTCCTCCATCCTGCACAAATTGCGCTAAGTTCCTCATCTCAGCATCGGTCATATAAGTCAAACTATACCGACGATCCTGGTCATGGTTCCCTTTGGCAGTCGACAATACTATGATCGAATATTTTGCCAATTCAGCATAGTCATAAAGCACATCCCGAGCTTCTAGTCTAAGGGCAACACCTCTGCTTGAAAATGAATGAATAGCAGCAATAACATCCTTGGGCAGATCTTTGGCCGGCTGATCAAAATTGATTCCGGTGGTGATATACAAGGCTTTTGGCAGACGGTATTCAATATCGGCTTTGGCCCGTTCCGCCCGGTCTTGCACTGATTCGGTTTTACTGCAAGCAAGTATCAGTCCCAACAGCGAGCATAAGAAAACAAGTCTCATCATTCTAAGTCCTCCCCATCCAGTTTTTCAATTTTGACATCTGTGTTTGCAAATACATTGAACATAATGCTTCCTGTGCGGTTATTGTATATTCCGTCTGCTGCTGAACCGCTGATTCGTAGCAATTTTGCATCAGTGTGATACCTGACAGTTAAAGCTTGTTTGTATAGTGCTGCATCAAGTTGATGGCTAATGCGTAGCGATACGATCTGTCCAAAGGTATGCGTTTCAATTTTGGCAGACTCACGCTGCTTGAGATATTGCCACACAAAAGATTCAGGCGCAATCCACGCACCCGAATTTCTCATCAGTCTAAGCTGGCGACGAAAGCGCTCATAGGAAATGAAATCCTGATCAGATTTAATCTTCTTGTGTTGGATCCCTTCCTTAAAAATATGGGCGTATGAGGCAATTAGCCATTGCTGAGAATTGGCCTTCAGAAGACTATCCAGCTGTGGCTGGGTCAAGCGATTGTCCAGAACGGAAAAACTGAAAGGCGCTTGCCCTCGATCACGGCGCCCTACTTCAGTGCTTCTTGACCAAAGCTCCGAACCCACAATCTGCCTCTCCGACTCACGGGCATCCCATATTGTTTGAATATCCATAGATGATTTGAGATCGGCGATGTCGAAATTCCAGTTCGACTTTTGATTGCCAATTTGCAGGGCCACCGAATGACCATTGCTTTTTAGGGATCGAAATTCTGTCATACCCAATCTTTTCACAGCAGTTCCTTCCGTGAAATCAGAAAGACCGGAAAGCTCCTCTACAATAGAGGGCACAAGGCCAAAAGTAGCTTTAAGGTCGTAGCGTTTCAGCAGCGGTAATACCTGTTCGAACTGAGAAAAAGAGGCGTTTTGGAATGCAAGAGAAATGGCGGCATCCCGCCCATTGAGGAATCTGGTGATCTCAAAGTATTCCTCCTTGACCTGTTCATTCCTTGCAGCCGGTCGCGCTGGCACACTGCTTTCAAAAAAGTCTTTAAGACTGCGAAAGATAGGCTTCAGTCTGCTGGTGTATTCCGGTTCATTCCAGTTGTCCCAGGTATAGAAATGATGGCCAGCTGTGGGATAAGTGGCAATCAGCTGGTCCTGCTTATCTGTTACTAGCAAGATCATGTTAAAGCCATCTGTTTCCACAGCTTCGATTTCCGCCGTATTTGGTTTATCATCCAGCACCATTTTTTTGGCTGGATCACTCACATTGAGTAAAGCCCAATTGAGTCGCAATTCGATTATTTGCTGTTCTTGATTCCAGTAAAAGTCTGCATTGGAAGTTTGGGCATCACTGGAATTGCCGTGAATCAGGAGTCCACGATTGCGCAGAATAGAATCCTGGAGCTCACCGAGAAGCGTCTCTCTGCCACGGTTGACCAACATGAATTGATCCAGGAACAAACCATTTGAATTTTCACTGGAAGCGTATACCGGCACATGATCATTATAAATGTCGGTGAAAACGGAATAAGGATCGTCTACGAGCAAGCGAGCATCTTCCCGACTTTTGAAGACGCAAAGAAACTCAAAGCCAATTGGAAACTGCTTTTCAATAAAAGGAAGTTTATGGTCCCCTTTTTTCTCATCGTAAGTGTCGATGGCAATATAGAGATTGTGTTTCCCGAAGTCGAAATCCCTTAACTTGGCCGCAAGGTAAAAGTATGCCGCATCGCTATGTGTCTGAAGGGGCTTTGCAGAAGCCTCCTGCGGCCAATCGTTCAACTTCCCATCGATCACCCGCTCCCTCGATTCCAGGGCAAGTATGCCAAAGTTCTGCTCGGGATTTTCCATATTATGCCACAGCTTGCGATCTTCGAAGGGCTGTTCGAAATCCATTACCAGCCAATTATGCTTAAACCATTCATCAGCCCACTCGAAGTAGATTGCCCCAGCACAGCCAGCATCGTAAATATCCTCCGTCAAAGTCAACGACCTACTGGCCTGCTCAGCCTCCGAATGCCCACCCTGATGAAAGCCACCAGGGCAAAAATGACTGTTTCCTCGGCTGCTAGGAAGGCCGTATTCTGCTATGAGTAATGGTATGCCCTTTGTATGCTTCCTTAGGTCTTGCAGATAGGCCAGATAAGTATCCTTTTCTCCATGCCGGTTGCGTACCTGTTGATAATCTTTTTGCAAGTAGACAAAGTCCGGATAATAGGGATAAGCGTGATAAGCCGCAAAAATTCCCGGTTCGAACAGTGCCGTGTTATGAAAGCGCTCAAAATCTACGCTGGCTATGTCGTTATCATATTCACGTATCCTGGCCGATTCTTTAAACTCCGAGTTGTGGTACATGGGATCCAAAGGCAACCAATTCACAACAGACAAAGGACGCTGTTGCTGGTAAGTCTGTGTTTCATATCTTGCCGCGAAATCCATCATTCGTGCCAACCAAACTTCCATGGAGTTTCCAAAAGGCAAGGTGATAAACCGACCTCTGTATTCAGTAATATCCTGGTTCTCAATAGTCTTGAATACGGCCTCTGGCTCCCACTCACGGCCAAGCAGAAAGCCCGCAACATGCCTCGACACATCTGCGACATAGGTTCCAGCTGCCTTGCCTCTTCGAGTCTTCAAAACTGCATGGCCATGCACCACATCAATGGCATCTTTTATCTCCTGTTGAAACTGCCGACTGTACTGCTCATTGAAGTAGTTCTCGTCTTCTGGTATGTCAGCCCAAATACCTTGAATCAGATAGAGCGGACGATTAAAATTATGCAAATTGTAATAGGCCAGTGCCTGATAAAACTCTGGTGGTAAGATCGTATAGGTGCGAATCGTGTTGGCGTTCATATCGCCAATCATCCTAAACCAATCCAGATACTGTTCAAAATCCATGGAAAACTCAGCGGGAAAATGCCCTGGTAATGCAACGCCAATATTCACCCCTTTCATCCATATGTCCTGCCACTGTACTTGCTCATCTGTCTTACTTCTGTCGACCTGAAAAAACTGACTACCACATCTAAAATTATAGGCCGATTGCTGGGCTAGCTCTGCTAGCTGTTCCAATTCGATAGCTTCCAATAGAGGTTGATCACTATCTTCCACATAATGCGTGATAATACGTGACTCTCTAATAGAGGTCTCATACTTCATCATCCTGCTTACGGTGAAGATCAGCAAAGCAACGAGAACTAATATGATTGATATTTTTGCCTTCATCGCTAAAAGGTTCCCCTGAGTCTTAAACCTAGCTGGTAATTGGCGTAGAAATCATTTTTGAATCGACTTCCATGGATCGATATAGACAGCTGATCCCAGTTGTAGGAGCAACTAGCACGATAATAATGACTATCTGCGTTGAGCCCTACTTGTAGGATATCACCATTGGAAAGTTGGTCAAAATAGTATTCCTGCCCAAACTTCATTTCGTACCTGGCAAACAAAGACACTCTTCCTATATTGTGTTGAAAGCTGATCCGCGGTCCAAACAAGCTGCGATCATAAGGAGTATAGTAAAACCGGGACTTGTACCTGTAGTCAAAGTAACTGTAAACAGTCCCTATGCTGAGCAAGGGAGATTGTAGCAAATCAAAAGTAAGGCTAGACGCATAGTTTAGACTTGGATTCGTGCCATCAAAATAGCGGTCATTTTCAATGTCGCTGAGGGCAGCGCGATCCGTCAAAGCGTATCCCCCTCCAAAGCTCGCAGAGAAGCGACCAAAGCGAAGACTGAGGTTCGCTGCTGCTTTATGATGTCCAATCTCATTCCAAAAGAAGAAGTACTCGTATTGTCCCAAGAGAGAGGTCTCAAGTTGCACCCTGCCCCATTTTTGCCTATACTGCCAATTCAGTCCATAGGCACTGAAGCGCTGGTCGCTGCTACTGTAAGACGCAAAAGCAAAAACCTTCTGCCTACCGAACAAGAAACCTAACTTGGCTCCAAAGTCATTGTACCACCGAGAAGTATCCGTAGCAAATCCCGTAAGTACATTTCTCTCTGCCTTATTTAGCAATCCATTGAAGGACATTGTAAAGTGATTTCCGACTCGCTTCGTCAGGCCGTATTGTTGTATAACAGAACCAATCTTGTAGCTGCTTTCTTCTTCAGTAAAGTACCTTACACCAGCCAGGAAAGAGGGTCGAAGCGATAATCTGGTATCCCGGTAGTGCTGTTGAAACATCCTGTTTTCCGGTTCCAATGAAAGGGCTTTTTCATAGTATGGGACCGCTTTGCGGGGCTTTCCCATCCAATCATACATTTGCGCAATGCCAAAGATGGCCTGGGCATTCGTTTTATCCAGGTAGAGAATTTCCCTATAGACAGAAATCGCCTTGCCTAGTTTCCCGTCCCAACTATAGGTTTTTGCCAATTGCAATTGAGCAGGCAAATAATTAGGCAATCTTCCTTTGGCTCTCTTGAAAAACAATTCGGCTTTACGCATTTCCCCCATGTAGAGATAGTTTCCACCCAGTCCCATGATCGCTTCCACATCAGTTCGATCGTTCAGATATATTTCTTCAAATATTTGGTTGGACCGTTCGTACTGACCAAGAGAATGCAGTGTTCTCGCAAGAGCAAGTTTAGCATCATAATCACCCGGATTCATCTCAAGAATTCTTTGATACTTTTCGACTGCAATATCAAGATCACCCTTTTGTCTTGCCTGGAAAGCTTCTGCACGCAATTGTTCGTCACCCTGACTAAAGGCATGCTGCAGAGGAAAGAAAAGTAATAATATGATCAGGAGTTTACTCATTTACGCCGTTTCAATTCCCTTTCGATCAAACTTATTCCATTCGTGTTTGCTTCGTATGAAATTGTAAACTCCATTTAACTGAGCACCAATTCGAAAGAAAGAATACGAAAACTCACCCAAAACTGATACCAAGATCAACTGCAGCCAATCCCCAAAGCTTCTATAACGCAGCGCTTTCCGATTTGCCTGCAATTCGCTTCTGCTCCAGTGCTCAATTACCACCATCGTACAACTGGATATCAAAGCAGAAGTCAGTGTGATGCTAAGCAGCAGCATTAGTACCCAGGACAAGTTCAACATTCCGTAGAATGAAGCCAGGGCAATAAACACCAAGGCCAATACTTTCATAATGGGAGATAGAAACTCAAAGAAGAAATAGTAGGGAAGGCCAATCAATCCAGTGATGCCGTAAGATGGGTCCAGCAACATTGTACGATGCATAGCAATAGTTTCAATCAGTCCCTGGTGCCACCTCGACCGCTGCTTAAACAGATTTGTGGCATTGTCCGGCACCTCAGTCCAGCAGATGGGACTTGGGAGAAAAACTGCTTTAGCAGGCTTTTGGGATTCACGCTTATGCTTCCATAACCTAACAACGATCTCCATGTCCTCACAAACGGTCTGCTTATTCGCTCCTAAATTTTCGAGGATGTATGCGTGATCATTGCGCTTGCACAAAAAGCCGCCAACCTCCAGCAAATCGCTTTTTCGAAACAAGGAAAAAGCACCGGACATGATCAGCAATGCCTGCATTCGGCTTAGAGCCAATCTGGAGATCATAAACGACTTCAGATATTCTATGATTTGCCATTGAACCCAAATGCTGCCCGGCATCTTTGCATTGACTACTTCATCTCCGACAATCTTCAAATCGTTGGATACCGCCAATTGGCCGCCGGAAACAATAGTGGCAGGATCTGATATAAACGCCCCAGCAGATTCACGGAGGGCATGAGCATCCAGTATCGAATCCGCATCTATAGTGCAAATAAAAACTCCAGTCGATAAGTTAATTCCAGCGTTGATCGCATCTGCCTTACCCCCATTCACTTTGTCTACTAGCCTTACGGGCCTATCCAGCACCTGATAAGTCGCGAGTATCTCTTCACAACGTAGTTCGGCGGATTGTTCTGCCTGGATAACTTCATGCGGAAAATGCTGCAGCAAGACCTTCATGGTTTCATCCCTTGAACCGTCATTTACAACAATCAACTCAATATCTGGATAGTCGAGCTTTAGTAGTGTTTCAATGCAAGTTGTAATCGAGACCTGTTCATTGTATGCCGGAACGATTATGGAGATGCGATGATTCTCGTATGGCCATTCCTCCTTTCTATTCCCAGGCTTTCGCAGGAACACAATAATTGCATAGAAAAACAGCAACATACTGGTGACAAAATACACACTGAAGTATATTATAAAAATCTTCTCTACAATTCGCAATAGCAGGTACATGATTAGATTCAGGATTCAGGAAGAGGACCATTGTACAAATCCAGTTTCGATCACAGTGTGGCAGGTGTTAGGCCCACTAAGAAAGGCCATCGAGTCTTAGGATGCAAGAGCTTAGTGGTCGTGATGCATTCACTTTGTGACAATTATGCCTGATTGGAACTTGAAGAGCGCAATGAAGAAAAGGAGTCAATTTGAATAAACAAATCGACTCCTTCCGGCTTTTGCGATCAGGGCTTGTAATTGAAGAACCAGCAGGCTCATTCATTTCCCGACACAGCCAGATCAATTCCCTACGTAAATCTTCAGTGGAGCACTCCAGCGCTTATGCTCATTTGTGTAATACAAGTAAGCACTTGAAGCAGCACCGGTAAAATCTCCAGATATATCTGCCTTAAGGTCAACGTTGATTTCCTTACTGGCAGAAGGCTCTAGCTGTCGATAATAGAATACCAGTTTATTATCCATGATCTCGTAGAAATCAAAGACTTTTTGTTCCTGTAATTCCTTTAGCTGTTGTGGTTGTGGCGTCAAGCCGCCGGGTATCCCAACTACTGCAACAGTCATTGGCTGACCTTCTTCGGTCTTATTGCTAAGTATCGTACTCATTCTGACCGTCTTTCCTTGCGAGCTCTGCTCTTCTGCCAAACTTGTCTTAATGTCAACTTTTGCATTGTCTGAATTGCTTGGCTGCGTGGAGAAGTAATCCACCATGACGGAATATGGCAAAGGTTTCTCGACACCTTTATAGGCTATGGAAATCTTTCCTTTTCCACCAGAAAGATGTTCTTCCAAGCCAGCGATGACAATCGGTTCTCGATCTCCTTTCTTATAGTCTTTTGAAGCTACTTTCTTTCCATTCACGGAGACTTCCAAGGTACCGTCCTCCTCAGTCTGTTGAGAGAATTTCGCATATAGGGTAAGCGCCTTCAGTGCTAGTACAGTACCCTGCGTGGAACCAAAAGCCCCCCGACCTGAACGACTTCCAACCAGGTACTGTACACCTGAATTGAGTGGTGTCATGCTTGGAGAATCCATTTTTAAAATCGCCATAATGGTCAATGAAGTGGTTTCTATCAGCAAGGACTTTCCAGTAGACCTGGTAATGGAGTGGGACTTTCCGTTCCAGCTTCCGTCCTTCTGTTGCAGTGGTAACAGCTGATCCATCAAAGCCTCCCCTTTCTCGGCCTGGCCCATATTGAAATAAGCATTTGCGACCAATGCCAGCTGATAAGGATCAGCGGAAGCTTTTGCCTTTTCGTTTGCAGCATCGAGTTCTGCCTGAATATCCTTGATACCCGCTTCTGAAAGAGAGTACACGATGTAGGCGTTTGTAATTTCATCACTGGCACGTCCGAAACTGTCAAGTGCTTTCTCACTTTTCTTGAATCCACCAGCACCGTCTTTTCGACTCATAATCCAATCAGCAGTGCGGCTGACCATTGCATCATCCAGATCAGGATAAACTGATTTCATATCATTGAACTGCATCAGTCCATAAGCAGTCAGGGCTTCGTGCGCGGGAGTGCCGCCAAACCACTCGTAACCTTGATCCGCAGTCTCAAATGACACCAGCTTCTTGTAACCCCGATCCAGCAAACCTTCAGCCTTCTCCAGGATTTCCGGATCATCAAACTCATTGGTACGCAAGTAATCCAGCACAAGTGCATTAGGGTACGAGCTCATCGAAGTCTGTTCAAAGCAGCCACTTGGCTCCCTCAAAATTGCTTCTACTCCAGCAAGCAATTCACTCGTCACTGATGGGTATGCCGTGACGCTTGCCAAAATGCTGCCGGCTACTTCTTTGTTGATCTCGAACTTATACTCTGCCGATTGTTCTCTTCCAGAAAATGACTGGCTAATCGGATATCCACGTGGCACCACATTGATTGTTTGCTCAAAGGAATCACGAAGATTTCCAGCTTCCATACTGACACCGAAAGTATGCTCGCCAGGCATATTCAAAACTTCGTAATTCAGGTAAATTGTCTTGGTTTCACCAGCCTTCAGCATCTGGTACTTGCTTGCCATTTCAAAAGCTTCAAGAACATTCGGCTTGTTCACTTTAAACTTAGCCTTGATCGGTGCACTTGTCTTATTGATCAAGGTAACCGGCAGTGCTAAGTTGTCCCCCATGGCTACGGCAACAGGAACCTTGACATCGACACTCATCGGCAATTGTGTGAAGAAGGTATGCTCTCCGCGTCCGGGAGTTCCATCCTGGCTCATCCCTTCCGCAACTGCTCTGAAAGAGGAAACCAGATCGCCATTGTAGAATTCGATCTCCGCTTTTCCGGACTTGTCCAATTCCAGTCTGCCTTTCCAGAAAACTGTAGATCTGAAATCCGAACGTTTATCCGCTTTGTTGCTTTCATCATAAACAATCGACGGGAACTCTCGCACACGTTGATAGTTTACTACTGCTCCTCCCCCGCCAGGACGTGGCGCAATGCGCTTCTTCAGCTCTGCATCAGCCTCCATTCCGTTGGCGAAATCACCATCGGCTGGTTCTGCCAGCATCACAGGTTCTGCCGCCTCCATCTCATCTTCCATCACCTCCTCTACGACCGGCGGTGAGTCATCCATTGCAGCAGCATCCATCTGCATTTCTACTTGCATTGGTGCTGCCTCCGCGGCCTCCATTCGCATATTCTTACGGCGTACTCCACCAGCTCTACCCATCATCGCGACAGGGGCTCCTCCGGCGTATATCTCCAGATTTTCGCCGTAGGATGTAACCTTGTACTTAGTATCCGGCTGCCCATCAGCAGTAATGTGGAATTCTGTAGCAAGACTCAAGTCCAGATTTGAAATGTAGAATTTGCCATCGCTGTTTGTCGCTGCTCTTCTGATACTGTCTCCTTCCACAACAATGTGAATATTGGCTGAAGGAATCGCCACGTTTGAATAGGTTTTGAAGACTCCGGCTACAATAGCTCTTTCGGATGGATGCGGAGCAGATACACTATCCATATCCAATATCTTTTGCCAGGAAAATCTTCTCCAGCCTCTGGTCATCATGAGATAATCCCGCGCTTTACTTGCTTTCGGCTCGTTTTTGTCAAAGTAAAAATTGGGCTCTTCGATCTCTCCTTTTACATCCTGTTCCAGCATCAGTTGGGCTAGAATGTTGCCTTGGCGATCGTCCGTATAGCTGATCAGCTTATCGTCAACAACGGCAAGAGATACGTCGGCTGGCATGCCCATACCGCGCTCATCCTTAACGTTGATGCTCATTTTGACTTTCTCTCTAGGATAATACTGCTCCTTGTCGGTGCTGATTGCGATGTCGAGGTACTGCTCTTTATCCAGATATACTAGTCGCTCGGCCCTCTCGATTCCCTTGGAGTCAAATAGTGTGAACTGCGCAACACCTTGTGGGAATTCTGCCAGTGGAATGTTGATGGTATTCTTGCCAGAAGATAATTTTACTGCTTCTTTGTAATAGACAAAGCTTCTCACCTGCCCAATAAGGCTCACCTCCTCATCCAGTGTAGAATGTATTGTTAGGCTAAGCTGATCTTTGCTTTGCTCAGCAATGCTTAGAACAGCGCCCTTGTCAAGGGCTGCCGGCAATTTGAATTGCTCTGTGATACCAGCAGGCTCTGTGATTTCCGCGTAGTAGCTCGCTCCTTGATCAACCGGTAAATCAAAGGCCCCCATACCTTGATGAAAACTCTCAAAAGTCGCTACAGGTCGATTGTTTTGGTCATAAATTTTGCCGCTGACGTCAGCAGGCTTTCCAAACACGTTTAGGGCTTGAAAGGCTACACGAGCCGGCAAGCCAGATACCATATCGCCGCCTTCCGGGTAGAACTCCAAACGAAGATCAGCCAGTACCACCGGTACCGTTCGAGAAATGGACTCGGGTTGACCATCGTACTGCATGATCATGTTCAATGTTACATCGCGTGTCGATAGATTCTTTGGCAAGCTGAACTTCACGGAAGCCTCTCCTTTTTGGTCGGTGCTTGCCTGTTCACTTATCAGCTCTTTTCCGCCAACGTTTACGGTATAGGCTATGGCGCTGTCTCTGAGCGGTTCATTGCTTAAAGTCTCCGTTTTCAGTTTAGCTACAACAACAGAGCCGGGTCCATGGGCTTTTTTCAAGAAGTCCATTTTCATCTTCAATCTTGGCAGTACAGGTTTCATCACCTGAATGTCCTTTTCAAAGATGTAAGCATTTTCATCGTTTTTCTGCCATTGGGTTTTGGCCCTCAGTTTGTACAGCCCCCCAGCTAGTCCTGGACTTAACGCCACTTCACCGGTGCCTATGCCTGCCTTGCAGATTAGATGCACCTTTTCCTCAGTATTGCCACGGGGATTAATAAGCTCAAGGTGAATGATTTCACTTTTCTTGGAAGGTTTGAGGTCTTCCCCTTGTCGCACATAGGTCGTGAACCAGATGCTCTCTCCCGGCTTATACATGCCTTTGTCAGTATGAACATAGATTCTGTCTTCAGGGATCGTACGGTTAAAATTGCCCAGTTTCATTTCTAGTCTGCGAATGAGACTGTTACTGCCAGTGATAAGTGTCATAGACGCTAGGGTTAGAAGGACAAGGCCCGCCAGAAGAAGGCGGAACTTCGCCAACACATTTAGAATTGTCATACGGTTTGTTTGTTAGATACACACTGCTAGATTCCTAATTACTAGCATGTGGTGCCTGCTTTCAAAATTTTGCTGGAGGTGTGGTAGGAATAAGCCGCAAAATCGAGCGCCTCGGAAGGCACACGAATTTAACACATTTATACATAGCAGTAAAGAGTCTTCAAGCAATACCTGGCACAAAGATGCTTTGTACTTTTTTACTCTTTGGGTCGAAGTCTTGGAACAACTATTTCGCTACTTGCCTTATAACCATGGAATTCGCCATAGTTTTGCATGATCCACCGCCTGGTTTCTAATGAGTCAAGAATAAAACCGATATCGGTCATTTCATAACTTAACTCCGGATTATAGTATGTGCTGTCGCAAAGCCTGCAATAAGAGGGAAAGTATCCGAGCTTGCCTCGAAATTCAATTAGCCCATCCTTATCCATGTCCTGATGATTTTTGTCAAACATCGGCAATGTATCCTGCCTGACGAGCTGCTCATTAAAAAAGGTGAGTAGGATAATTTTGTCCTGTCGAAAGCGTTCGCTGTACCCGATCAGTATTTCAGTGCCGGCTTCTTTCAGATCACGCACGATCGGTAATACCCCGTTGCGATTGGTAAAAATCGTGCTTGAATCGGAAGACCAAACAGGAGTGCGGTTGACAATGATGTGCAAGCTCTTGAAGTATGGTTTGTCCAAATCAAGGCGTTGCTCAGCTAGGATGCCCACATCCCCTCCCTGGTACAGCCAATTGTCGTATAGGTGGCTTCGACGGCTTTGCTGCACCTCGTTTTGGATGGTATGATCGGTGGTATTACAGATAATCGCCAAGATGACCATCAACACAAAAAAACTCACTATAAATACCAATCTCACCATTATTCGTTTATTTTGATGTCGGCGGCAATTTTGTCTGATATCTAAACCTGCTTGACCGCCGAAACCAGCAAACCGATTCGAGCAAGCCAGTAGGAGGTGGTATACCGGAAGCAGAAGCGGAATTGCAATATAATGGACTGCGGTGGTTCTTAAACATACTTCATTAGGGATAGTCCATTTTATCGGCCAATAGCATTGTATTGTCTTATGAAAAATAGAGCAAATATCTTTTCCTGTGTCGTCCTTGTAGCTTTTTTTCTAGGCGCTTCGCTTAGCGGACAAAGCGATGATCGATACCTGGAAGGCCAGCGTGTAGATCCACCTCCACATTTCGTCGGAAAAGAACGAAAAATGGACCCTTACCAGCCCTATTATGAAGAAGGGCTCCCTGAAGGTGTGGAGCAGGGCGAGTATTATTGGGAAGACCTTGATTCAGAAGAATACGAAGACGACTTCTATGACCTTCAATACCAGATCGACAATCCAAACGAAATCCATGTCGTAGCAGTAGACAAGACCATGAGCCGTGGAACCCGGGCAGGCTGGCAGGTCCTGATTATAGGAGGAAGCAAGGATGCAGTGACCAAAAGATGGATGAAACTCATGAAGACCTACGGCGGAAAAGTAAAACGCTCCAAAGGCCCATACAATGAGGTTCATGCCAGCAGAGCCAGAATTGCGCAGCTGACCAAATATCAACTAGATGTTTATGCCACTGCAGAGAGCATTCATGAAGGCACCCGACTGACCGTATTCTTTGACAAAGGGGGCGACTATATTGCAGCCGGAAATAATGAACTACATGATGACACCATTTATGAGATGCTGCACAGCTTTGCCGTAAATGAACGCAAACAGGTTTTGCAAGGCGATATTGAAACTGCGGAAAAGGAATTCGATGAATTGCAGAAGGAGCTAAACGGACTGGTACAGGATACGGTGAAGCTGGTAAGACGAATCGAAGACAGCAAAGACAGCATTGTGGAGTCGCAGGATGAACTGGCTGACCTGGCTGTGCGTATGGACTTGATTCAGGAGCAAATTGAATTTGTTGAAGATGGGGTTGCGGAGATGGAAAGAATCCGCGATCGCTTTAAGGATAAGTCTCGCGATAATATTGACTACCTGGACGCCCGGGCTGAACTAGACAGAAGAAAAAAGGAACTGGACAGACTAAGGTCGCGCAGAAAAGGCCTGCTTGGCAATATCAACAAACAACAAGGCAACATAGAAAAATCCCGACGCAACATCGTGAAAGCCAACAACGAAATATCCCAAAAGGTATTAGAGAGAGAGAATAAGGCCGAGGAAGTACATAATCAAGCCTTAGTACTTGAGGAGTTATATGCTCGTCAGGATTCGGTGCATTGATTTTTGGGGGATTTGGAATACAGGATATGAGATTTCGGATTTGGGATTTCGGATTTGGGATTTCGGATTTAGTGTTTGCTACGGTGGGATTGGTTTCAAAATAGCCCTGGGCGAAGTGGTAGGCGGTGCCCGGCTGGCGTGGTGACTGCCAGCGAATGCTGGCTCGGAGCTTGCCGGAGAGACAGCAGGCGCTGAGCAGGAACAGCCAGATGGGTGCCGACTACAAGCGGAGCACAGGACTGCAGCTAACGCGCTGGTGCTTGTTTCGCTCCAAAAAATTAATCCTTAATAAGTGCCTAGTGAATGTCTAGCGGGCTAAACCTCTGGATTGATTTTTGTGTTTCTCTTAAAGTGTGTACGGATTCCTTTCATGAAGTTTAGACGCCTAAATTAACATAGGATGACAGCGCGTATGGTTCAGCTTTTCTTTATTTTTCTGGCTT
This sequence comes from Chitinophagales bacterium, assembly GCA_020629005.1. Taxonomy (GTDB): domain Bacteria; phylum Bacteroidota; class Bacteroidia; order Chitinophagales; family UBA2359; genus JAHDDV01. The sequence goes on from JAHDEE010000067.1 coordinate 19,270, forward strand.
CGAGTACTAAGTATCTGGTGGGACTTTCCTGGATTCTTGTGGCGGATTATAGTTTTTGGGAAGCGATCCTGATTACGATTTCCGGGGCTATGGCTGGTGTGTTCTTTTTTGCCTATGCTGGAGAGTTTATCGGCAAAATGTGGCGCAAGGTTTTTCCTAAGAAGAGCGACAAAGTGAAATTCAGCTGGACTAAAAGGCAGCTCGTAAAATTGCGACGCGGCTATGGGCTCATGGGCATCGCTTTTGTCACTCCACTACTATCGCCTCCGGTTGGAGCCATTATCGCCTCCGGGCTTGTGAAAGACAAGCGAAAAATTTTCCCCTACATGTTGCTCTCCTTTACCTTTTGGTCCTTCCTGATTTGCGGGCTCTTCTATGGCTTTGGGATTAATATCAATATTTTCTAGCCAGTATTTGATTTGTAAAAGAAGCGCAAAGGCCGCTGCTACAGAACGAATAAGCGTATGATGATTGCTCAAATACCGAACTGCCAGAGAAATTAGCTCATTTAATTAGTCATTCACTTCAGTCTTGTACCGCTAGTGCTTACTTTGCAAGGTAGACTAAAGCTTGCCAAGTAGATGCAAAATTTTATAGACCAGCTGGTCAAGAGCATACTTCCAAATACAGCCACAGGGCTTAAAGATCATTGCTTTGTGTTTCCGACTAAGCGGGCGGGGCTGTTTTTCAAGCGTAGCCTGATGGCGCAGTTGGGAGAAAAGGCCTATTGGGGGCCTCAGATCTATTCAATCGCGGAGTTTGTGCAGCATATTTCGGGCAAGTCAGTTCCGGATCCAATTACCTTGAGTTTTGAGCTTTTTCAGGTTTATCGTGAGACCGGGGAAACGAGTAGTTTTGATGCATTCTATCCCTGGGGACAGATGTTGTTACGTGATTTTGATGAGGTAGATCGCTATCTGGTCGATGCAAGAAATCTGTTTCAACATATCACAGATTTCAAGGAAATTGAAGAGCGTTTTGCACTTGAGGAAGAGCAGTTGTCTGCGCTAAAGAACTTCTGGGGTGCTGTGAACGGTGCTCGGAAAACGGATACCCGGGAGCATTTCCTGAGGATCTGGCAGGTGCTTTTTGAGGTCTATAGCAAGTTTCGGGCGCGACTTTGGTCGCAGGGTCTGGCCTATGAAGGTATGATCTACCGACATCTATTGGAGAATCCTAAGCAGTATGTGAGTGCCGATTTCAAGACCTTGATTTTCGCAGGATTTAATGCTTTGTCGAAGAGTGAAGAGATGTTGTTTGATTTCTTCCTTAAGGAGTATGATACACAGGTTTATTGGGATGCCGATCGCTATTATCTGGATCAAAAAGTGCAGGAGGCCGGCTTGTTCGTGCGGCAATATTACAAGAAATGGAAGGACGATAAGCAGCATCATTGGATTATCACCGATATGGCTAAGGATGCCAAGCAACTCAAGATTATGGGTATTCCTTCACGGACTGGGCAATGTAGATTGACGGGGCAATTGCTGGAGGAAATGATCGCCACGGGAACTTACGAGGAGGAAGAAACAGCCGTAATACTTGGGGAGGAGTCGCTGCTTTTTCCCATGTTGCATTCGCTGCCAGGGGGAGTTGAAACCATCAATGTGACGATGGGTTTTCCGCTACGGGAAAGTCCGATGTTTAATCTGGTTTCTCATCTGATTTCGCTACATCAAAATCGCAGACGCAAAGAAAAGCAGGATCAGTACTATCATCGGACCGTACTGGGATTGCTAAATAATCCGTATGTGAATCTTTTCGATTGGAAAGCCTGCAGGGCTGCCAGAGACAAGATAATAGCCGAGAATCTGATCTATGTAGATCGTGCATTTCTGGAGGCTGAAGTAAAGGAAAAAACGATCCTGAGCCTGTTTGAGTCGACCAAAAATCACCATGAATTGACTGATCAGATTATTCGCTACTTGAGTAGTCTGTTTAATCACTATAAGGAGAGCAGCCGTGAACGACCGGTGGAATGTGAATTTATTTTCCAGCTGGTTAAGAACCTGCGAAGGATGCAGGACATCATCAAGAAGTACGGGAGCAGTCTGACGATTGATACCTACTGGAATTTGTTGAGGGAGGTACTGCTTTCTCTCAAATTGCCTTTCTCCGGAGAGCCTTTGCGAGGCCTGCAATTGATGGGTTTTTTGGAAACCCGATCTTTGGATTTCAAGAATGTATTTATACTCTCGGTCAATGAAGGCATCATGCCGAGAGGAAACAAGCAGAACAGCTATATTCCTTTTAGCTTAAGAAAGGCTTTTGGTTTGCCGACGCATACGGAGCGGGACAGCATATTTGCCTATCATTTTTATCGCTTGATGCAGCGTGCAGAAAATGTTTTTTTGATTTATGATTCTGCAGAGAGCAGTGGCTCTATCGGTGGTGAATCGAGTCGGTATATCAAGCAAATGCTGGAGGAGATGCCTGGTTTTTGTCCTAACTTCGACATTGAGCAGATACCGGTAAGCATACCCGTGAAAAGCAGTGGTGAAGAGGATGTGAGCATCACGATAGAAAAGGACAAGGCACTGATGGCGCAGATACATAGTAAGTTGTTGCGAAACGATGACACTTACAGCTTCAGTCCTTCGGCGATCCTGACATACCTGAGTTGTCCACTCAAATTTTACTTCAAATACCTGGTTCGTTTATCTGAGAGAGATGAGGTTGAGGAGGAGTTGGGTGCCAGGACATTGGGTACAGTGCTTCATCGAACCATCGAGCTCATCTACCAGGATGTGCAAGACCAAGTAGTAACCGGAGAGCGGATCGATGAGATCCGCAAGAATAAAGTTGTGCCGGTCCATTTGGAACGTGCGCTGCAGGAGTCCTATTTTAAAGACACCGAAACCGGCAAGAACCACCTGATGAAAAAGATCGTAGAGCGCCTGGTGGATAAGATACTGGAGATCGATCGTAAGGAGGCTCCGTTTCAGATCAAAGGACTGGAGGAAGAAAAATATACGGTGCCATTTAGCTTTGGCAAGGATAAACAAATGGAAGTCCGCCTGAAGGGTTCGATTGACCGTCTGGATGAGATTCACAGCAATGGAGACATACCTACATTGAGAGTGATGGATTATAAGACCGGAGCGATTGAACTAAGCAAGCGAAAGAAGGGAGGCCCGGTAGAGTATATAGGTGATTATTTCGACAAGCCGAAACTGAAGTCGGGTTTTCAAGCAATGTTTTACGCCTACATGGTGAAGCAGGCTACTAAACGAGCCCCTGCAAAGGCTGGCATCTATCCTTTGAAGAAGATCAACCAGGGGGTGCAGTACCTGAATCAGGGAAATGACTTAACCGATCTGCATTATGAAGCTTTTGAGCAGCGATTGCAGGGGGTTTTTGAGGAGCTGTTTGATCCTCTATTACCTATAGTGCAAACGGAGGATCTGAAGCAGTGTCAGTATTGCCCTTACCGGGATATTTGTCAACGGGGCTAATGCAGGGCAGCCAAAGCCATCAATGCATCCGATCTCCGCGTACTTCAAGGGTCGGCATTAGCTCTCGTTCGTAGTGGAGCCATTCCTGCCATCGTTTTAAGACCATTTCCTTTGGGCAATACTCCTTGGCTATGCGGAGAAACATTTTGTAGTGCCCCGCCTCAGAGACCATAAATCCACGATAAAACTCTCGCAGGTACTCATCCTCCAATTGCTCTGAAAGTTGCTTGAATCGTTCGCAGCTTCGGGCCTCGATAAGGGCAAAGCAGAGCAGTCGGTCCAGCATCTGCGCCTGTCGGTTCCCACCTTTAGGAAACTTCCTTAGGGCCAGCACATACTCATCTTTACGTTGACGTCCCAATGGTAATCCACGCTTCCGAAGTTCTTCTAGCACCAATCTGAAATGCTCCCATTCTTCTGCTACCACCGGACTCACCTGATCGACGAGATAATCACATTCAGGGTATGCCTGAATGAGGCTAATACCAGATGAAGCCGCCTTTTGCTCACAATAGGCATGATCCGTTAGTATATCTCCGAGCTGCATTTCGGCCAAATTTGCCCATCGGGGATCGGTGGGCAGTTTGAGTCCAAGAGTGAATAGTTCTTCCGCCATGGTATGTTTTTATTGGTCATAATCTACCACCACATCATCCGTTACCGGATGCGCCTGACAAGTTAGTATGTATCCGGCTGCAATCTCCTCATCTGTAAGAATTTCACGGTCATCCATTTCTACTTTCCCACTCACCAACTTTGCGCGGCAAGCACAACAAGCAGCTGCTTTGCAGGCGTAAGGAGGATCTATATCCGCGTCAATCGCAGCATCTAGAATTACCGTTCCGGCAGCCACCTTGGTTTCATAAGTGTCTCCTTCAAACTTAATTTTCACAACCCGATCGCTGGATGCACTTCCGGTTGCTGCGCCTTCTTTCGGCTGAATCACAAAATACTCCTTGTGGATTTTCTCCTTTGCAACACCTCGCTTCTCCAGGGTGGCCAGCGCTGTATCAATCAAGCCATTTGGACCACAGAGAAAGTACTCCCGATCTCCACCACCACCAAAAAAATCCAGGAGATCTCCCAGCTTTTCTTCATCCAGTCTTCCACGTTGTCCCGACCAGCTATCAAGCGGCTGACTCAGCACATCGATGATCTTAAATCGTCCCTGATGGTGCTGCTCCATTTCGTCCAGCTGATTCTTATAAATGATGCTGGCCACATTTCTGTTGGCATACAGCAAAGTCACTTTGCTCTGCGTCTCAAAATCCAATACAGACTTCAGTATTGACATCAGTGGAGTAATTCCGCTACCGCCACCGATGAGGATATAGTGCTTTGCCTGCCGCTCATTCAGATCCACGATAAACTCACCCATCGGAGGCATCACATTGACCAACATGCCTTCAAAGCAGTGATCATTGAGATAGTTCGAAACCAGTCCCCCTTCCAGTCGCTTCACCGTTACGGTATGCAGGTGATCCAGCAAGGGACTGCTACAGAGCGAATAAGACCGACGTTCTTTACGGTCATCAACCATCACTTCCAGCGTTAGGTATTGTCCGGGGTCATAGTCGAATTCTGACTTCAAGTGGGCCGGAATTTCAAAGCTAATGCTAATAGCATCTGCGGTTTCCTTCACCACTTTCTTGATCGCCAGAGGGTATGCTTTCACTGCCATGCGTAAGGCTATTTTTTGCCGGCAAAGATAGTAAAATGTGCGCAGGGCTAAGCCAACAGAAAAGGGCAAAAGAAGGCAGCAGCATCAAAACCAATCCAACATGCCGGAAAACCGCAGATTAATTCACCTTAAATCGCCACCAAAACATCCACTTCGGCATCAGCCGGATTGGCAGACCGCTGATCATATACCTCAAAATCTGCTGTATAGGCTCGTTGCAAGTCAGTTTGCCATATTTCATTCCAGGTAGCAATCACCGCCCCTTTGGTCAGGTCGCCTTTGCACACAAACTTCACATACTCACTTGCATCAAATGCTTGTCCTACCAATCCCTCCGGTATTTGCTCCAATGAGCTGACCTTACATCCGAGAATGGTATCATAGGGCTTGGTATGATCTTCCTCATAATTTGTGTAAATGGAATACACCGTATCATCAATTCGGTTCGGAATCTTAGCCAATATGCCTTCCGACATAAAGCGCTGCCAAAGCGCTCCGATATCGCGAGCTGATTCTCCCTTATTATTGCTGGTTCTTACCGCGATACCAATCACCTTAAACGCTTCTATTTTTATCGTTTGCATCGTTTTGTTTTTTTGTTCGATACAAAGCTAAGGCCATGCTGTGTCAAGGGTATGTCAGGGGTTCTTTTCCCACTGCTTTCTCATTTCATCGAAGTATTCCTGTAGTGTCATTTTGTGCGGTTCAAACCTATCCGAAAGCAGCATTAAACGCTCTATGCAGTCCAATCGGAAAGCTCTAAAATCCGATCGCATACGACAATAGGCGATCAGCACCCAGTTTTCCTGAGTATGTACCAAGGCAAAAGGCTCTATCTTTCTAATCGTCTTCTTTTTCTGCAGCGAATGATAATGCAGATCACAAACCTGATACTTCGTTATGGCCGTTTGAAGGTCTATCAGATAATCACTGTTTTGCTCATCCTCATAATTGTTACGAATTTCCAAGCGCTGCGACAAGAGCTCGCTTCGGTCCTGCTGCGCATACTGCATCACCGATCGGATTTTCTCAATCGCACTGTTATATTGGTCAGTCAGGGACTTATCCTTATTGCGATCTATGATCTGTTGGGCAGTAATCAAAGCATTAGCCTCCTCTTCAGTAAACATCACCGGCGGCAAACGATATCCTTCCATAATAGAATAGCCCCTCCCCTCTTCTGTCACAATCGGAATGCCCGACTGCAGCAAAGTCTGAATATCCCGATAAATTGTTCGCACACTTACCTCATGTTTCTTAGCCAACTCAGAAGCTGTTACCAGGCGGCTGGATTGCAACTGCGTCAGTATGGCAGTAAGTCGGGCGAGTCGCGGTTTTTCTCCTTGCATCGATGCTCAATAATAACAATATTTTTTAGGAGCGAAACAGTATACTCCTGGAACCTGCCTTCCCGCTCTCCATTGCAATTCACCGTCCATCTGCCTGCTTCCGCTCGGCCCATCCGGTCTCTCCTATCGTCGAGCCCGTATGGGCCGGCTCCAGCCACGGCAGCTGCACGGTTCATTTTCATTTCGATCGGGGCTATTTGCACCACCATCCCCTCCTGGAACAAATAAAACGGAGCACTAAAATAGCCACTGTTAGCCTCTGATAAACACCTGCAATTAGCAGGCTGTCCCCACTGCACATTCCATAGCTCTCTATATGACTCACGGTCTCCAGCACTGTCACACTACTCGTCAAAACACTATCGCAACCATTCACTGCAACCAAAGTATCTATATAGTCACCTGCTTCACTCTGAAAAGCTCCGCCTACAAACAAACTATCTCCACCGCAAATACTGACCTCAGCAGTCCCTGTCAATACATCCAACAAAACCAAATTCGTCGTCAGCAGACTATCACAACCATTGTGCGAGGACAGCGTGTCGATATAATCTCCTGCTTCACTCTGCCAGGCACCGGCCAGCCACAAGCTATCACCAGGACAAATACTGAGAAACTGCTCGGAAACAGGCAATGGCAGATATGCCAAAGAGGTCACAACAATGCTGTCACAGCCAGTAGCAGTCAGCAAAGAGTCGCTGTACAGTCCTTCTTCAGTCTGCCAGGCACCGGCTACAAACAAGCTGTCCCCAGGGCAGATCACGGTATCTTGCTCTGTCATCCAGGCATTTTCGTTTAAGATCTCAAAACTGAAGTCCTGCTGATTGAAGCATCCGAGCGAATTCTCGATCTCCAGGGTATAAACGATAGTCTCAGTGACCGTAACAAAAGGATTAGGACATGCCAGGGGCCATGATATCTATAGCAGAACCAAAATTGCTAAAGCCAGTAATCTCAT
>JAHDEE010000359.1 GCA_020629005.1 Chitinophagales bacterium
CAGACCTATGTGTCTGCGATCCACCCCTAAACCTCCCTGCCAACATCCAGAATGCCTGCGACATCAATCTCGACAATGGGCGTATCATGCTAGATTCCGGAGGGAATACCTATAGCTATCTATGGGAAGATGGCTCTACTTTCTCCGGTAGAAGTGGCTTGATGGCTGGCCAATATTCGGTAACGATAACTGATGAATCACAAGGCTGTCACTCCGTACAAAGTCATATCGTTGAGAATGAGCCTGAACCTTTCGACCTTCAGGCAAACATCAGCCCTGCATGCATGGACGAGCACAACTCTGGTTCAATTGAGATTTCTGCTCCAGGCGAGTACCTCATTTGGTCCTGGAATCATATCGACTGGGAGGCCGAAGTCCTCTGCTATGCTACAGAGTCCTGCGACTTGATTGGCTATCCACCCGGAACTTACTCGCTTAGGGTTTACGATCCATGGACTGGTTGTGCGATGGATGAATCCTATACCATCGAAGCACTGACAAACGGTGCCTCCGGAGCCGCATTGGAGACTTGCTGGAATGACGATGTAGGGATCATCTTTGCTCAAGTAGACGCTCATCCAAATGTCACTGCAGCTGGTAGCGGAGCCCAGTTTTACTGGTCAGATGAACCTTCGAACTTGCTAGGTAATGGCACCTTTCACGCTCGTGGCCAACTGGCAGCTGGGACCTATTGCCTCCTGTTACAAACTCCTGACTGTGAACCAGAAATAGAAGTAGAATGCTTTGAGGTCGAATATGATTGCACCTGTGTTCCGATTAACTATCACGAGTATATTTTGAGTTCCTGTGAGGACGGCCCGAACTCTGGCCTCATTGCCATGCAATCAAAAATGGATTTGAGCTACGAATGGAGCAATGGTCAAACAGGGTCGCAGATTTCCGGACTTGCTGCTGGAACATACGATGTCACAATTACTCATAATCCCACGGGATGCAGCACTTTGGATAGCTACGAAGTATTGGAAGGCGAGGGTGAAGTTGAAGTAGAAGTAGAGCAGATACTAGATACTTGTGCAGGCACTAGCAATGGATTGATTGAGTTGAGCATTTCCAGTGATGAACAATACATCGGAGCTTGGTCTGGCGGACAATGGATACAGGAACCAACAAGCGTTCGATTGGAAGATCTTGCTCCAGGTGAGTACTGCTTTTACATTGCGAACTTCTGTAGTGAATCTATTATCACCCCATATTGCTACACGGTGCAAGCTATTGACTGTACTTGTATGGAGGTAGAAGCGGAAGTAATTGATGCTTCTTCTGCAAGCGGATGTGCTGACGGTGCTATCAACCTGACGGTAACTGGCGATGGCCCTTTCACCTATGACTGGTCAGGCGCCAGCGGCGGCTACGGTGGGGATGAAGATCTGGATAATCTACCGCCAGGAGACTACGAAGTCGAAATCTACAGTCCTTTGTGCGGGTTCGAAACTTATGCTTATACGGTAGAATGCTGTTCAGACTTCGAATTCGTTCCCAAAATCCGACACTATTGTAGCTCGCAAGATAGGGGTAGCATAGAATTGCTTTCCGTACTAGGTGCTTCCTATGAATATGTTTGGACAGGCAATGGAGTCACCGGAGAAACAGGTCCGATCATCACAGATCTACCTCAGGGAACCTACAGCGTTCAGGCCACGGATGCTGCTGGTTGTACGGCCGAATTCAGCTATCAGATATCCAGTTACACTAGCAACTTCAGCTATGACATCACGCCGATTTCGATCTGTTCCTTCGGAGGTGGAGATGGCGGAGCTATTGATATCACTGTTAGCGATCCCGTTTCCAGCTACGAATGGACAGGGCCATACGACTACAGCTATGATGGTCAAGACCCTTATGATTTGACGGAAGCAGGTATGTATCAAGTATTGATCACGCTCACGAATGGTTGTTCCTATACAAAATCCGTTCAGATTTGCTGTTGCTCTGCAGGAGAGACCGATCCGAACGCACCGGACGATCCGCTATGCTATACCTTTGACGGCAACTTAACCAGTCAGGCCTATGGAGTTACAGGTCCTGGCGCCAGCGATGGGCAAATTGTTGTGCAGCATTTTTATGCTCAGGAACTAACTATAAACTGGAGCGGTCCGAACGGCCCATTCACGCCTGAAAACCGTTTTAATCCTACTGGTCTTTCGGCTGGTGTATACACAATGACCATTACAGATATCTGTAATGACTATACGCGCACTTTCGAAATTGCGGACTGTAGTGAGTCACCAGAGCTCAGTATCTCAGCAGACATTCGGGGTGCCTGCGAAGGCTACAATACTGGCTATATACACCCGATCGTTTCCGGGGGAACTGCACCGTATTCCTACATTTGGAACACAGGATATTCCAACGCAAATCTGGACAACCTACCCGCAGGCTCCTACAGCCTCTTTGTCTACGATGCTCAGGGCTGTCCTTCCGAAGAGCAGGTTTTCGAAGTCCCTGATCTAGGGACAGTTGTAGAAATGAATCAGCCAGCTTCCTGTTCTGTAGCCTCAACATGTGCAGGTGTTGTGGTACATGTCGAGGAACATCCCACAACTTCTTACGTCACAAACTGCAATCAGATGATCACAGATTGTCCGTTCCTACAATATACCAGTACCACGATACTACCGGACCAATACGTGTGGCCAAACAATGATGACTGTACGATATATAGATTGTGCCAGGATGGATCAGGGCTTGAATATGTTGGTAGTGGATCCGCAGTTTATGACAACCCCTCACTTGTTCCCGTATACTGCGGGGATGTTCTTTGTCCGGAGTGCCGATACACGAAGAGTTGTGTCATCAACGGAAGTTACTATTTTCAAGGTTTCGAAAACGGAACGTATGATCGTATACACTTTCCCGAACTCGATCATCTTTGTGATGACGGACTGTACATAAAGGAATTCTGCTATCACCCTTTCACAAATGAGCCAACAAATATGGGGCATATTTGTGAACCGAATGGAATGCTGCTACCCGAAGCTGAATGTGAGCTTAGTTTGCAAATGTACCTAAAAATGCAAATTGATGCAGGTACTATTCCAGAAGGAACACTCCTTCAATTGCCAGAGGGTGCAGATCCGGATATCACGATGACGGAGTTCATGCAGCAATACGGCACGGAGCAGCTCACCCATAGCAGTGTGGGCATCGACGTCAGCAATGTGGACTACTCAGACCCCTGTGCCCAGCAATGCGATGAAGAACTAATTCCGAGAATTAATGTTTTGAGTGCAACAGAAGTAGAAATCGATTGGAACAATGTCATCGGTGCGGAGTCCTATATCTTGAGCGGCACTGACGCGCTCGTAAACAGCTTCTACGACATTCCTCTTTCGGAAAGCTATTTCTATACCAAGGACCTACAGCCCGGGCATACCTACCTGATCAAGGTCAAATCCGACTGCGGTGAATTCTCGAAGATCTACTCCTTTAGCACCCCTTACTGCGAGCAGCTGCAAGAGCCGACGATCACCATTGTGAATGATTACACTATTGAAATTGATTGGCCGGATGCTGCGGGAGCAGAATCCTATATCCTACGGGGAAAGCAAGCTACCCAGCCAGATTGGTACGAGATTCCACTGACTGAAAGCTATTTCACAAGCGATCAGGTTTTATTCAATGTAGATTACGAGTTTCAGATCAAATCTGATTGTTCAGACTGGTCGCAGACTTACTACTTCAATACAATTGACGGAGGCATTGATTGCTCAGAAGCACTAGTTCCACAAGTCACGATTACAGGAAGTACTTCCGCGCTGGTAGATTGGCAAACAGTAATCGGGGCAAGCCTTTACACGATCGATATCAGGAAGCCGGAACAAGATTGGGTAAGCTGGACTTCTACAGTGAGCCATTACCATTTCTACGAACTTTCACCGGGCATCACCTATCAGGTCAGGGTTAAGGCAGATTGTGGACTTTGGTCTAAGATTTACAAGATCAGTATCCCTACCGCAGAAACAGAATCACCAGGAGGCATCAAGAAGAAGACAGGCCCAGAGACTCCGATGTTTGAGGTCTACCCCAGCCCCTTCCAACAGGAGATTCGGATTCGTCTCAAAGCAGCACTTTTGTCGCAACAAGAATTCCACATACAGATTTATGATGCACAAGGACGGCAAGTTAGTCTAAAACACCTCCTTGCAGAATCTCAAGCACAGGAGTTTGTCATTGCCCTCAACAATGAACTCGATGAGGGAATCTTCTTCTTAAACATCTCTGATGAACAAGGTGAAATAGTCCACCAACAGAGCGTGTTAAAAGTCCGATAGCGGCCTTTCGGAAACAGATCTAGACGAGCCGGTCAACCTTCGTGGTTGGCCGGCTTTTTTTGTTGCATAAACGAGCTTAGTTTATGGGCTAAGAAGGAGTAGATTCTCTGCTACCAGTTGCAGTCAAAAGCCTTGCCCATCTGCTTGGGACTTAAGCCCGAGCATTGAGTACTGCCCAAA
>JAHDEE010000001.1:0-18867 GCA_020629005.1 Chitinophagales bacterium
AGAGCGCTGCCTTGACAGGGCAGAGGTCACTGGTTCGAATCCAGTATGACCCACTAAAACAAAGTTCCGGATGCGGAAAAATGGCGAAGACAGAAAATGATATTTGCTTGCTGCTTCCGAAAAGTATATTATTGTATTGATGAAATTGCACACAGCTACTTGTTGTTATTACTATTATCAAAAGCTCCTTTGGAACTCTTGAGTGGTATCTTTGTGTAATTAGATTAATAATGAAAATACAACTGTCCGGTTCCACTTGTGGGATCGGGCATTTTTTTTGAAAAGAAGTTAAACAATGATTCAAGATTACGAAAAGTATGTAGCAGAGGACCAGGAGATATGGAAAATTCTGTTCAGCAGGCAGGATAAGAATCTAAAGGACAAAGCTTCCAGCGCTTATCTCAAATGTCTGGAAGAAATTTCGGCTGGATTGCATGCAGAGGCGATACCGAAATTTACAGAGCTTGATCGACTTTTGACTGATCGCAGCGGATGGTCAATTGAAGTAGTAAAGGGTCTCATTCCTGTTGAAGATTTCTTTGAGCTTTTGTCGAGAAAGAGATTTTGCTCAAGTACCTGGTTGCGTACCAGAGCGCAGTTGGATTACCTGGAAGAACCGGATATGTTCCATGATATTTTCGGGCACATTCCTTTGTTTATGGATCAGACCTATGCTGCTTTTGTGCACGAGTTTGGCAAAATAGGTACCAGATATGCAAGCGATGAAGTAGCTGTGCTCAAGATGAAGCGGCTCTATTGGTTCACTATTGAATTTGGATTGTTGGCCGAAAATGGGATCAATAGCATTTACGGTGCTGGTATCATCTCTTCTTTCGGCGAATCGAACCGTATTTTTGAAGACGAGATCGAATTCCAGAACTTTGAGCTCGAAGCTGTTCTTGAACAAGACTTCCGAACAGACATATTGCAAAGCAAATACTATGTAATCAACTCAATTGATCAGCTCTACAATTCACTTGATCAGGCAGACCAAATTTTAAGCAAAAAGGTTGCTCAGCCAAAAATCTATCATAAGTAGTTGTCGGAGATGCGTCTTTTTCGCAGTCTCCACTACAATATGGAGGGTTGTGTAAATTTGCTTTGGCCCTACAGAGAATCTTAGTTAAATTGGGGGTACAATAAAGATCAACTAACAATTATGAATTCAAGATTTTACTTCATAGCTACAATAGCGATCATTTTGGGAATGCTGCAAGTCACTGCTCAAAGCACCGAAATTGTGATCAAGCAGATTAGAGGAGCAGCTGAGGCTTTGTCCGTTACGCTCACTGATGACGCGAACCAGATGATTAATGATACGACGGCGGTGGTTCATTACCACTTTGATGTATCAAATCCAAACAATGGGGCTGAAACAGGAACCTGGGAAGTGCTCTCTTTTGATGCACCAGCGGGCTTCCGTCACCAGTTTTGCGATCTAAGTGTTTGTTTTCCATTTGATACGCAGATGCAGAATTTCAGTCTTGGCGCTTCGGAGGGTGGACAAATGAAAATGTCAATCTACAATTATGGAAACTCCGGAACTGCAAATATGACCTTGGAATTCCGTACAGCAAGTGATCCTGATAACTCTTCTGTGTTCGAATTAACAACAGTTGTAAATGATGTGGCAGGAGTAGGAACAAATGATCTACTAGAGCTTGAAGGTGTACTGGGTTCTGCTTATCCAAACCCAGTGCAAGATCTGTTGAATTTTGATATTAAGGATGAGTTTGAGGGTGACATAGTAATTAGCTCCATTGCTGGCCAGGAACTGCAGCGCTTTGCTGTGCTGAATTCTGCTGGAATTCAGTCAATTGAAGTTGATGGCTTGAGTTCAGGAGTTTACCTTTATCATCTTGAGGGTGAAAATACTATTTCAGCCGCCAGGAAGTTTATCGTTAGCAGATAATCAAAGAACAAGCGAAAACAAAAAAGAGCCCTCTAGCAAATTGCTGGAGGGCTTTTTTTTTGAACATTCCTCAGCACTGCTTTTAAATGGCAAGTGGCTTGCATGTTTTTCTTGTACTATGATAGCGTCACTATTCTGATACAGGAAACATTCCGAAGATAATCCTCAAATCACAAGATACTGATAGTCAGTCTTTAAGTTATAATTACCGGTACTGGCCCAATGATTGAACAAGGTAGTATGTCTTGAATCAAACAACCTATACATCAGAAGGTAAAAAGGTTTATTGTTGTTTTCGGAAGATTTGAGGCTAAGAACTGAGGAAGAACTTTAAAGAGGTTACGGCCGAAAACAACAAAATCCCCGTGGGTAAAACCACGGGGATTTTTTTGTTTTAGTACTTTACATCGCATCCCAGAGGGCCTTGAAAAATCACCTAAGTCTATAGCAATTATGAAATTATTGTCATCTTTGCAATCCGCATGACCAAATGCTGCCAGACCAGCGGCAGAAAAGTACAATAAATGAAATATTCACAGCTATTAGGCTCTACATTGAGAGAAGCCCAACATGGGGCAGATTTGGTTTCCCATGATCTGCTTTTACGTGCCGGATATATCCGGCAACTGGCCGCTGGAATCTTCTCCTATCTACATTTGGGCCAAAGGAGCCTGAAAAAAGTGGAGCAAATCTTAAGAGAAGAAATGGATCGGATTGGCGGTGTTGAAATCAACATGCCGGTTGTGCATCCTGCGGAGCTGTGGAAGAAAACTGGCCGTTATGATGATATCGACGACTCCTTGGTCAGGTTTAAGGATCGGACTGATCGTCCTACGGTGTTGGCGATGACACACGAAGAAGTTGTGGCAGACCTTGCCAGGACAGAGGTTTCCAGCTACAAGCAACTTCCCTTACTGGTTTACCAGCTGCAAACCAAATTTCGAGATGAAGCCAGGTCACGTGGGGGCTTAATTCGTGTACGTGAGTTCATTATGAAGGATTCCTACTCGCTGGACACGAGCTGGGAAGGGCTGGAAAAGCAATATCAAAATCACTACGACGCCTATTTTCGCATGTTCAAGCGGGCTGGTTTGCCGGTGATTGCCATTGAAAGCGATGTAGGGATGATGGGTGGCAAGGTTGCTCATGAATACATGTATGTGACAGAAATTGGAGAGGATACTATTTTCATCTCCGATAATACTGGTTATATGGCCAATAAAGAGGTGGCCACTTTTAAAAAGGAGTACCCGGAAGCTGAGCAGCTAGAACTGGAAAAGGTGCATACTCCAGCTGCCAAGACGATTGAAGAGCTTGAAGGCTTCCTTGGACTGCCGGCTACCGCCTTTGGCAAGGCTGTATTTTACACTATAGAAGTTGAGGAAGAAGAAACGAAGGTTGTGGTTGCGGTAGTACGTGGAGATATGGAAGTACACCAGATCAAGATTCAGAAGACAGTTGGAGCAACGGAGATGAGACCTTCAACTGAAGCAGAGATTCGGGCGGCTGGAATGGAGCCTGGATTTGCTTCACCAATTGGCGCAAACCGCGACAAGTGTATTATTGTGGTTGATGATCTTGTTGCCAACAGCAATAACCTCGTGGTAGGGGCTAATGAAGTAGACTATCACCTAAAGAACGCTTGCTTCGGCAGAGATTTTGAAGCTGATCATGTCGCAGATATCGTGGCGGCCTTTGATGGTGCGCTTGCTCCAGATGCAAAAGGCCCAGACGACAAATTGCGAGCGGTAAGAGGAGTCGAAGTTGGTAATATATTCCAGCTCGGAATCAAATATACAAAAGCTCTTGATGCGACATTTATGGATGTGGATGGACGGCCAAAGCCAATCATCATGGGCTCCTATGGAATTGGTGTAGGAAGACTGCTGGCATGTCTAATCGAAGAATATAACGATGAGCATGGTATCAAACTGCCCATATCGGTGGCTCCTTTCCAGGTTCATCTGGTATCTCTGATGGAGAATGATGAAATAGCTGCTCAAAGTCAGGGCATCTACGAGCAACTCCAGGCAAAGGGAATTGAAGTACTTTATGATGATCGCGGCAAGAAAGTAGCAACGGCTGGAGTGAAGTTTAGCGATGCCGATTTAGTCGGTTGTCCTATTCGACTTACAGTGTCCAAACGATCCATAAAAAACGGCGGGTCAGAAATGAAGATCCGTTCGACTGGTCTGACCTCGATGGTGCCTTTGGACTCAGTTGTTGAAACAGCTGTCGAAGAAGTTAAGCGACAGTTTGCTGCTCTTGAGGAATAGCGATTGAAGTCACCACCCTTGAAATGCCGGCCTGTCTACTGAACTGCTGACTTAGGGACAGCGAATCAATAAATGTCCATTTTGACTTGCTAGAAATGATTTATCCATCGTTATTTTTCTCCACCAGCCAACAAGGATGCTGTCAAAAAATGCCTCGTCTAAATCATTTCCAGCGACGTCAAAATCGGACAGTTATTGATTCCCTATCCCTTAGCTGGAATGAGAAAGCATCGAGCCAATCCGAGCAGGGGCTTTTCGATGGACAAGTGTTCTCGCATGCAGTCAGTACGAATGTCGATCCTAGCAGGATGTTCTGCGTACCCGACCGCAGCACAAGACTCTATTGCTGAATGCAAGCTTCGATGAGTATTTTCAGTACCTACTCTTTGCGCGATGGGTAGGCAGCACAAAATAGCCCCGGGCGCAGCGGTAGGGGGCTGCCAGCTGCCGTGGTGAATGCCTGACCCTGGGGGCTCGGAGCCTGCGGAGAGACCACAGGGGCTGTGCATGAACAGGCAGATGGCTGCACACTACAAGCGTAGCACGGGCAAGCCGGCTCCACGTGCTTTTTTCGCTTCGCTCCAAAAAATAATTGGTTAAAATTTGGTAGGCACTTCCCTCCTGGCAGTCATGCACTGGAATTGCCCGATCGATTGCACGAGAATAAATATTTATCCTTTGATAAGCTCCTTAAAGGTGTCACATACTTTGTTTACGCAGCACTAGATAATTGAACCCATAGGCTCCCTCAACATTTTTCGCTCCTTGATCTCGGCCTGCAGCATATCGATGAATTCTTGTCGAGGCAAAGTATTCTGTTCCTCCTGACCATATCGACGCAATGTCACTGTTTGATCTGCTACTTCCTTGTCTCCCAAAATGAGCAGATTTGGAATTTTGGCTGTGATGTTGTTGCGAATCTTCTTACCAAAACTTGCCGAGGAGTCGTCCACTTTTACCCGAATCATTTGCTCTTTGAGTTCTGCTGCTAGTGCATTCGCATATTCGAGATGCGGCTCCGAAACAGGTAGAATCGCTAGTTGCACCGGGGCGCACCAGGTCGGAAAGGCACCACCGTAGTATTCCATTATGAAGCTAATGAAACGCTCGTGTGTAGAGAGTGGAGCGCGGTGGATAATCACTGGCGTTTGTTCCTTGCTGTCTTCGTCAATGTATTTTAGGCCAAAGTTGATACCGGACAAGAAATCTACCTGAATAGTAGAGACCGTTTCCTCTCGGCCCATAAGGTTTTTGAACTGCACATCAATTTTTGGTCCGTAGAAAGCGGCTTCGCCTTCGCCCATAAAGTAGTCTAGTCCCATATCGTCCATGACTTTCTTGAGCAGCGCTTCCGCCTTGTCCCACATTTCAGGATCCCCCTTGAATTTGTCGGCGTTTTCTTTGCCGCGGATGGAGAGTCTGAAGGAGTACTCGGACAACTTGAATGTATCATAAAGTTCTTGATACATTGCGATGGTGTGCTTGAACTCTTCTTCAAATTGGTCGAGTCTCAAGTAAATGTGCGCATCGTTCATGGTCATGGCACGCACGCGAATCAAACCTGAGAGCTCTCCTGATTTTTCGAAGCGGTAGCAAGTTCCATATTCAGCCAATCGTAGCGGAAGATCTCTGTAGGAGTGCTGCTGCGCAGAATAAATCAGATGGTGATGTGGGCAATTCATCGGTTTCAAGTAATACTTAGTCGATCCTTCCTCTTCATCGAGGGTCATAGGAGGGAACATACCATCCTCATAAGCCGGTAAGTGCTGGGACTTGTGGTATAACTCGTCTTTTGTGATATGCGGAGTAGACACACGGCTGTAGCCATATTTGAATTCGATTTCCTTGGCGAACTTCTCGATTTCGTCTCGAATGATAGTTCCGTTTGGGAGCCACATGGCCAAACCCTTTCCAACGATATTGTCAAAGTGATAAATGCCGAGTTCTTTTCCCAGTTTCTTGTGGTCGAACTTCTCGGCTGTTCTTCTTCTGGCCAGGAAGGCATCCATATCTTCGCGATTCTCGTTAGCGACCGCATATATTCTGGTGAGCTGCGGATTCTTTTCGGAACCCAGCCAATAGGCTCCTGCAACTTTGTCTAGCACAAATGCTTTTGCCGGCAGTTCGCCAGTATGCTCCACGTGCGGACCTTCGCACAGATCGATAAAAGGACCGTTTCTATAGAAGCTAAAACTAGTGTGTCCCTGAGCGTGCAGCCGGTCAATGTTTTCCATCTTGTATTTCTGATCCGGCATTTCCTTTTGTAGAAAATCCTTCACTTCTTCATAGCTAAATTCAAGACGTTCGAAAGGTTGTTTTTGATTAATGATTTTCATCATTTCTTTCTTGATCGCTTTAAATTCGCTATCAGAAAAGGAATGATCTCCAAAGTCGAAATCATAGTAGAAGCCCGTGGATATCGGTGGACCAAAGCCCAGCTGGACACCAGGATACAATTTCTGCACTGCCTGTGCCATAACATGTGCCAATGAGTGGCGAACCTTGTATAATTGCGATTGCTTATCTACTTCCATTTCAGGATTATTTGAATCAAAAATGTTTGCAAAGCTATACTTTTTATTGCAGAAATTAGCGAAAAAAAGAGGGGAGCAGTTCTGAACTACTCCCCTACCATTTGGTTGATTTACAGGCCGCTACTTAGCAGCTATTCCGGCTTTTTTCCGCCGTCCAGGAAGTCTTGATATTCTTTCAGCTCATCCCACTTGCCATTCGCGGCCATTCCAGCCTGTTCCGGCCAGGTAGATGGATTATGCATTCTGTATCTGGAACCAGCCTGATCCAACACTTTTCGTAAGAAATCTACATCGGCCTGAGAAAGTTCCACCCAGGTATTTAGTCCAGCTGCATTGAGAATGCCTTCTATTTTTGGTCCTACCCCTTCGATGACTTTGAGATCGTCTTTCTTGGCTGTTTTGCCTTGCGAGGTCAGTGCATTTGAGGCCAATCCAAGTGCAGCCCCTTTTGAGAGATTAGAAGTTTTCGAAGCATTGGCCAGCTGTGCTTTGAGATCATCAACTTCAGCTTGTAGCTGTTTTGCTCTTGCCGCATGCGCATCCGAAGCATCTAGTTTGGATTTGAGCTGATTGATCTCCCGCTTGAGTTCTGCGGATTGATCAACAGCTGCTGGAGCAGCGGCTGCTTTAGCCAGTTTATCTTTCAGTTCTGCAGTTAGCTTTTGCTCTTCTTGCAATAGTTGCTCAGCTTCAGAGCTCTTTCCTTCGTTCATTTTCTTCATACTGGCATTAGCCTCTTCAAGAGACTTGATCTTCTTCTGCCAGTCTGCTCCGTTCTCCTCCCATTTGTCGAGTTGGACTTTGAGTTCCCGATTTTCCGATTCTGCTTTTGCTACTTTTCCTTCCCAGCCATCGGTTCGCTCTTTGAGGCGGCTAAGTTCGGCACTGAGATCCGACACTTCGCTTTTGGCAACGGTAAGTCTGCCTTTCCACTCTTGCTCTTGATTTTCCCAGCTGACAAGCTTGGCGTTCAGGTCGCGAATTTCAGATTCGGAGGCAGCCAACTTTGGATTTACAGCCGCATAATTCTTCTCGAGAATTCCATATTTAGTGGCAATGGCTTTCTTTTCTGTCTGAATTGCCTGTAGTTTGGTGTCAAAAGTGTTGGCTACTGCCTTGTGTTTGTTGAGTTCCTTCTCCCAGGAGGTTTGTTCTCGCTTGATGTTTTTAAGCTGAGATTCCAGATCGGCCTTCTGAGATTCCAGCTCAGCCATTTTGGTTTTCCATTCGTTGCTGGAGCCTTCTGCCCTCGAAACCTTGGTCTCCAGACCTTTGTAGTCCTTTTCCATCGCAGTGAATCGGGACATGAGAGAGGAGTGGTCTGACTTGTACTTTTGCAATTCGGAAACCGCCTTTCCTCTTTGGCGTTCCGCTTCCTCATATTTCTCGTCAGGGACTCCGCTTTTTCCTCCTAGAAAATATCTAAGTAGGTAGCCCAGGATTGCAGCCCCAAGCAGCATGATGACAATCTCGATTGTTGCATCGGACATATCATACGCAGTGGTTACATTGTTGAACATAATATTGGGATTTGAATTTTACTTAAAGAGGATTTCGACCCGGCGGTTTTGTTGTCTGCCAGCGTCGGTATTATTATCGGCAATGGGAGCATCTTCTCCTTTACTCTCTACGGTAATTAATCTGGCTGGAGCTCCCTTTTTGACAAGAATGTTGCGAACCTGATTCGCTCTCTTCATGCCGAGGGCCTTATTTGGTGCTGCCTCTCCCCTATCATCGGTATGTCCAACGATCTGTATTTTGCGGCTGCCAGCTTTCATTTCGTTTGCCAGTTCTGCCAGGTATTTATCAATTGAAGCGTCCACAGCTTTTTGGGTGGAGTTACTTGCAAAATAGATTCGTACCCCATCCTTAATTTGCTGTACTTTGGCTTTGCCTTGTTGCACTACCGGCGCTTGGCCACCGTCGAGTGCTGTCATCTTAATATCCACGCTTTCGAACATGCCATCCGGGCAAGATTGCCCTTCAAGCATTCTTGAGCTGGTTTCGATCAGCGAGCCTTTGACCTTGGGTGTGAACACCTTTTTCATTTCCATAGCTCTGGCAATTCCAAGATTTTCGTACTTGGTGTCATTGGTTTCGCTTTCACGGTAAATTCCGGTGATCAACAGCTTTTTGTCATTCTTGAGTTCTCCTGAAACACGATTCTTGTAACTTTCAAACTTCGCATTGGTCACTGGTTTCGCACTGTTGCAGGCAAACATGATGGGTCGATTTACAGCGCTTCTTTCCGCGGGTTTATCCATGAACTTGAATTCAATCCCAGCAAAGGGATCTTTTCGCATATGCTCTCTGGTGGGCACTTGTTTACTTGTAATTCGAATTCGGGAGGGGTCCATCTTGCTACTTAGCAGTTTCTTCACTTCCTCCGCTCTGGCAAGTCCAAGGTTGGCTAATTTGCTTGTATTGGTTTCCTGCTCTGTATACCAGCCGGTAATTTCCAGCAAATTATCATCAGTAGCACTTTTCATCAAGGTGCTTTGATATTGTTGAAACTCCTTGCCGGTGTTCGGCTTTGCACTGGACCAATTGAATACAAGTGGACCACTTTCTGTGCTAGAATTGGAAGAGATTCCACTCTGGTGTGTTGTGCCCTTGTTGCCACCACATAGGCCTTTGATTTTGCAGGTGTACCAATACCAGCAACCTGCCAGCCAAAGTAGCAGCAGCGCCAAAATAGTTAATGCGCGCGCATTCATTTACTTATAATTATGTTAATGGATCCATTTGGGTCTTCCAAACGGGGATTTCCGTGCGGCAAAGATATAATTAATGGAGAACTACCGGCAGATATCTGCACCACAGGGTTTCATGTACCAGAGTGGCAGCATGCAGAAATCGTTCCCAAAATGGGCTGTCAAGAATAAAAAGTGGAGCATCGATGCACCAGGAATGTGCAATAGCGCATTGGTGATTAGTTCGCTGCAACAGCCTCTCCTTGTTTTTCAGCAAGAAGCTGTGTCAGCTGTTTTTTGAGCAGTGTCTCCATAGAAACATTGTCCACCTTGCTGCGAACCCAAGTGGTAAGATCTACTTTAAAAGCATCGATAATTTCTTCTTCCCAGTTGCGCTCTTCCAAGTAATTGAGCAGGTTCTGCAGTTGTCCCTTAATGTTTGATTCAGGATAATTTTGCACTTTGGCTTGATTAAGGTTGACCAGAAGTTTGATGACCTCTTGCCACTTTTCCGAAATCGTACTATAGCGGGTCATGAATCGTCGCAAGGTATGGAGTAAGTAGAGAACATGATCATGATTCCCCAAATCGTAGTGCGCTAATAAATTTACCAATTGGCTTTTAGCGCTAAGGTCACTTTGCGGATTTTCGTTGGTCAATTGATGTACTCTATTGCACCAGTCAATTGCCTCTTCCTGCTCATTGGATATGAAACTGATATAGGCTAGATCCCCATATAGCTGTAGAACTTCAACAGCAATGTAATGAGACTCTTGATTGACCACATGCTTTTTGATCTCAGGGATGAGGAATTTGATCTTGGCGCAGTCTACAGTTCTACGATACAGATTGGCTTCAATAATGTAACCTCGAACAAGGTGAATTGCTCTTGATTGCTGATCTTTAAAAGCTTTCTCGTAGCGATCCGGCAAACTCTTGTACTTTTCAATTGTTTGCTCACAATCACTGATCTTATACATGTCGGATTGCAAGTTTGCCAGGTTGGTCAGTGTCGAAACGTAATTGTAAATCTTGCTTTCTAGCATCAACTCATTGGACTCAGTTAATTCAATCGAAGCAATTAAGTGCTGATAGGAGCTTTCATGCTCTTTCCTACTCCAATAGTAGATTACTTTAATGGAGTGAAAAAGCTTTTTCGCAGAGTAAGAGAGCCCTGCCTCTACACTTTCGAGCAAAGGATTTGAATTGATCTCTTCAAGTGCCCTTTGAGAGGCTGCATTTTCTTCCAGATGAATCTCATAAACTTGCTGATAAAGAATCTGAAAGGCATTCAAATTCTCCAGAATCTTGAGAATTCTGCGGTGCTCATTGAAGGTTTCAAGGATACTCGGTGCATTTGGGTTGAATGGATTGATCCTTCTTTCCCAGTGGCTCAACTGAAATACATACTCAAACAACTCGTAATCCAAAGCCAGTTGCTTGCCTTTTTTTATCTGCTTTGCACAGGCCTCATACAATCCTTTCTTAAATAGCACATTTACTCGAACCAGCAAACTGAGGATATCGTCTTTCTTGGCATTCACCTGATCGTAATCTGCCAGTCCCCGAACAAGGGTGTCAAATAAATGCTTCTTTTCAGCGGCAAAATGTTTGATCCACCGTTCTTTCTTGAACTTTTCTTTTATGGCAGTTTCGTCATAGAATGTCTGCTGATGTATGGCGTCAAACAGCTTCTGAGCATTACTTTTACCTTTTCTCTGATATTTAACGCTGTACAGGCGCAGGTATCTAAGCTCTCCTGAATCCAGAGACTTGATTAGATCGAACAAATTTGTGTTAACTGCCATTAAAAACCAATTTTACCCCAATACAAATCATTGATCATCAATCATTTACGACAACCAACACACAATTGTAAATCCAATTACAAACACATTTTTAGGTAGAATGTTGATGATTTTAAAAAACCAATTCCGACTCTTTCTAAAAATACTGATAATCAGTGGATAACAACAGTAGAACTGAGAAAAAATTGAAAAGAAATTCCAATATAGATCAGTTTTCCCAATTTCAATTGCGTAGATTCTTATGTAGCTTAATTGTGCGTTAAAGGAAAGCACCCTATTTGGTTCTTTCTTAGTTGATTACATCAAAATCTTCCTACCATGGTTACCGCATCTCAGAGTTATTTGCAAAGAGCGAAAACTGAAGAGGCCCCTCTTCCTCTTGCTGATCTTGGCTTCTTCGATCAGCTTAATCCAGTCTCTTACAAAAAGAATCAATTTGTTTTTTTGCCAGGAGACCCCTCCAGACACTTATACGTAATCAAGAGTGGTTTGGTACGAACGGGCCTCTACCCAGGAGAGGAACGGTCAATCATCACCTCTATATTGAAATCGGGAGATATTTTCGGGGAGAAGGTCATCTTTGGAGAAGAGAAACGCGTGGAATTTGCACAGGTGATAGATGATGAAACAGAGTTGTACCTAATACCTTTGGCTGATTTGCAAAGAAAGATGAGCGATACAAACAACTTGTGCTTCAGCATCACTCAGATTATCGGCAAAAAACTGCTGAAGACCCACAGAAGACTGGAGACGCTTGTTTTCAACGATGCGCAGAGCCGAATCATTCAATTATTGATGGAGCTAGTCAAAGAAAATGGCTACCGGGTTGGGTACGAAATGTTTCTGCCAAGGTTTTTTACTCATAAGGAAATTGCGCAAATGACCAACACTTCAAGACAAACGGTAACTACTGTCTTGAACAAATTGAAGTCACTCAATCTGATATACATTCGCAAGCACCAGCTGCTTGTCCGAGATATGGAAAGTCTCGAAAAATTAGTAGTCAGCGAATAAAGAAGGGCAAGAATTTTGCCTACCACCAACTTTCAATCCATGGCCCGCCCCTTAGCTGGCCATGGATTTTTTTTGTGCACAACTGCCCTAAAAGTGTACAAAATCCTACCGATGCTCTACAAGCAAAGGTCGTACGATAAAAAAAGTGATTTTTTTTCGACCGCCAACCTTCACACTTTGAAAGACTTAGGACCCAGAGGCAAAATCAAGAATGCAGGTTTCAATTCGGTTTCCCCTTTCTCGCATCATATTTGTTCCTGCACAGTCAACCATTCGAAACTGTTCCACCAGATGAGCTAAACCACAAGAACAAACACGCCACAGATTTTCGACATTTATCTAAAGGAAACATAATGTTAATGAAGAATCTATGGCTTAGTCTGGCCTGCATATGTACACTACTCCTTTGTACACAGCTAAGAGCCCAGGACGGAATTGAAATCAGAAAGGAGAAACACAGACAGCAAGTACGCGAAAAAGCAAAGTGCATCCCAAAACTCTACTTGTTTAAGGTAGATTTGGTTGCTCTTGCAAGACATGACTACAACATTGGTCTAGAACGCAATATTGGTGAGCGATTCAGCTTCGGATTGAATGCCACCTATATTAATCGCTCAATTCGCGAATTCAATGAGGCTGAACTGGCCAAGAACAAACAGTTTGGCTTCACTATCTCTCCAGAACTGAGACACTACTTTTTAAAGTTCGGCAAGAAAAACACTGTACTAAATGGGACCTATTACGCACCGTTCCTCGAGTATGAAAGACGTAGTAAAAAATATCTTAGCTACAATACTAATCTGGCCGACATCATTTACGACAAACAACTAAACGAAAACAATGTTGCAGTCGGGGTTCGTCTGGGGATGCAGAGACACCTTTGGAAAGGATTGTTTTTCGACATTTCTGCCAGTCCAGCTCTACAAACCAATAAGGCGGTATACCAAACCCGCGAAGTGGATGTAATGACCGGCATGGTGCCGAAGACCCAGGAAAATGCGAAGTTTTACGAACTCAAGACAGTGAGCAGCCAAAAGATGGCAGTTAACTATACACTCAAAATTGGTTTTGCTTTTTAATAGAATGAAATCCACCTGTAGCCTCAACTACAGGTGGATTCCCATTTCTTAGTTTCTGTAAACCAAAAAATGCCGGCGCTAATCTTGCGGAAAAGGAGCCAACATTACTTTTGGATCGACCTGCGCCCCCTTACCTACATATGTCCAGCTAATGTGCTCGGTATACTTGCGAAAGGCTTCAGTTAAACGCTTTGCAGTCAAACGTTGAACAAGATCATTGGTAAGTAGACTTTGCTCCCAGGAGCCCACCAAATGTGCCACTCCAAGTGTCATACCCTGAGCAGAATTGGTCTCTTGTCCCATATAATGCTGGGTAAGCCAGCCCTGCTTTCTGTCCCTAAGCTCCTTGTCTGAAAAGCCCTCCGTACGCAACTTCTGTATCTCATTTTTTATGACCTTGATGGTCGTGTCAGGCTCAATCGTTGTAACATAGACAGCCAGATAAGGATTTCCAACCACAGAGGTTGGATAAAAGGAGTTCGGTGCATAAGACAAGTTTCGTTTTGTTCTAACTTCTAGGAATAGTCTATCTCTCAAAATCGACATAGCCATTCGCAGAGCGAATTCATCAGTAGAACCTACCGGAGGTGCCATCATGTACCCTCTTATGTAATTTGTCTCTACATCTCTTTCTGTAATCTCATACTCGTTTTTTGTTAACTGAAATGGAGCTTCCTTAAGCTTTCCCCGATCAATGAATGGTTGCAACTTGCCAAGTGAGGATCCCAGCTTTGCATCCAGGCTTTCCGCAGTTACATCTCCAACTAAGACAAAGAAAATCTTGTTTGATGCAATGATCTTACGATAATACTCCTTCACATCTTCGAGGCTAATCGAGTTGAGGCTCTCTTCCGTACCCTCTTGAAGCTTCTCATAATTCATGCCTTTAAAAGTGTGTTTCATGGCTGCATTTCGCAAGTAATTGTCCGGATCTGCGCCCGTCTGTTGCGCTGCAGCAATCATTTGATTGCGCACGCGCTCGAAATCCTGCTCATTGAAACTCGGATGAAAGATCGCTGCATCAAACAAATCCAAAGCAGTGGACCAATCGTCTTTCAAACAGGTCAAATCAAGCAAAGAATAGTCGTACTGGGTCTCGGCAAATAGGCTCGTACCAGTACCCTCTAATTTTGCAAAATACTCCTCCTTACTGTATTTGCTATTTAATCCATCAGTCAACAAGGTCAAGGTTAAAGCCTCAATTCCCTCCTGTTTCAGGTCAAAATTTCCGGTTCCTCCTCGTATGAACATCTTAAGGTTCACTACCTCTTTTGTGGATGGCTTGCTGATCACATCTATACCCGCCACCGAAGTCTGTCTAATGCCACTCTTCTCCACTTTTTCATTGATCAAATCAACATCGCTCTTTCCATTCAAGCGGCCCGACTTTCGTTCCCCATGCTTTACTTTGTTCCGAATCAGATTTGACTTGGGATCGACCTTTATGTTGCCACTCTTTGGAAGCGTGGCGGCCTTTTTCTGAGCAGACAGCATCAGTGAAAAAGCCAGCATTCCTGCTATTATTAGTAATATACTTCTCATCTTTTGCTTCTGATTTTAGTTTGAAAATGACTTCATCAAGGCATCCAATTTGGAACTTTCCCTTTGTTCCGCTGTTGCAAAAACCCCCAAAACATAAGGCTTGTCAAGCAGATATTTCTTCACATATTGCTTGATGTCTTCTCTGGTAACCTTTTGCACATTCTCAGCATAGCCCGTATAGTAATCAATGTCAGCCGATGCCCACCAAAAGGTAACTGTATGCAAATGATCTGAGGTCTTCTCACTGCCATAAGCATCAGAAATCACCAATAACTTTTTAGCAGTTTCCAGTTGTTCATCAGTAAAGTAATCGTCATCCAGCATCTGTTCAATTTGCCCTAGAAGCCTTTTGGCAGATTCCTCTACGCGCCCGGGATCAGGCACTAAAGTCATGGTAATCGGTCCAGTATACTTACAGGTATAATAACTGAGATCAGCATAGGTCGCTAATCCTGATTCGATCATATCAGCATGGAATTTTGAAGTCTTCTGGCTTAGCACCAAAGACAATACATCAGCAGCATAAGTGGCCTTCACATCATTGCGAACATCCGGGCCATGATAACCGATCATTAAGATTGGGGTAGGCGCAATTGAAGACTCTTCAACAAAGTATTGACTCTTCTCAAGTGGCACCATTTCCGGTATAGGCCATTTCTCAAAGGGATCAAAATCGCAGGGTTGCCATTCTCCATAAATTTCCTCAGCCAGACGAAACACCTCTTCATGATTCACATCACCAGCTACGGCAAGCAAGGAGTTATTGGGATAATAGTACCGCGATTGAATTTCCCGCATCTTCTCCGGAGTTGCAGACTTTATAATTTGATGATCTCCAATGGTGTTCTTTCTGCTGTAATGTTCTCCCCAAAGCCGTTTCTGCATCGCATCATACAACAAGAATTGGGAGTCACTTTCGTTTCTCTGAAACTCAGCATCCACCACCAAATTTTCCTTTTCCATTTCTTCCTTCAAGAAGAGTGGGTGTTCTATTGCATCATCAATAAATTGCATTCCTTCCCGCAGTTTTTCACTGCTCAAGGTCATAAAATAATTAACTCGTTCATTGCTGGTGGTCCCGTTAAAAACGATACCCAGCTCCTGTACGCGAGCCATATACTGTTCTTGCGAGGGGTAAACCTCATTCGCCTTAAAGAACATGTGCTCGTAAAGGTGAGACAAACCATCATACTCAGGTGTTTCGGTATAAGCACCGTTTCGTACCACTATCTCGATAGTAGCAAGGGGTACGGAGCTATCTTCGATCACCAGTAGTTCTAAACCATTGTCGAGCTTGCTCACAAAAAAGTTATCTGGTAAATTGCCAGCAGTGCAGCAAAGGCTCGCCAGCATTCCGCTGACAACCCAAAGTAGAATTCGCATGATTAAAATTTAGGTTAAGCTCGCAATCCACTCAGAATGCAGCTTCAAAGTGGCGTAAAAATACCATAATTCGACCTTTGAGCTGCGTCAACCAGTGACAGAAAACCCTATTTATGTAAATTGCTCTTCACCAAAGCAAATGAGAGATGTGTGGAAGATATACATTGGGTCTCACAAAAAAATCGCTGGAAGAACGCTATGACGCTGATTTACAGGAGCAACTACTGATTCCACGCTATAATGTAGCGCCTACCCAGTCTGTTCCCATCCTCTGCCAGCAAAGCCCTGGCATCATTTCCGTTGCCAAATGGGGACTAATTCCTTCTTGGGCAAAAGATGCCTCTATAGCGGCAAAAACTATCAATGCCAGGGCTGAGACACTATCCGAAAAGCCATCCTTCAAACAGGCCTTGACCAGCAAGCGTTGCCTCATTCCCATGACCGGATTCTATGAATGGAAACTGATTTCTGGCAGAAAAATCCCTCATTTTATACATCTCAATGATGCAGAAATCATTTCTGCAGCCGGGCTCTACGACGATTGGCAAAATGCCAGCGGCCTTTGGGTACGGACTTGCACCATTATCACCACCGAGGTCAATCAGCTATTGTCCGAACTCCATCACAGAATGCCGGTATTTTTGCCACCCAAACAAGAGAAAACATGGATCGATCCAAATGCAGATCCTCAAAGCCTGGATGCTCTCTTGCGCCCTTATCCTGATGATCATTTCAGCTTTCATCCGGTAAGCCAGGCGGTCAACAAAGTGGGAACGGACCATGCTGGCCTGCTGGATGAGCACGATCCGGGCCCATCTTATACACAAGGCAGCCTTTTCGACTAATCAGCCAAAATCTACTGTTTTTGACTCTTATTTGGGTGTGCCCCTCCGTTCAGTCGGCGCTGGGCTATCGCCCAGGCGCCTCCTTCACTGCGGGTCGGGCTTTCCACTAATACTCACCTTGTGGCTAGCGCTTCGGCTAGTGCCACCTGCTGTCTCCTCCTAAGGTCGGAGCCAGCATCTGGCACGCCTCAGTCGCTATCCCCTGCGGCTCGTTCCGTTCCAATCCCTCACACGAGAACCTACTATCGATTTTTTGCTGAAAACCAGAAAAAAAGACTAGCTGAGGAAGCCGTTGAGAATAGGCAGAAAAGAAAAGTGGCAGCGGGGTATGAAGTGGCAAAATAACCCTGATCGAAGTGAAAATGGAGGTAACGGAGCACCACTGAGTGTGCCACTAGTGTGGGCTCGTAGCCTGCCGAAGAGACCACAATAGTGGATACACGAAGCGGTGCTCCGCTGCCTACATTGCAACGGAGAGCAGGCGGAAACCTGTCGCGCTCGAAACGGCTTCGTTCCTAAAAATCATTTATATTATTGCAAGCGAAGGAAGATTCGTAATTTGGCTTTGGATTAAACTTTCTCAGCGTCCAACTGTCCAAGGCGGCGTTGTAGAAAGGTGAAAGTATTTAAAAGTAAATGATGAAGAAAATTTTGAGTCTAATTGGCATGTTTGCCATCTTGTTCTCGACTCCAGCTTTAGCTCAGGAAAGGGAAGCAGTAAGGTCTGTTCCTAAACAAGGAAAAGTTGTTATGGAACCACATGAGGCAAAGCCAATGAAGAAAATTCGCGAGGTAGAACGCGGCAGTAATACTCCGGAGGCGCGAGCTACCGCAGCTTCAGAACGCTTGTTCAGGTCGCTTGGCCTCTCAGATTCCCAAAAAACACAGGTGTATGATATGTACCTTGCTTCAGGGAAAAAAATGCAAGGGCTATATACCAATTATGAAATGGGCGGTGCTGAGAAAAAGGAAAAGATCAATGCATTGCGAGGAGAGCTGCAGCAACAGATCATCGATGAGGTGCTCAATGAAAGTCAGGCGGAGAAATTCAGACAAATGATTGAAAAAAGATCGAAGCAGGAATACGACAGAAGCCAGCAGCGCCCACGACCGATGAAGTCAAATTAAGCCTAAACCTGGGCTAATGAGAAGAAAATGGAGCCCGACACGATGGTGTCGGGCTTTTTTTGCTTCAGGCATGCTGCTTCAAAACGCTGCATAAAACATATTTTTGCACAAAACTTTGTCCTTTGGTTTCACATATTCAGCTTAGCTTTCCGCCGAAGAGAAGGGGATTCCACCTGATCACGCATGATGTATTGCGACAGGTAGGCTTGTTGCCTCAAAGTGGAATTTTGCATTTGTTTCTGCAACATACTTCTGCCGGGCTCTGTATAAATGAAAATGCAGACCCAAGCGTAAGGGTTGACTTTGAAACCAGTTTTAACCGATTGGTGCCGGAGGGAAACCAATATTACACCCACACGATGGAAGGGCCTGACGATATGCCAGCCCATATAAAAGCCAGTCTAGTGGGTTTTTCTGTCTCTATACCGATACAAAGCGGAAAACTTGCGCTTGGTACCTGGCAAGGGATATATCTTTGTGAATTTAGAAATCGGGCGACAGCAAGAAATGTTGTAGCCACAATTTATCAATAGCGAAATGAGAATCATAAACTACCCACTTCTGCTGTGTTTGATCATAGCGGTCATGAGCAATCTGAGCCTCTCAGCTCAGGAAACCGACAAGAAAGTCGAAACCCAGGAACACGAACACAA
>JAHDEE010000001.1:18967-109039 GCA_020629005.1 Chitinophagales bacterium
GCCTCTCAGCTCAGGAAACCGACAAGAAAGTCGAAACCCAGGAACACGAACACAAGCATGATCACGGTGATGGTCATCAGCATGAACACAAGGAGCATAAGCATGATCACAAGGGACATGGACACGGGCATCATCATGGACATACTCATGGACATCATCCAGGACATGGACATGCGCATTCATATGGGAATACAGAGGGAGGCTTGCCAGAGGGATCGCTGCTTTATCCGGAAGAAAAGCATTTCAAGAACATCAAGCAATTGTCTTTTGGCGGTGACAATGCGGAGGCATATTTCAGTTCAGACGGGAGTCGTTTGGTTTTGCAAAGAGCAAACAAGAACGGGGATTTGCCTTGCGATCAGATTTATACTTTGGACCTTAAGAGTTTCAAGGGTGAAGAGATATTTGAGCCGATCAGCAATGGCGATGGTAGAACGACCTGTTCGTACTTTATGCCGGGAGACTCAACAATTATCTACGCTTCGACACATCTAAGCAATGCCTCTTGTCCGCCTGAGCCGGACCGTGCGAAATTGAAGAAATATGTATGGCCAATTTACAGCAGCTTCGAAATCTTTGTGGCCAATGATAAGGGCGAGATTTTGCAGCAATTGACGGATAATGAGTATTACGATGCGGAAGCGACCGTATCTCCTGATGGAAAGAAAATTGTATTTACTTCCAATCGCTCGGGAGATTTAGAGCTATATGTGATGAATGTAGATGGTACGGATCTAAAGCAGGTCACTTCCGACCTAGGTTATGATGGAGGTGCTTTTTTCTCTCCTGACAGCAAGCAGCTTATTTTTAGAGCTTCAAGGCCAAAAACGGAGGAAGAAATCAAGACTTACAAAGATTTACTTGCTCAAGGGCTAGTGCAGCCTTCGGATATGGAATTGTTTGTCGTAAATGTAGACGGAACAAATCTTCGTCAAATCACGGACCTTGGCGGTGCAAACTGGGCACCATTTTTTCATCCATCGGGAAAAAAGGTGATTTTCTGCTCCAATCACAAGTCTACTCGTGGCTTCCCTTTTAACCTATTCATGATAAATGTTGATGGTACTGGCTTAGAGCAAATCACGTACGATCAGACTTTTGATTCTTTCCCGATGTTTAGCCCGGATGGCACCAAGTTGGTTTTTTCCTCAAACAGAAATAACGGAGGCACAAGAGATACCAACATTTTCATCGTGGATTGGGTAGAATAAAGTCCAGAGTAGCACAAGTTTCCAATTCAAAACGACATCCTGTGAGAGCCCATCTGTTTACCATAATCTGCCTTTTGCTAGGCGCTGCCTATTCGTATGCTCAGACTGAGCTTGAAGTCAAATCGATTCTTGATCTGTTAAACTGTAATGATGTATACGGATATGCAGATCAGGGTAGAGAGTACGCCATAGTGGGGAGAGTAACTGGAACAAGCATCGTTGACTTGACGGATCCGTATAATCCTGTAGAGCTGTTCGATATTCCGGGTCCAGAAAGTACCTGGCGGGACATGAAAACCTGGGATCACTACGCTTATGTTGTCAATGAAGAGGCGGAAGGGTTATTGATCATCGATTTGCAAAATCTGCCAGAGAGCATCGACACCTGGATTTGGGATGCGGATGGTCTTTTTAGCACTGCTCACAATATCTTTATCGACGAAAAGGGTTTCGCCTATCTGGTGGGATACAATGACGAAGACAACTCCATCAGCACAGACGACCGCGGAGCTCTTATGATAAATCTGGTAGACGAAGGACAGGGATTTGGACCAACTAATCCCAGAATTGTGGGCAGGTATAGTGAACGGTATATTCATGATGCCTATGTGCGAGGTGATACGATGTGGGCAGCTGAAATCTACGAAGGTACTTTGACTGCTGTAGATGTTTCAGATAAGCAAAATCCACAAATTCTGGGCAGTCAGGCAACGCCGTCGGTATTCGCTCATGCATGCTGGCCAACAGATGACAGCAGTGTGATGTTTACTGCTGATGAAAAGGTTGACTCATACATTGCAGCATATGATGTAACAGATGTAAATGATATCAGGGAACTGGATCGCTACCAAAGCAGCCCGGGAGATAGTGTCATTCCGCACAATCTCCTGGTGCTCGATGAGTTACTTTATATCTCCTACTACACGGATGGTGTACGCGTACTAGATATTACTCGCCCGGACATAATGGTAGAAGTGGGTTACTACGACACTTCGCCGGAATATGAAGGGCCTGGATACCGTGGTTGCTGGGGTGTTTATCCTTATTTGCCCTCAGGCACCATTCTGGGCAGTGACAGACAAATGGGACTGTATTGCCTGGCTAGTGATGGAATGCCTGAAGCAGCCTATCTAACAGGAACAGTTACCGACGCGCAGACCGGCGATCCCGTTAATAAGGCGAATATTACTTTTGCCAATCCAACACTGGATTCTAACAATAGCAAGTCTCAGGCAAACGGAGGCTATAAAACTGGGGCACCTGGTTCAGGCACTTATGTGATCGAATATTCTTGTCCCGGCTATATCAGTCAAAGCCATGCAGTGGAATTGTTGGCTGATGAAGAGGTGGTTTTTGATGTAGTGCTGGAGCAGGTTCCGATTGCACCGGAAGCAAATTTCACTGTTGGCGGCACGGTGATTTGTGATGGAGCGAATGTAAACTACACCGATCTGTCTACGAATTCTCCGAATGTGTGGGCATGGGCTTTTCCCGGTGGAAATCCATCCACCTCACAGTTGCAAAACCCTTCGGTCAAATATCCTGAAGCCGGAACGTTTGAGGTGATTTTGACCAGTAGCAACTTTGCGGGTTCAAGTACGTACGTCATGACGGTCGAGGTGGAGATTGACTTCGGCCCCGAATTGGTAGCTACACCTGTTGATTCCCCTTGTCCAGATGCAAATGCGGGAGGATTCAATTACTACGTGAATGAAGTCCTGGCTCCGGATGCTGATATCAATGTATTGCTCTATAATAGTTCGGGTACACTGATCAGCCCGACTGCACCCCTTAGCCCTGGGACTTATACCCTCAAAGTTGGCATTGACGATGGCTGCTTTGCTGAGCAGGTCTTCGAGGTCAGTGAGCCAGACGCATTTGAACTTGAAGTGACTGTTATTCAGCCAACAGGATTGGATGCAGGCTCCATTAGCCTTGGGGACATTTCCGGGGGCACCGGCCCTTATCTGATTAGCTGGAACGGAGAAACACCCGGGCCTTCCTATAGCATTGAAGCAGCCGAGGCCGGCTTCTATGAGCTTACGGTTATAGACGCCGACTCTTGTCTTTACGAGGAGACATTTGAGATTCTGGAGCACCCGGTGCTGATCGAGCATTCTGCTGAGCAAATTCTACAGATTTTTCCGCAACCTGCCGATGACCACTTAATTCTTAACACGGCCCTGGCTTCAGAACTAATGAGTTTCAGAATGTTTGATGCAGTGGGTCGAGAGATATCAGTACCAGTGCAAGATGCCGGCTTTGACAGCTATAACCTTCAAACCAGTCATTTAGCTGAAGGACTGTACGTATTGCAAACAAAGAGTCCTTTGGGGACCTTCACATCCAAGATTCTGATTGCACATTAGCTGGTGTAGATAGCAACTGGCTCCTCAATGTTCTGCCTTGCAGGGTCTTTTTTTACAGCTGGAACTAGGCTAACTCTCCA
Organism: Chitinophagales bacterium; assembly: GCA_020629005.1. Classification (GTDB taxonomy): domain Bacteria; phylum Bacteroidota; class Bacteroidia; order Chitinophagales; family UBA2359; genus JAHDDV01. Next base: position 22,628 of record JAHDEE010000001.1, read on the forward strand.
AAATCTGCATGGCCGTATTCCTGAAGCATTTTGGTGATTGTTGCACAAATTTCATCCAGGTCCTCAGGACGGTCTGCAAAATTGAATTTGTCGACTTCCACCACCAGGAGTGGTCCGAGGTCATATGTCTTGATCCATTCTTCGTAATAGGTATTTAAACCTCGAAGGTAGTCGGTTCGAATACTTTCTTCGTATTCCCTACCTCGTTTTTGAATCTGATTAACCAGCGTATCAATGGATGCCTTCAAATAAATCAGCAAATCAGGCGGATCAAACATGGAGCTAATGGTTTCGAACAAGGAATTGTAATTGCTGTAGTCCCTTGTTGTCATGAGCCCCATTTCATGAAGGTTTGGGGCAAAGATCTTAGCGTCCTCAAAAATGGTTCGATCCTGGATCACCGTAGTTTCCCCCCTTTGGATTTCCAATATCTGCTTGAAGCGACTATTTAGGAAATAGATTTGAAGATTGAAAGACCAGCGCTGCATGTCTTGGTAAAAATCTTCCAGGTACGGATTGTTCGCCACGTCTTCATAGTGTACCGTCCATGAAAAGCGATCTGCGAGAGATCGAGCCAGGGTTGTCTTCCCGGCTCCTATGTTTCCTGCAATAGCAATATGTTTGAGTTTCTTAGGTGTAATCTCCACTTCAAATCCAGTTTAATCAAATAATGGCTATGGTGGGATCACAGCCCGGTCAACCCAAACAACTCTTTGGCACCGTTTAGAGTGTCGTCTGCACTTGCTCTGGCTTTTTCGCCTCCTTGCTTCACTACTTTCTTCAGGTAGTCTTCATCCGCAAGCAAGGCTTCGTACTTCGTTCTAATCGGACGAATGAAGTTAACCATATCTTCTGCTAATTGCGATTTCAGATCACCGTAGCGAATCTTGCATTGGTTGTATTGCTCATCAAAGTGTTTGATCACTTCATCAGAGCTAACCAGGGCCATAAGGTCAAACACATTCTGAATGATTTCAGGTTTCTTTTGATTTTCCTCAGTAGGTCCTGAATCAGTTTTCGTCTTCTTTATTTTCTTAGTAATGAGTTCATCCGAATCCGACAAGTATATAGCACTGTTCGGATTTGGGTTGGACTTTGACATTTTCCCTTCCCCATCTAGCGAAGGAACCTTTACGAGTTCTCCCCCATAATTAAATCCATGTGGCTCTGGGAAGTAATCCTCCCCTACCATATGATTAAATCGGTTGACAAAATTCCTGGCCATCTCAAGATGCGCTTCCTGATCCTTACCCACAGGCACCTTCAGTGCTTTGTGAATGATTATATCGACCGCCATCAGGACAGGATAGGTTAAAAGTCCGGCATTGATACTCTTTTTAGACTTCTGTTGTTCTCTTACTTTGTCTTTGAACGAAGGACACTTTTCCAACTCCCCCTTATAAGCCAACATATTGAACATTAAGTACAGCTCGGGAATCTGAGGCAAATGGCTTTGCACATACAGCGTCACCACATCGGGATCCAGCCCACAGGCCAAATAGCTTGCCAACACACCTTTGACCGAATCTCGCAATTCTTTGGCATCGGGATGTGTTGTAAGACTATGATAATCGGCTATAAAAAAGTAACAATCATACTCATGCTGCATCTTCACGAAGTTGACTGCAGCTCCAAAATAATTTCCTAGATGCAGCCTTCCTGTAGGCCTCATGCCACTAACAACTCTTTCCATAATGATACTTTTAGCTTGGCCGCAATTGCGCCGAAAGTTAGTTAAATTATTGATTAAATTTGAGCCTCAAACGATCGCATTTGAGCCTTAGAAACCAAAAAGCTTTAATCCTCAACGAGATAGGCTGGCAATTGGTTCCTAAGGAAAAAATCATAGCACTGGTACTCAGAATGAAATTGCAGCCGAATGAAGATTGATAACCAACTAGTAAGCAGATTATCGCAGTTAGCGAAGCTCGAATTTAGTGCGGAAGCTCAGGAACAAATCAAGTCGGATTTGGAAAACATCCTTGTTTTCTTCGAAAAAATAAATGAGCTACCAACGGAAGGGATAGAGCCACTAGTCTATATGAATGAGCATCACAACGTGTTGCGCGCAGATTCCGTGAAACAACTTTCCGATCGCGACACTCTGCTGAAAAATGCTCCTTTTCAAGACGGTGAACATATATTGGTTCCCAAGGTAATTGATCAGGAGAAGTCCTGATGAGACGATTTTGCACTTGTAAAATAACTGTATATGAAGATTTACACCAAAGGGGGCGACAAAGGCACTACAATGCTGTTTGGCGGAGGACGGGTGCCAAAGCACCATATCCGTATTGAAGCATACGGCACAGTTGACGAATTGAATTCCTTTGTAGGCCTACTGCGAGATCAGGATATCAAGGCCAGTCACAAAACGTTCCTAAAGAAGACTCAGGAAGATTTATTTACACTTGGAAGCATTCTGTCAGCCAACCCTGAGAAAAAGAATGTGAAACCTCCAAAGTGGAGAGCTGCGGCTGTGCGAGGTCTTGAAAGGAGAATCGACAAAATGCAGGCTTCCCTCCCAGCCCTTAGTTCTTTTATTCTACCGGGAGGACACACAATCGTATCGTATTGCCATTTGGCACGGTGTGTGTGCAGGAGGTGCGAGCGGCTCTGTGTACACCTTGATGAGCTTGAAAGCGTGCCTCCCTATGTCCTAACATTCTTGAACCGACTGTCTGATTATCTGTTTGTCCTTTCAAGAGCACTGGCACAAGATCTTGGTGCTGCAGAAATCTGCTGGAAAGCATAGATTTTCATTAAACCAGACTCGCCAGAAAGAAGTTAAAAGTTAGAGGACGATAAAAAGAAAGGAAAAGACAAGGAATTTCTTTTTTTCATCCTAAAAAATGATAAATTCGCCGAAAATTGAGGCATGAGAACGGCGCGAAAAAAAGTCGCTATATGTTTACATTTTTGTGTACCTTTTAAAGAGCAGCGAGTAAATTTAAACAAACAGTCGGCTTGCGTATGGAACGCAAATCGATAATTTTTCACTACAATTTCCTAGAGCCGTATGTACTGGACATTAGAATTAGCATCTCACCTTGAGGACGCTCCATGGCCAGCAACCAAAGATGAATTGATCGATTACGCTATCAGGTCTGGTGGGCCAATAGAGGTGATTGAGAATCTTCAGGAGCTGGAGGACGAAGGAGAGTACTATGAAGGTATTGATGATATCTGGCCAGACTTTCCCCGTCACGACGATTTCTTCTTTAACGAAGATGAGTATTAACAAGCCTTAAAGGTATTCCTAATTAAAAATCAAAACCCGGCAGCTCTTGCGAACTACCGGGTTTTTTATTTGCAGGTTTTTACTACTTATCTGGTACAAAAATTCTGGATTAGACAATTAGCATAGCGTCACCATAGCTAAAGAATCTGTATTTCTTCTTAATTGCCTCTTTGTAGGCTCTCATTGTCAAATCATATCCAGCGAATGCGGCCACCATTATGATGAGACTGGTCTTTGGCAGATGGAAGTTAGTCACCATGCTATTCGCAATCATAAATTCGTGTGGTGGGTGGATGAAGAGATTCGTCCAGCCAGATGTTGGTTTCAGATAATAATCAGCAGAAACAGACGACTCCATGCTTCTCATTGAGGTAGTGCCTACTGCGCAAATTCGCTTCTTGGCTCGCTTAGAAGCATTGACCAAGTCAGCACTTTCCTGATCTATTGAATAATACTCAGCATCCATTTTGTGCTTTGACAGATCCTCTACTTCGATGTTTCTGAAGGTGCCTAGCCCAACATGCAATGTCAATTCTGCACGGCTTACTCCCTTAATCTCGAATCGCTTCAACAGCTCCTGGCTGAAGTGAAGTCCTGCAGTTGGGGCAGCAACAGCACCCTCTACTTTTGCATAGACGGTTTGATACCTTTCTTTATCCAATTCTTCAACCTCACGGTTGATGTATTTAGGAAGGGGAGTTTGCCCTAGCCTAGAGAGTTTTTCTTTGAAATCATTCTCATCACCTTCCGTGAGAAAGCGTATCGTTCTACCTCTTGAGGTGGTATTGTCAACTACTTCTGCAATGAGTTCGTTCTCCTCTCCAAAGTACAATTTATTACCGACCCGAATTTTTCTTGCCGGATCGACCAGCACGTCCCAAAGTTTCATCTCGACATTAAGTTGTCGAAGCAGAAAGACTTCGATCTTGGCACCGGTCTTTTCTTTTTTACCGTATAATCTTGCTGGAAAAACTTTTGTATTGTTTACAGCGATGCAATCGGACTCATCAAAATACTCGATTATGTCTTTAAAGACCCGATGCTCGATGTCTCCAGTCTCACGATGCACAATCATGAGTTTAGATTCATCCCTATAAGCAGCCGGGTACTCTGCGACCAGTTTCGAGGGTAATTCAAAGTCAAATTCCGATAACTTCATAAATGCATTGATTTTGTGGTTTCTACATCTTAAGCAAAGCAGACAATACCCAATCAGTTCACCGGTTTTGCCCTATCCTGCGCAAATGAGGCCGCAAGATAGCTATTTTGACAAGAAAATTGCACAGCTACTCTCGGGAAGCTGGACTCGATTGAACTTTGTTCTTGTGCTTGGTGTCAATCTATCAGCAAAGCTTCATAAGCAGGTACAAAAGCTTGTCAGCCTGCAGAAAGAATCCTTACTTTTGTGACGACCATATTAGATAATATCATGCGCAGTATATCCTACTTTTTGCTGGTGCTTTTCAGCCTTATTTTGATGATCTCCTTTTCGGCCAGAAGTGGAGAAAGTGGCTATCGAATTCAATTGAAGATCGACGGAATTTCAGACAGTCTGTGTTATTTGGCCTATCACTACGGTGACAAACAATATATGGCCGATACAGCCGAAGTCTCACCAAAGGGAGAAGTGGTTTTCCGTGGAGAGGAGCCTTTACCTGGAGGAATCTATCTCGTAGTAATGCCTAACAAGAAATACTTCGAGATTCTGATAAGTGAACAGCATTTTAGTCTTGAGACTAAGGCTGATGAGCCTGTTGCCCATATGAAGTTCAAAAATTCCCATGAAAATGACATCTTCTACGAATTCATTCAATTTAGTAATCAGTTCAACGAGGACCGGGAAAGGCATAGCAAAAGCCTTAAAGCTCTTGAAGATGATACCGTTGCCACCAAGCAGATAAGGGAAGAATTACAGATCATAGAAACTGAAGTGCTGGATCGAAAAAAGGAAATCATCCAAAAGTACCCGGACTCCTTTTATGCAAACCTTCTGAAGTGTACCATTATCCCAGAATTGCCCAACCCGGAGCGCATGGAAACTGATTCTACCTATAAGTACGACTACTACAAAGCGCATTTTCTGGACAATATTGATTTCACTGATCATCGGCTAATAAGAACGCCAGTGCTCAAAAGTCAACTGGACACTTATCTGGATAAGTACAACTATCCGATGCCGGACTCTTTAAGGCCTTCAATAGATATGATTCTGGAAAAAGCATCCGTTAATGATGATATGTTCAAGTTTGCTGCAATACACATGGTGAACAAATATGCCAACAGCAAAATTATGGGACAGGACGAGCTTTATGTCTATCTGGTTGATGAAGTATATGGTGGTGGGAAAGCAGTATGGGCAGACTCAGCACAGTTAAAGAAAATGTCTGACCGATCTAAAGCAATCAAGCCTACCCTTATTGGCAAGATTGCTCCAAACATTATAGTTAAGGATGAAGAAGGTACAACTCATAACCTTCATAAGATTGAAGCAAAACGCACCATATTGTACTTCTGGGATGCAAAGTGTGGACATTGTAAGAAATTCACTCCTAAGTTGGTGGAACTGTTCCGGAAATACGAGCAAAAGGATGTGGCAATGTTTTCCATGTGTACCAGTACAGAAAAAGACAAATGGATTGAGGCACGTGACAAGGTTGGAATTTATTGGCAAGACTTGACAGATATCTACAATCGATCGCGGTTTCGCCAGAATTATGACATAACCTCCACTCCTAGATTGTTCCTTCTTGATGAAGATAAACGAATCATTGCCAAGAGAATTGGCACAGAGCAGCTAGAGAAAATGCTTCAGCAAGCCTTTGAAGAAAATTAAATAAAATGAAACACTCAAGCTTTTTTTTCCTTCGCCTTAGTGTCTACTTTGTCTTGGTTGCTGTCTCCTTGTCTTGTAGCCATAAGGCAGTGCAATCAAGTTCAGAAATCACTGCTTCGCAAAGCGATACAGCCTTCGAAAGGATCGAGAAGTCAGAAGCCGAATGGAAAAAACTGCTTAGTGAAGAAGAATTCCATATCACGCGGCAAAAAGGAACCGAACGCTCGTTTACGGGCGAATACTGGGACCACAAAGCAGAAGGGATTTATCATTGTCGATGCTGCGACCTTGCACTGTTTGAATCTGGCACAAAATTCAAGTCTGGTACAGGTTGGCCGAGCTTTTATGCTCCCGTTTTGCATGCCAATGTCGGAGAAGTAGCAGACTATACCCACGGAATGAAAAGAGTAGAAGTGATCTGCAATCGCTGTGATGCGCACCTGGGTCATGTTTTCAATGATGGACCAAAGCCTACCGGTTTGCGATACTGTATTAATTCGGCCAGTCTGCAATTTCACGATAAGGAGGAGAAGTAATGCGATGCTGTGGTCTGAAACAGGTCTTGAGATGTGATTGCAAATGCCTTAGCGCAGACTTGCAAAAACGAAAGAAGGGACACAAACTCTGGGAGAAAGTGCCCCTTCACTCAATGGTGGAAAGAATCATAGAGGATTAACTCTACACACTTAGTGGTACGATAATCATGCCAACATCAATAGGAAAATCCGGATTCTGGAAATCAAGGGAGATGACAAATTTGGACAATCAGTTACATACTAGTTTGATTATCAAATAGTTATTTAGATTGAGCTAGAATTCACTTCGGGTATAAGTAAATATTAGGAATCACTTCAAAAACCCTTATATCACATTGATTATCAATTATTTAGAACCAGGATAGTCGGTTAGGCGCTTATTGAGAGTAAATTTGGGCTCTAAACAATCCAGCAATTGTCGGCAGGTCGTTTTGATGAACTATAGGCCATATATTTGGGCAGTTAGTTAATCGTTTGGCGCCTGGCAAGCAGACAAGTCGTGGTATTTTAAGGTCCTATTCTGTTTTTATCTCCTTAATAATTTGCCTTATCTTCGCAGAAACAGACTGTATATGAATCAATCAAAGAAAGTTACTTTGGGCATTGTGTCGGTATTGATCCTGATGGCCACATTGGGTAGAATTTTACCGCATCCTCCAAATTTCACACCTTTGGCAGCTGTCGCCCTATTTGGCGGATTCTACCTAAGTCAGAAACATTTGGGCTTGCTTTTGCCTTTGATTTGCCTGTTTTTCAGTGATTTGTTGTTGCAAGCAAGCTTCTATTTGGGCCTCAATCCCTTCCCCGGTTTCCATACTTCGATGGTTTTTGTCTATGGTGCATTCCTGTTAATCGCACTACTTGGGACCAAACTGAAAGGAAGGCTACAAGTGGGAAACTTATTGGGAGCAACAGCAGCCTCCTCTGTACTTTTTTATCTCCTGACAAATTTTGGCGTTTGGATAGCCAGCGGGATGTATCCAAGAAGCATTGAAGGACTGCTCTCCTGCTACTCCATGGGATTACCATTTTTAGGAACTGGCTTTCTAGGAGATTTATGTTTTGTGACTGTGATCTTTGGCGCCTATTACTTCAGCCCAATAGTGAAGAGCGCCAAGGCATAGTGCTTAGTGGCCACCGCCAGGATCAAAGGTGCATGATATGAGTTCCTGGTTCGTAATCCTTCGATACGATCTGCAATATCTTTTGAAAGTCTTCCGGATTGTGCACAAAATCGATGTTCGTGGTGTTGAGCACCAGTACTCTTAGGTGAGGGTTTTGCTTGAAGTACTCGAAATAAATTTTCTCCACCGAGGCCAGGTATTCTGTTCGCACGCTTTGTTCAAATCCTCGACCACGCTTTTGAATATTTTTTACTAGCCGATCTACCTCGGAATGTACATAGATCAGCAGTTGCGGCTCCGGTATTTCAGCGTACATAATACGGAATAGTCTAGCGAAGAGCTGATATTCATCTTCTTCCAGGTTCACCTTCGCGTACAGAAGAGATTTGTTGAAAATGTAGTCGGTGAAATAGCGCTTATCCGGATTGAATATATCTCTCGTTTGCAGAAGTTGCTTTAGCTGATGGAATCGATCCGCCATGAAATAGAGCTCAGTGGTAAAAGCATAACGTCCTGGTTCTTTGTAGAACTTGGGCAGGAAGGGATTGTCTACAAACTCCTCAAGAATCAATTCTCCACCGTACTCTTTGGCTAACATATTCGCCAGCGTAGTTTTGCCAGCTCCTGTATTTCCTTCTACTGTAATTAGGTTATACTTCATCTGCTATTATCTGCCTCGAAGATAAACAAATTTGCAGCATTCTGAGCGTGGGAGATAGGTGCAAAATAGCCCCGGGCGCAGCGGTATAAGGTGTATAGGCAGCGTGGCGACTGCCGGCCAATGCTGGCTCCGACCTTAGGAGGAGACGGCAGTGGCCGAGCAGGAGCAGCTGAATATATGCCGCATACAAGCGTAGCACGGGGAGCCCGGTTGAGCGTAGGAAATCGTATCGCTCCTAATTAATTTCAGTTGTTCATTAGGTCACTAAGGATCACAAAATGGCTTCTATTTCTATCACCCTGCCTTGCCCGGCGGTCATGTGGCTTTGGCTATACTCCCTGCTTGTGCCTTGGTTGGCAAAAGATAAGCTCACCTAACCTGTCAATCAATTAAGTCCCGAGGCACTAAGGATATTGGACCAGCGGCATCCCAACTGAAGAAGCATTTTTTTTATATAGATTATAATCTGCGACCGTTACCAGGCGATCCAGATTTAGATCTGCATCGAGGTATTGATAAATAGCAGAGGGATTATTCATGTACTTGTTAAAGTCGGCGAAGGTCATTGCACCATTTGAGTCAATATCTCCTGCCTTCAGCGCAAAGGCACCGCTGGGAGTGGCTACTTGCTGAGCGGTGCCGACAGCCTGAGAAAGACTGGTAGAAAAGTCGTAAGACACCAGTCCATTGCCGAGACTAACAAGGTTGCTGACCACTCCAAGATGCCCTCTGGATTTCAAGACGATATGACAGTTTTGCGGAGCCGGAATCCCTCTAAATTCGAGTGTTGCGGACCCTGTGACATCTGTGATACTGCCATCTTTATTCAAAACAGCAGCACGGCTGGCCTGTACTACGTCGCTGGTATTGACCAGCTCCACGAGAATCCAATCTGTCATGTTGGCCGGCACGGTGTTTAGAGATTCTGAACCCGTATAATTCCATGGCGATCGATTGAAAGGTTGTGTAAGTGGTATCAAGCCACCTGTGTTTAGTTCTGTTGTCATTTGCGTGCCGTTACCAAGGGGACCCTCCAACATGGCCGATGCCTGAAGTTGACAAGCCCCCACGTTGACGTTCAAACTTACGAGGTCCCCTTCAACCACATTGCGATTGATTTCCCTTACGGAAACAGAGTAAGAACCGGCTGCGTCCCACTCCACAGTGATCGTATTTTGTTCTTGATCGGATGAGAGGATTTGCCCTCCACTGATATCCCAGCAGTAGGATGAACCTGTGCGATTTTGAACGGTGTAAGTAGCAACGAGATCAAGGCAGGCATCTGTAGGACCGGAAAGTGAGAGCGGGTCTGACTTCATCAGCTCGTAAAGAAAATCGGCTGTTTTCTCTTGCATTTCGGTGGCAATAGCATCGCTCAACCAAAGTTCATGGCCTTCTCCTGGATAAAGATTAAGCTCATTGACTACACCCAGGGCATTTAATTTGTCATGCATGGGAATGGAGCCATATAAGGTTGGAAAGAAAGGATAAGAAAAGGGCGTACCAGCATCTGGCAGTACGATGAGATCGTCTGCACCATGGAAGGAAATCATTGGCTGATCCATGCTGCTGCTAATGAAATCGAGATCTGAGATAGCTCCCCAGAAGTTTATGATGGCGGTTGCTTCACCGTTTGTGGTAAAGGCATTTCCTGTGCATTCCAAACAGCCGAGGTTAGGCCAATTGCCAAATACCCCGCCTCCATATACGTCGGCAAAAAGCGGCAGACCGAGTATTTCAGATTCTTCTACATAAGAGGCATGTATGGAAGCTATGGAGCCTGCACTGTTTCCACCGGTAAAGACCAGGCTAGTATCAATTTTATAATAAGAGGCACTGCCTTTGAAAAATCGGATGGCAGATTTGACGTCTTGTACTGCTCTGTAGACTGCTCGAATGGCGGTACCTTCTGTCAAATTGTGCCCAAGACGATAATCAATCGAAGCCACTACGTAACCACGGCGGGCCATCGCTCTACAGAAATCAACCAGTTGTGGTTGTTCTTTGAAACCCACGACAAAGGCTCCACCAAAGGCCATTATAATCAAGGGTCTTTTTGTTAGCGTGTCACCAGTAGGCTGATACAGATCAAATCTTAAATCCTGATTGTAGGTCGTCGTTTCAGCAACGTAGGGCGGATAAACCAAGGCAGGTGATGTCCCAAAATCGATATTACTCTGTTCGGTAAGGGTAAAAATCTCTTGTAAGTACCTGTTATTGGTACAGGACTGAGCAGTTGCTTCATATGCGAAAAACACGCATAGAAGCAAGAAAGTTAGCAGAACCTTTCTCATTGTTGTGCAGTTTTGATGCATTGAATATTGCGGCTACAATTGGTGTATAAAAATAATGATTATTCACCTGATAGCGAAATCCAAATGCTTGGGAAGGGACAATGGCCGGCGTGCAACTGGCACAGAAGAGAAACAGACTTTGTTTGTTGCGTATTAGCTCTGTCGGCAGTGCTTAGACATTGAATCGAAAGTGCATAACATCACCATCTTGAACCGTATACTCTTTTCCTTCAATATTAAGTTTTCCCGCATCTCTAACCTGTGCTTCTGATCCGAGCTCTACATAATCATCATAATGGATCACCTCAGCCCTGATGAAGCCCTTTTCAAAATCTGTGTGGATGACCCCCGCAGCTTGTGGTGCATTAGTGCCTTTTTCGATGGTCCATGCCCTCACTTCTTTCTCTCCAGCAGTGAAGTATGTGATTAGATTTAGCAATGAATAAGCTGATTGAATGAGCTTATTGACGCCTGGTTCAGAAAGGCCAAGATCCTGTATGAACTCCATTCGCTCCTCATAGCTGTCTAATTGGGCAATCTCGGCCTCGATTTCGGCGCAGATCACTAAGATCTCTGCATTTTCATTTTTGACGGCTTCCCGGAGTTTCTCAACATGCACATTTCCCTTGACGACACTGTCTTCGTCGACGTTACATACATACATGACTGGCTTGCAAGTGAGCAGGTCCAAATCTTCTATATATACTTTTTCCTCTTCCTCTACCGGACAGGAGCGAGCGGAATTTCCTTCATTTAGGTGCGCAGAGTACTTTTTGAGTACTGTAAGCCCTCGGATGGCGTCTTTATCGTTGCCCTTGGCTTGTCTTTCCAGCTTTTGGATCTTCTTCTCGATAGATTCCAGGTCCTTGAGTTGCAGCTCGGTATCAATTACATCTTTGTCTCTGACAGGATCGACTGAACCATCAACGTGTACAATATTATCATTTTCAAAACAACGAACGACATGAAGAATTGCGTCGGTCATCCTGATGTTGGCAAGGAATTGATTTCCAAGGCCCTCCCCTTTGCTGGCACCCTTAACCAAGCCGGCGATATCCACGATTTCCACTGTAGTTGGCAGCACTTTTTGAGGATCGACCAGCTGAGCCAGCTTTGCAAGCCTGTCATCAGGTACATTGATCACGCCCACATTGGGTTCGATGGTACAAAAAGGGAAATTGGCTGATTGTGCTTTTGCATTGGTCAGAGCATTAAACAAGGTGGATTTGCCTACATTCGGCAATCCTACTATTCCGCATTGAAGAGCCATTTGGAGATTCTTTTTTTGAGGCAGCAAATATACATGTCTTGCCTTGATATAGCTAGTTTACTTTCAATTTCCCAAAATTCTGGACAAGTATTTGCCCTTGCAGAGCCAGTCTGGAGGCATATTTTTTTCCTGACTAATCCATCCTGCATAAATACAGTCAAATTCGGAAGGTGTGGATTAATACACTATTTTTGAAGTCATTGTTTCCCAGTTGGGACACTAGCCTAAAAGCAACACAACATGAAATCTTACCAAATTTACGTTCTGCTACTTACTGTGGGACTAAGTGTTTGTTCCTTATTGCAAGCACAACAAGTAAATCCGTTTGATAGCAAGAAAAAGACCGAAATCGGCAGTCCCACTATAGATGTTCCTCTACTTGAGGTTAAGGGTTCTGATATAAGTAACAGTCCTTTTGTCAAGGAATATAATCCGCTACCATTCTTGGGAAGAGGAATGTCTGCTGCCCAGCGCCCCGGCAGCGAATTGAGTTTTGACGAAAACTCTTCCGTGCCGATTTTCGCTCGCGGACCGCACCTGGAATCCATGCCTGTATTGGAAAGTGATGAACAAGCCACAGCAATGGCATACGAGTACCTTGAAGAGATCAAAACTGATCTGGGTATCAAAGCACCTCTCGAAGAATTCGCGTTTAGGGAATCGATCCGGGATCAGAAAGGTAACCTGCACTTAAGGTTCCAGCAAATGTGTGGACAATATGAGGTACATGCCTCAGACATTGTTGTACACTTGTTGAGCGATGGGAAGAGAATGGTCAATGGCAGATTTCATCATAGCGCTACAGATCGTCAATTTGTAGCAGAATTGAGTGAAGCGGAAATTCAGGAAATTCTTCAGACAGATTTGGAGAGCCAGACAAAGGTTACTGAGCTTTGCGATCATGCAAAGGACATGATGCACTATCACGGCCCTGAAAGTAAATTGGTTGTCTACTATAAGAAGGGCTACGTTTCGGTGCCGACACTGGCCTACTATGTGGTTGCCAGGCCAAATTTCCTGGAGAGATGGGAGTATATCGTTGATGCCGTAACTGGTGAAATTCTTCAGGAAATCAACAGTACTTGCGAAGCTGGACCTACCACAGCTACGGACACCGACCTAAACGGGGACAGCAGAACACTGCAAGTGTACGAAGATGGCGGAACCTACATCATGCTTGATGTAACCAAGGACATGTATTCGGGGCCTGGCGCTAGCCTTCCCGACTTGGGTGATGGCTTGATCCTCACCTATGATATGCAGAACAATTCTCCAAATTCCGGAGCAAACATACAGCCTGTAACCAGCAATAACAACAACTGGGATGCTAAGGAAGTATCTGCACACTGGAATGCCAGCAGGGCCTTCGACTACTTCAAGAATACTTTCGGAAGAAACTCCATAGATGGTGATGGCGGAGATGTTTACTCCTTCATTAATGTTGCTGATCAGAATGGAAGTTCTATGGATAATGCCTTTTGGAACGGGGTGGGAATTTACTACGGTAACGGAGCACAGGCTTTTACTCCACTTGCAGGAGGCCTGGATGTTGCCGGCCATGAAATGTCGCATGGTGTAGTGGAGCACACAGCAAATCTTGAATATCAATATGAATCAGGAGCGCTCAACGAGTCCTTCGCCGATATTTTTGGTGCGATGATTGACCGTGACGATTGGAAGATCGGAGAAGACATAGTCAACTCTAGTGTTTTCCCGTCGGGAGCAATGCGTGATATGCAAAACCCTCACAATGGTGGAACCAGCTTCAACAACTTTTACTATCAACCTGAAAAGGTTTCGGAAAAATATACCGGATCACAGGATAATGGTGGTGTTCATTTAAACAGCGGTATCCCGAATCATGCCTTTTATCTATTTGCTACCAATGTTGGCAAAGACAAAGCAGAGGACACCTTTTATAAAGCCTTGCAACAATATCTGACCAGATCTTCGCAATTCATTGACCTTCGTCTGGCAGTCTTACAATCTTGTGAAGACCTCTATGGTGCTGGTTCTTCAGAACTGAATGCCGCGATTAATGCATTTGATCAGGTGGAGATCTTTGGACCGAATACTGGAAACGGCGGTGGATCTGGGGACGTTAGTGATCTGGAAGAAAATCCGGGTCAGGAATACATAGTATTCACAGATACAAACGGTAATGATCCAGTCACCATGTATGTGACCAATGCTGAGGCTTCTGAATTCATACCAATTACACAAACCCCACATAGTCGTAGAATCAGTATGTCCGATGATGGGACGCTTGGGGTATTCGTTGATGATGAGGGCCACATACGCTTGGTAAATATGAATCTGGATAATCCTCAAGAAACGGTGATCAGCACAGACGCAGAATGGGATAATGTAGCAATTTCAAAAGATGGGCGTTTAATAGCAGCAGTACCAAACTATGTTGATCCCAACATTTATGTGTATGATATTTCTGGAGAAACGGTTGTCGCTGCTTCATTTGAACTTAGTAACCCAACATCTGCTGAAGGAATCAGTACAGGGGAAGTAAAGTATGCAGATGCTATTGAATTTGATCACACTGGAGAATACGTAATGTATGATGCCTACAACGAAATCAGTACTTCTCAATGGGATCAGAACCTCGATTTCTGGGATGTTGGCTGGCTTAAGGTCTGGGATAAAAACACTGGCAATTTTGCCGATGGCAATATCATAAAGCTATTCTCCGGATTGGAGGAAGGGGTAAGTCTGGGCAACGGCGTATTCTCCAAGAATTCACCATACATAATTGCCTTCGACTATTTCGATTTTGCAAATGATGTACAGGTCGTACTTGGAGCGAATATTGAAACAAGCGATATCCAGGAGATACACAATAATGATCGACTTGGCTACCCTAATTATTCAATTGATGACAGCCAGCTGCTATTCAACAGCAGTCAAGGCGGTGAGGATTATATCTTCAGAGTTGGACTACAGGACAACAAGATTCAAGCAACCGGAAGTCCGCAGACCTTTATCAATGCCGCTCAAAATGGTGTTTGGTTTGCCAACGGCACTAGAAATCTCGAAGTGGCCAATGAATCTTTGGCCAATGATTTTCCCGTTGAGGTCTTCCCCAATCCCTTTAGTAACAAGTTGACGCTAAACTTCTTACTAGAAAAAGCAGGTCCGGTCTCTATCAATGTAATGGACTTACAAGGACGGATCGTCCTGGCTCAAGCCAGCGAGCAGTTAACGGGCCAGGTGCAATTCGATCTTCAGCTGGAAAATGTGCCGCATGGCATGTATATACTCGAATTACAAACAGCAGCTGGAAAGAATGCCAGGCTGATAACCAAAGTGCAGTAAAAAAGACTAGCAGCAATGGGAGCCTCAGTGCTCCCTTTGCTTCACCCCTTTCACCTCCACAACTAAGCCATTATGAAGAATTTACTGGTCTGCACAATCATAACTCTTTTGCTATGCCTCAATCACCAAGATTGTAAAGCACAGGTCGTCAGTTTGACTGCAAACATGTACACCTTTGGTTTCGAAAACTTTGATGTAGACACCGACGATATGGATGTTAGTTTTGACACAAAGAGCAATATCTCCGGCAATCTTCGACTGTACACGAGAAAGCGATGGGCACTTCGACTTGGCGGAGGGATTGATCGCTTTGAATACACTGTAGGTGGACCTAGCATAGGGGAGCAATATGATGCTCAACGAAGGGATGTTAAAGGATTGGTTGGATTAGAAAAGCATTTCCAGCTTGGCTCTTCACTTACCTTTTATCCGGGTGTTTTGATTCCTATTACTGTAGTTGGAGACGACGACATCGTTTCCAGCAATCTGGAGGATATTCAGAATGGACATACAAGAGCAGGACTCGGACTGGTGCTAGGGGCCAACTATGCACTGCTAAATCTACTCAGAGTGGGGTTTGAAGTGAATTACAACTACAACAACTTCCAGAACGATGTGTGGAGAAATCAAAACCAGCTCCAGTCGGTAAATTTGTCCGGTATGGACTTCGAATCTGCGCTGACGATTGGAATTGCTTTTTAATCTTCGATCAGCCCTCTACCAACAATCTGTCCAGAAGTTGAATGTCATTTACGACGGTATAATCATACTGAAATAGCCCATCCTCTGCTATTACCAGGGCAATCTTTCTACCATTGATCTCGTAAAGCAGTATGTCCGAACCGATCACACTCTCCAAATTCTTTTGCAGGTTTTGCTCTAATGCGATAGCAGATTCTACATCAAAAAGGTGCAATCCCGAGTTTCGATCACAGACAAAAAGAAGATCTTCATCTATGCCCAAACCGAGCGGTTCTTCCATGTCGTAGGAGCTGACCGGTTGTGGAGATTGCAGTGTGTCGATATTGAAAATTTGAAGTAAGCTGGTTGCTCCAGGGCAGCTACTTGTAGAAGTATTGTCACGGCTTGTAACATAGGCTCTGCTTTGATCAGCAACAACATTATCACAACCGGTGAAAGAACGGGTTTTGCCCTGAGAGAACAAGGAATACCCATTCAGCACTTCGTAAAAGAAAGTATTGCTTCCAGTCCCAGCCAGCAAATAATCCTTGTTTTGTCGCTCATAGGGAAGTAGTGACTTCAGTCCCCAGTCTACGAACGAAGAGTCTACTTTGGAAATATTTAGTGGATTGATGATCCTGTAGCTTGTTAAGTAACCTCCGTCAATGGCGAAGAGATATTCGTCGATAATCGTAAATTTCTCAGAACTGCCACTCAACATCGAAGGATCCCAGTTATCTTCACCCGTGAACGCGGCTAGCTGGTTTAGCCAGGTATCGACCTCCCATGGGTCCCAGTTCTCGTCTGCGGGATGGGGCGTGCTATCACATGGCAGCACTGCCACTCTTTCTACCTCTTCGAGATCAAGGATCACTCCGAGTGTGGGGTCCAAAGGCTCCTCCAGTTTGTAGTCAGGGATAAAACTATAATCTCTTGCCGGAAAAACATTTTCAACTCTAGTCAGGTATTGGCAATTGAAAGGATCGCCAATATTAAAAGTAACCAAATCTGTGAAGCTATCGGCAAAAAGAGTATTGCCTCTTATGCATAGATCCTTAGCGCCAGGGATATTAAGAAAACCAATCTTGTTGATCACATTGGGATCGCCTATGTAAATCACATGGACCCCCTGATTGCGCTCCACCATAAAAAGGTATTCACTCTTATTGATTACCTTTCCAATGTTCTCGACGTTGCGTACCCCAAGAGCGGTTCCAGCTCCTTCTCTAAATTCGCCATAAGTCTGATATACAGGCTTAAGAACAGTATAGGTGTACACCTCCTCGCAGTTGTCTTTTGTGCAAGATTCTAACATTGTGATGACGAAAGAGGACACTGAGAGCAAGGCCAACAAGGAGAGGTAACTAAGCTTCCGCATAAGATTCTATTGACTTCTACTGAGAAACGCTGCAAACTGAGCAGCAGTTGCTTTCTTTTAACAGCAATTATCAAGCCTGTCATATGTGCGGTATGTAATCAGGGCCCAAAATAGACCTAAAGGTCAGCTGGATTTATCAATGCGAAGCGGACATGGCCTTCCCAACGACCATTTATCTTTAGATAGGCCGGCGAATAGCCTTCCTGTATGAAGCCCAGTTTCTCAACCACCCTGATTGAGGGTCCATTTGTAGGCACAATATTGGCTTCAATCCTGTGCAGTTTCATGTCATCAAAGGCATAAGCTACGGCCTGCTCAAGTGCCTCAGTCATATAGCCGTTTCCGGTGAAGTCTCTGCCAATCTTATATCCCACAAAGCAAGACTGTAGAGCACCTCTAACGATATTACTAAAGCTTATATCGCCAATCAGCTCAGAGCCCCCATGTCTGTGGAAAATCCAAAGTTTGAGATTCCTTCCTTCTTCCATAAGTCTCTGCTGATCCTCCATCAAGCTCCTGTGATATTCCACGGAAAAGAAATCAGCATCAAAAGAGGGCATCGAGTACCTAAAGTGGTCCTTGTTAGTACGATAATATTTCAGCACCTCTGGCGCTTCTTGCGCACGCAGGGTCCTAAGAATCAATCGCTTGGTGTTAATCAATGTTTGCATCGCCTCGCCAATATACTAACAAGGTTTCAGATTGTAGTACATTGAGTGGCATAAATACGTGCTCGCTGAGCATAGGCCTTATCCTGGTGCTCTAGCTACTATCGCCTTGCTTATTGGACAAAGAGCTTAGCAGATGCTTCGAGGCCTTTGATTCCGATGATATTTGCCAGATATACACCGGCCCGCAAATCGCTAACATCAAGGTCAATCGAGAGCAAGCCAGCTTCATCAAAGCTGTATTTCAGATTTTTCAGCGTTCGTCCCTGTAAGTCAATGAGCTCCAATTCATAAGATCCCGGTTTCTCACATTGCCATTCAATTGATACAGAATTCCCAGCAGCAGGGTTCGGAAAAGACTTTAGCCTCCCTTCTCTTCCGCAATTAAGCCAGTAAGAGCCCGTGGTTTCCTGGTATGGGTTCGAACTATCGGTAACCGTAACATGATAAAAACCTTTGCTAAGACCAGTTAAATTCTGGTAGACTGAGCCATTAGACCATGAATAGAAATACGGTGGCAATCCTCCGGTAACTTGAATCATGATTGCCCCATTAGTATCGTCACAGGTATTTGGCGGAGCAAGAGTAAAGTCTGAGATATCAACTGTAGAATCTTGAACTCCGGAATCGTTTGCCAAGACTAGTTCGCATCCTTCAGAATCAGTCACAGTTATCCACCATTGACTATCATCGCGGTAGAGCACGTTTGCCGTAGTCTCAGCTTCATCCATCCGCATATAGCCAACACGTTCATGCGAGAAATCGTACGGAGGTGTGCCACCAGCCACTTCAATCAAAGCGCTGTTATAGTGAAAAACAGTTGTTGTTAGAGCGCCTTGATTATTGCTTTGCATGGTATATGTCAGCGGTGCTGCTGCGCCCCTAACAACAAAGATTCTATTTACCTGGCAACCCTGTGCATTGGTAATCTCAACGGAATAAACTCCGCTACTCAAGTCGTAACGGTCTTCCGAAGTATCACCGTCTGACCAACTAAACGAAAATGGACCAGAACCCACAACATCCAGAATTATTGATCCTTCTGATTGATCGCAAGAATCGTGATTCGTTTCTGCGCTCACAATTGTCCCCTCGCAAGTTGAAATGCAAAAGCTTGATCTCGGATCCAATCCACCATAACCATCAACCATAATATAATACATGGTTCCTTCCTCTGCGAAAAAGCTAACTTGAGGGACCAGCAGGTTTTCATCATCTGAGCAAGCGACCTCAGCACCAGCACAAGAAGCATATACCGCGATCTGCACATCACTATAGCTCAGACTGCCATCGCAGTCTCCTGCACTTATCACCACTTGTTCACCGTTTCCTGCATAGGAAAACCAGACTGAATTGGTCACTTGATCTGTAAAACAACTGGGATTACCCTCAGTCTCTCCCGCCACATGCGTGGCACAAAAGTTATTAAATGGACCATTAGATCCTACATTCAACATAATAGCATCAGAGCAGAAATCATTGACTGCCTTAATATTATTAACTGAGCAGTCACAGGCATGAAACTTTGAAACCTTACTAAGGGTGCAAGCAGTATCACCTTCATCCACAACAGTGATTTCAGGCTCTTGATCTGCGGTGTAAGGCCCAAAAGAATAAGTGCCTTCGGCTACTGGCCCTATAAGGTCTCCAAGACCGTCCGTAATCGTGTAGCTACCAGATCCTTCAACAACTACCGCTAATGAGAAGGACTCAGAAGAATCGCAGCTGTTGGCTATCTCGATCACAAGATCACATGATAAGCAATCTGGGCAGCTACCGCCGCAATCTACCTCTGTTTCATCCTGATTTAGGATGCCGTCTGCGCAGGAAGGTCCTGAAGCGCTAAAGCTACAATCGTAGTGGATCGGCACCTTACAGAGATCACCTTCCGCGTCTTCAAGAACCAGCGTGTCATGAAAATCACTTGACAAGGGGCCGATGTTATATGCCCCCCCAGTTCCAGCATCAATCGTTGCTCCTCCACTTTCAAGTGAAAGGTAGTAGTTGGCACTTCCATTTCCCTCAAAGCTAAAATCGACATAGTATTGTTCACCTTCACAAGAATAGGACACCGATAAATTCTTTGCATCACACTTCGGGCAGAACTGCGAATATGCCGTAGAACCTTCAAATTCCTGGCTAATGGAGATTTCATTTCCGTCGCAATACGAAGCAACAACCCCGCTTAGCTTGATATCGTACTCATAGCATTCATCCGGCTCAAGCAATAAAGCGCCGAATAAATCGTCAATTGTCATTATGCATCCCAAAGTCATTGTCTCGCCGCCACAACCGACCCCTCCGGAATCACTACTCATGCGAATTTCGACAGTTCCTTCCTGTCCAGCGATCGACAACGGAGTGATCTCAAAGTCGGAAAAACAGCTGTTTTTACTGCGCAAAACCAATCCTGGGCTGCTAAAGGATCCAATACTAGAAGTGACCAGGAACCTCAGTTCACACAAATCTTCGATACAAGGAATAGCCTCGTCCTCAAAGACAATATCGTAGCTCATATCTAACTTGGTATCCGTATAGACATACTGTGTTGAATATCCTATCAACCGACCACAAGCGAAAGAAGAGTGGTGAAAAAACAGCAGCACAGCAAGCAAAGTGGAAACTCGAATAAATGTAGGCATAGCACTAAATTTGAAACGCTTCACAAAATTTTCTCCCAGACCACAGAATTTCTATAATCGCTTCAAAGCAATGAAGATATCCGCGGCGGAATCAGATGTACAAACTTGTAGATTAGGAGTCGAAAAGTGGAGACGTTACTGCTGGTCTCACAAGATAGCTATATTAATCTACAGATACAACCGCTATTTGATAATGGCTTCCAATGGCATGATAATCAGCTTTTTTGTCCAAATTTTACGAGTACGATAACTGTCGGAATCAGCATTTTTTATATCCTGCTTATATTTGTGCATCTTCCAGCAACAAATCGAACACACTTCTAAGCAAAAAGAGCAGTTTGTGATCGGTCAATCTGGCCATTCATACAGATAAGTGACATGTTAGTCTGTGATTAGTCACAGAAATGAGGCAAGCAATTCATCACATGTACAACAGCAAATTAATACGACTTATCCAGAGCATGTCCAAAGAGGAACTAAATTCCATGGGCAAATTCCTGGTCTCTCCTATCTTCAATACAAACGAGAAGGCAACGCAGTTGTTCCATTTAATCAAGGCGCATCACCCTCGCTATGACTCACCGGATCTGTCTAAAGACGAGGTATTTCGGGTAATTTTTCCCGAAAAAAAAGTAGCCGACTCCTCTCTTCGAGCGCTAATGTCACAACTCACTAATCTCGTTAGTAGCTTCTTTGCCTTCCAGGAATACAATAGCCGAAAATTCCTAAAAAATGAGCTGCTTGTCTTGTCGCTAATGGATCGAAACCTGGTAGACCTTCTGCGAAAATCCCTTCAATCTGCTCAACGTGAGCTAGATAAACATCATACTCGAAATACCGACATTTACTTTTCTATGTTCAGATTATCTGTCATTTCATTCGAACATGACATTGTTTACAAGAACAGAGAACCGGGACTTAGCCTTAAAAAGGTCGTAAATGATCTTGATACCTTCTTCATTAGCTCCAAGTTACGCTACAGTGCAGCTGCCTTAAACAGGCAATCCGTTATTGAAGAAGAGCTAAACCTCAGCCTTTTCGAAGAAATATTGGACCACGTACAGGAAAGCGATCTAAAGCAAGTACCACTCATTAAGCTGTATTATTCCATGTGCCTGATGTTGCTGGGTCGCAACAGCGAGCAGCAGTTTTTTGAACTTAGGAGACTTACAAGAGAGCATAGAACCAGCGTGGATAGGCTGGAACTAAGTCAGGTTTATACCGTTTTGGTAAACTATTGCCTTATGCGGCTCAAAGAAGGAAAAGAGGAATTCCTCAGAGAGATGTTTAACCTTTATCAGGAGATGATCGAGTTTCAGCTGCTGAAAAGGAGTGTCAAGAATATGTCGCCACACATGTATCGCAACATTGCCATGGTGGCCATGCGACTCAAAGAGTTTGAATGGGTCGAGAACTTCATGGAATCCTATCGAAACAAGATAGAACAAGGCCATCGTAAAGATGTCTACCATTACCTGAAAGCGGCACTCAGCTTTGAAAAGGGAGATTATGATCGAACCAAGGAATATCTCATTGATTTCCAGCTCATAGATGCATTTTACCACTTACATTGGAAGATTCTGATGATCAAGACCTCCTATGAACTCAACGAAACCTCCGCATTCGACTCTGCTATTGAGGCCCTAAGAATCTATCTCTTGCGAGAAAAATCAGTTTCCAGAAGCAACATCCAAAGCTGTCAGCGATTTGTTAGCCTGGTGAAAAAACTAAATCGAAGAAAGCACTCACCACAAGACAAAGACCTGGGGCCCTTAATCAAAGAGATCGAGGAAAGTACCAACACTGCCGCCCTACCCTGGTTGCGGTGCAAAGTCGCTGAATTAAAGAAATAGACAAGGAAGCCTTACCTTTGCACAAAATTTGACTTATGCCAGCACTAGAGACTATACAAATTCCTCTGGGATTCCAAGCTCCCGAGTTCGAACTATTGGACGTAAGAACCGACTCGAACAAAACACTTAAAGAACTCAAAGGAGCGAAAGCGACCGTGATGATGTTCATCTGTAACCATTGTCCATATGTAAAGCATCTGCAGGAGGGACTGGTAAGTATTGCAAATGATTACCAGGAAAAGGGTATTTCCTTTATCGCAATTTGTAGCAATGATGCGGTCAAATATCCTGACGATTCACCAGAAAAAATGAAGGAAGAAGCAGAAAAGTGGAATTATTCATTTCCGTATCTGTACGATGAATCTCAGGAAGTCGCCATTGCTTACAAGGCCGTCTGCACACCCGATTTCAGCATTTTCGATGCCGATCTAAAGTGTGTTTACCGCGGACAATTCGACGATTCACGACCTGGCAAAGACCTTGAAGTCACGGGAGAGGACATCCGCAATGCACTGGATAAAATGTTGGCCCAAGAGGCAGTTTCCGCTGCCCAAAAGCCAAGCATTGGCTGTAGCATCAAGTGGAAAAACGGCGATCCATATCAGTAGGCAAGGTGCATTTCTTTGAACTCTGTGCTGCCACATCTGTTTTAACATTATGAGCGCTTCAAAGCCCATAGTGCTGTTCGACGGTGTCTGCAATTTATGCAATAGCACCGTTCAGTTCATCATCAAACATGATCCAGAGGCAAAGATTTTGTTCAGCAGCCTGCAAGGCAATTTTGGACAAAATACACTTCGCAAGCATGGTCTGCAAACTGATAACTTCGACACTTTCCTCTTTATCAAAGAGGGACAAATTTATGATCGATCAAGCGCATTCCTACAAATGAGTGCTGAGCTTCAAAGACCATACAAATACCTGCAATTCCTGTCGTTCGTGCCCAAGCCAATCCGCGACGGAGTGTACAGTCTTATTTCAAAAAACCGATATCGATTGTTTGGCAAGTCAAAGGTTTGCATGATTCCTTCTAAGGAACTGAAGTCAAGATTTCTTTGATTTATTTGGAGCGAAGCGAACTTGGCCGTAGAAACGGGCTCCCCGTGCTTTGTTCCAATTCAGCCCCGCCCTGCTTGTTCATGGTCTGGCCCTGTGGTCTCTCCGCAGGCTACGAGCCCCCAAGGCCAGCCATTCACCACAGCAGTGCGAGGCTTCATTTCCTCGTCGCCCGGGGCTATTTTGCACCTTACTCTCTCGCATAAGCATTTCAAATCACAAATAGCACCAAGAAAATAATCTTTCGCCCACACTTTGCTAGACCAAGAGGCTTCTTCTTTAGAAGCAGAAAACGGAGCTGGCACCGCTAGGCATCATCCATGCGAACAATACGTGGCTGAAAGCTACCCAGGACATCAACCAGTTTTCGTTGCTGAGACATCACCAGATCAATATCCTTATAGGCCATTGGTGCTTCGTCCAGCCCCCCTCCTATCAGACTTACACCATGTGCCTTTAGCTGTTCCTTCAGTGCATGACGAGTAATATTGTTTCTTGCTCTGCTTCTCGACATCGCTCTTCCGGCTCCATGGGAGGCAGAATTCAGTGATCTTGCAGAACCTTTGCCGCGCACTATATATCCGGGATGCACCATAGAACCTGGAATGATACCTAAAACACCTTGAGCCGCAGGAGTAGCACCCTTTCTATGTACAATGGCCGTAGAGCCATCCGGCAGTTCCTCTTTCCAGGCAAAATTATGGTGGTTTTCCACCCTGACCAGAGGGCTTTCCCCCAATGCACGGGAAAGTTTACGATGAATCTCATCATGGCAAGCGGAAGCGTAGTCACCGGCTAGCGTCATTCCCAACCAGTATTCTTGTCCCTCCTGAGTATCCAAATCCAGCCATGCGAGATGTGAGGCCTGTCTCGGAAGTGGGCAAAGGCTTCTGGCCAAAGCAGCATAGTGGCCAGCAATGCTAGCACCGAGCCCTCGAGAACCGGAGTGGCTCAGCAAACCAACATAAGCACCTGGCTCCAGTCGCAGTTCCGGGCTAATCTCCTTGATTTCAACAGTGCCAAATTCTACGAAGTGATTTCCAGAACCTGAACTACCCAGCTGTCTTCGTGCTTTGTCACGGAGATTTCTCAACAATTCGATCTCGTCGAATTCCGAACGAGACAAGATTTCATGATCTCCCGGCTTCCTGAACTCGCTACCCATACCAAATCTGGTATGCTCATGCAACAAATTTTGCAACCGAGCCTTGTGTCCTTTGAGCAAGGAAGGATTTATGGCAAACACCGATAGGCTCATCCTGCAGCCGATGTCCATACCGACAGCATAGGGAATCACTGCATTTTCGGCTGCAAGCACTCCTCCAATCGGTAAACCATAACCTGCATGAGCATCAGGCATTAATGCTCCGGACTTAGCAACGGGTAGTTTCATGGCAATATCCATCTGAGCAAGTGCCTCATCTTGAATGTGCTTGCTGCCAAAAATGGCGTACTCCGTCACCTCTTCCTTTAAAGATATCTCTGGCAATTCATCTTCGTCTGGCATCAAAGCTTCGGCCAACTTAGACCAGGTCTCATCTGCAAGAAAATCTTCCGGATTTGCCAGGATTGCTGCCAGCAAATCTAATTTATCTTCCTTGCTTTGTCGCTTCAAATTCCGTTCCGCCAGACCAAGGGCAATTGCCACCGCATTTGTTTTGGGGAATCCCATTTTTCTCAAATCCTTTCCCCGCACTGTATTCTTTCCCATAGTTTCTTTTCTTGCTTGTCAGCTGCTTACAATCTTCACTAAAAGGCCAATTACTCATAGGTCTTTCTATGTTGCAAACAGTGAAAGCTCAAACGACGCTTGCGTCCTAATAATTCCATCACATGAAGATTTTCTTGTGGTTCTTGGTACCAAATTAGTGGTGGAAACTATTGTAGCACATGCGACAAGGAGGAGAATACGAATACGGGTACCAGGCCGAAAGGTCTGCGCTAAGCACACAGCAACCCATCTCTGAGCTATGTCAGAGCAACGAAAAGTAAATTCCAGAAATCATCTCGTCTTTGCGGCAGAAAAGGCCATTACTTTACAACGGCGGTTAGTGTATAACCGTCCTTACGAAGCAGGCTAATCACGCCTCCCTTACCACCTAAGTGGCCAGCTCCAACAGCAATGAAAGTGGGATCTTCGTTTACCAGCTTGTCTATGCGACTAATCCAATTCTTGTTTCGCTGACCCAGCAATTGCTTTTCAAACTTTTTGTACTCTTTGCTTTCATCGGAGATCATGCTGGACAAGCCTGCGATATCCTCATCGGTATAGAGCTTCACCATCTCATCAAATTCCCGGACCTGGCCGTCATAATCGTTTACTGTTTGCATAAGCATGGAGAGCTGATCGTCAAACGAAATTTGATCAACGTAATAAAGTTGCTCATCTACTGTTTCCAGTCCGTAGGTTTGCATACCTGCATCAGTTGCCATCCCTTGTAAGGTGGTCTCGTAACTTTTCACTGTTTCACCAATCATTGCAGGATAGATATACGACTGTACAAACATCGGCTTCACCTTATTGTACATCAACTCGGGCATTCCTGCTTTTTCAGTCATAAAGGCTGTCAGTTTACCGTAGTCTTCTACTGAAAGCATATCGCTGAGCGACTGATCGTTGGGCATGATCATCTTTTTTACCATGGTTTGCTGGACGCTGGGATCGTCCAGCTTCACTTCCATGACAAGTCGTTTGGTTTCGGCAAAGGCATTTTTGACCTCTTCCCGCATCACAAAATCCGACTCCCCTATTGCGTGGATTGTACCGAAGAGGTAAGATGGCTGGTCAAGTCCTTTGCCAGAGATTTTCCATAGCAAAGAATTTTCGGTCGGCATGCGTTTGGAGTCAGAGGCTGCTGCGCAGGCCGCCAGTAAGGAAATAGCCGCCAAGAGTGTAAAGGCTCTTGTCAATTTTGCCAGATTCATAGGTTTATTTTGGTTGTGCTCAATTCTCAATCTTTTACTGCACAGACTGCACTTTCTGCTGACTGTAACGCGAAGGACCTGGTGTCAAAATAGCCCCGGGCGCAGCGGTAGAAGGCGGCTGCCATGCGTGGTGACTGCCGCCCAGCAGTGGCTCTACCATAGTAGAGACGCTGATGGGCGAGCAGGAACAGCATGGCAGCTGACTGCTACAAGCGTAGCACGGGAAGACCAGCGCTACGGCCGGGTCCCGTTTCGCTCCAAAAAATATTCTTAGCTAAGCTTTGCAATCGTGCTTTGAATAGTTTCCAGTTTTGACTCAGCATCAGCTAGTTTCTTCTTTTCTTTTCCCACCACTGCCTCCGGTGCATTGTTGACGAATCGTTCGTTCGACAACTTCTTTCGCACTGAAGCAGCAAAACCTGTGAGGTATTCTTCTTCCTCCTTCAGTCTGGTTAACTCTGAAGCAACATCGACAGTCTGCCCCGTAATAACGTAAAAGCTGTCCTTTTCGATCATAAAGTTGACGGAATTCTCGACATTCTGTTCGGTTACCTCAAAGCTCTTCAGGAAGGCTTTTCGCATGATGATGTCTCTGAATTCACCGTGGCTGTTGGCATTTGATTTATTGAAAAATACTTCGAGAGGCTCTCTTTGCTTAAGCCCTTGTTTGTTGCGAATATCTCTAATTTTTGATATCAGTTCTTTTGCCATTTCCCCGTTGTTAAGTGCCTGATCATCGTACGGAGCAGTCATCGGGTAAGTGGCCAGGGCGATACAATCTCCTTCTGGTCTCTTTTCCAACTGTTGATAAATCTCCTCAGTAATGAAAGGCATCAAAGGGTGCATCAACTTCATCAATTCGCCGAAGAACCAAACGGTCTTCTCGTAGGTAAACTGATCAATTGGTTCACCAAAATCCGGTTTGATCATTTCCAGATACACGGAACAGAAGTCATTCCAGATGAAGGAATACAAATTTTTCAATAATTCAGATATTCGATAAGTTTCGTATTGATTATCAGTCTCTGCGATCACTTTGTACAGCTTATTCTCGAACCAATCCATGGCAGGAACATTGGATTCATTGCCGCCTGCTTTAACCTCCCAGCCCTTGATCAAGCGCAGTGCATTCCAGATCTTATTGCTGAAATTTCGGCCTTGTTCGCAAAGCTTGTCGTCGAATAATAAATCACCTCCGGCGGGAGAAGCAAAGAGTAATCCGACACGAACCGCATCGGCGCCAAAGTCGGAAATCAGCTGCAAAGGATCGGGAGAATTGCCGAGGGACTTGGACATCTTCCTGCCCTTTTTGTCCCTTACCATTCCAGTGAAATAGACATCCGAAAAGGGTTTCTCGCCTTTAAACTCAATACCGGCCATTACCATGCGGGCAACCCAGAAGAAAATGATATCCCAACCTGTGACTAGCACATTGGTGGGGTAATAGTAGTTGAGTTCGGTATCGTCGTCGAAGCCATCAAACACGGAAATCGGCCAGAGCCAGGAGGAGAACCAGGTGTCTACAACATCTTCATCCTGTTTGATATCGCTAAGTTGCAAATCTGGATTATTGGTTTTTTCGCGAGCCAGACCAAGTGCCTCTTCTTCGTTTTCTGCTACTACATATTCGTCATCATTGATGTACCAAACAGGTATCTGCTGGCCCCACCAAAGCTGACGAGAGATACACCAATCGTGGATGCCTTCCATCCAGTGCTTGTAAAGGTTTTCGTAATTCTTAGGGAAGAAACGAATGTCCTCGTCCAGCACCTGTTTAAGAGCAGGTTCAGCCAGTGACTTCATTTTAACGAACCATTGGCTCGTGAGTCGAGGCTCGATCACTACTTTTGTGCGCTCGCTGAATCCGACCTTATGCGAGATGTCCTCGACTTTCACCAAATGGCCAGCTTCTTCCAACATCTTGGCCACTTTCTTACGTGCGATTGCGCGATCCTCTCCTATACAGAGTTGGGCCTTTTCATTTAGTGTTCCATCCTCGTTTAGAATATCGATCAGCTCCAGATTGTGCTTTTTCCCGAGCACGTAATCGTTGGGATCGTGGGCTGGAGTCACCTTAAGAGCTCCTGTACCAAATTCCATGTCAACATACTCATCATAGATAAATCCGATCGGACGATCGATGAGGGGAATGATGGCCTTTTTCCCTTTTAGAGCGCTGTAACGTTCATCTTCCGGATGCAGGCAGATGGCAGTATCGCCCATGATGGTTTCTGGACGGGTCGTAGCGATGGTTACATATTCATCCTCTGTTCCCTCAATTTTGTATCGAATATGGTAGAGTCGGGCATTTCTTTCCTCATGGTAAACCTCTTCATCCATGATGGCAGTTTTGGCTGCTGGATCCCAGTTGGTCATTCGATGTCCCTTGTAGATCAGGCCCTTTTTGTGCAGCTCCACAAACACTTTGATTACTGCTTTGGAGAGTTTTGGTTCGAGGGTAAACCGCGTGCGATCCCAGTCGCAGGATGCGCCTAGCTTCTTGAGTTGTTGCAGGATGATTCCGCCATATTTGTCTTTCCAGGCAAAGGCATGTTTCATGAATTCCTCTCTGCTGAGATCTTCTTTCTTAATTCCTTGCTCGGCAAGCATATTCACGACCTTCGCCTCGGTTGCGATACTGGCATGATCAGTTCCTGGCACCCAGCAGGCGTTGTAGCCTCGCATCCGTGCACGCCGGATGAGCAAATCCTGAATCGTATTATTGAGCATATGGCCCATGTGCAAAACACCTGTGACATTAGGAGGTGGAATGACGATAGTGTATGCTTCACGCTCATCCGGTGTGGATTTAAAGACCTCTTTTTCCAACCAGTACGCGTACCATTTATCTTCAACTTCCTGCGGACTATAGGTTTTTGCAATTTCCATGGGATTCAAATTTTGGGGCAAAAATAAGTATTTATACCTTTACTGACAGCCTAAACTCTATTTATCAGTTTGCAATCATTAACAAGTGAGTATGGGCAAGAATAATTCCATTTAATCTGAATTTTGTCCTGTGCAGAGAAACCGCTTATCCTTATTGTATTGGCTGCTAGTGGCTGGATTGTGCCTCAGCATGTATTCCTGTAGTGATGATGAACCAGATCCGCAGGAAGAAATTGAGGTAGTCGATTATGCTCCTTATACTGCTGAGAACTTCTGGATTTATCAGATAATCACTGACGAGATTGACACAAGTTCAAAATTCATGTATATGACGCCAAATGACTCTATGATCCTGGGAAAGAGTTACCGGATCATGCAGGAAAATGGCACCAACAATCGCTTCTTTCAGCGAGTTGAGGATGGTCACTATTACGAGGTTTTGGAGACCCTTGACATGACTGAGCATTATGAATCGAATTTTCTGCGCACAGAAGTACAGGTCGGTGATAGCTGGGAAGAAGTGCTAGGGGATGCTGGACATACAAGGTTGCTACATGAGGTTTTGGCTGTAGATGAAGAACGCTTTGTGGGATCGGAGTACTTTCGGGAAATGATTCGGATAAAGACCACTTACGAGGCCAGGCAGGAGGATGGCAGCTTTGTGCAAGTGTACGAATCTGAGCGCTCCTACAGCAAAGGTATTGGACTGGTAGAATCAATTGATATTGCATTCGTTGCTGGTGTTGAGATCAGAGCTGTTCAAACGATTGAGGAATACGCTATAGTAGATTAAAAGCATGACACCAGAGAGAGAAGCAAGGATGCGGTCTGTGATTGAAAATCGGCAAACCAACTTAACCGTGATCATGGAAAATGTGCATGATCCTCATAATATTGCCGCTTGCCTCCGATCCTGCGATTCTGTCGGAATCTCTGAGGTGTTTATTCTCAACAGCGAAGAGCGAGTGAGAAAGAAGACCTTACAGTCCGGTGGAAAATTTGGAGCAAAAAGCTCTGCTAGCGCCTCCAAATGGCTGGATATTCATTACTTCGAAGATACACAAAGGTGCTTCGAAGTGGTACGCAGCAGGTATGAGCAGATCTTTTCCACACATCTGTCGGCGGAGGCCAGTCCACTGCATAATATGGATTTTGCGCAGAGCTGTGCAGTGCTATTTGGCAATGAAAAAGATGGAGTTACAGACGAAGCCCTGGCGCTCTCAGATGGAAATTTCATCATTCCGCAATTTGGTATGATTCGAAGCCTAAACATATCAGTAGCTTGTGCCGTCACTCTTTATGAAGCACTGAGGCAAAAGATGGATGCAGGACATTTTCCCAGTGCTCGAACAGCAGCAGAAAAGGCGGCTACCCTGGAAGACTGGGCACGCCGGTAATACGGCACAATTGGGCCTGCCGATCTGGACTTATCTAGCTTCAAGATCATTTAAGAATCCGACGGCTTTTTTGAGAATTTCCCCTCCCTTTTCATTCCGCCTTCTTTTAAGACAATCCTGCACAATCGATTTTTTGCTTCGGTAAGCCTCTACGATGGCAACTCGTTTGGCGTCCCGATCACTTTCCAGGCTGCGTATTTCATTATCTGAATGAGTATTGCGAAGCTGTTGATAAAGCGGTAGATAGATACATTCGCACTTAGCGCTACCTCCTTTGTCCCCTTCACAATTTGCCACCATCTTGGAAATCGGTCTTCTCAGCAAAGTAGCCTCAAAGCCGTCATTAACGGTTTCACGTAAATCCTTACCTGACCAAAGCGTGTATACGACCAGACCAAGCAATATGAAGGCGGCAAATCTAAATAGTTTTCTTGCTACCTTGAAAAAGATCATCACCAGAACGATGATGGCCACCACCAGCAACAGCATGTTTTGGGGGCTAAGGGATGATAATATATCCATAGAGTTTTACTTTTTCTTCTTGTCCTTCTCTTGCATCAAATACTTTGCCTTGAGTAAAGGTTCATTTCCCGCCCGCTTAAAAGAGCCATGAAATTCTTCAAGAATCACCAAATCTTCGCCACTGGTATACCTGCTAACAAAGAAATAGCTCTTGGTATTGGATAGCTTTTTGGATACAAGGTATTGTTTCCCTTCATATTCCCAGGGAATTCCAAATGCATGTTTGTCCGTCATGCTATAGAAGCCAGGCACATATTTATTGCCACCTTGATAGATCCATTTCACCTCATCCTGGGTTAGGAGCTGAAACTGCTTGCCATCGTAGAAGTGGAGATAAGCATCACTGCTTTTGGTAAATTCATTTCGCAGATCAACGGGTTGGATATAGCCAAAACCTTCCATGATACCGCCAGATTCCTGGACAACTTCTACTGGTTGCCACTTGAGATTCTTCATGGGGTTGCTGTCGTTAAACAGATCGATCAGGTAGATGATTACACGAAGATCGCGACTCTCGTATTTTCCGGTGGCCTTAGCAGATTCGAGAAAATAAGGCCTGTCCTTCATCAATTGCTGCAGATCGCTCAATTCACTTACAATCTCTGTTGCGTAGTCTTTTCGATGGCCGACCATCACATAGCCAGGAATAAATTTATATTTTTCAGCAATCACGCGAGAATTGTCGTAAACTTCGATATCTCCTCTTCGCACTTGCCTGTATAGATCATCAAATCCATCCAACCACTTGAACATAGTTGAGTCTTTGCGATCGACGACTCCTCGTTCGGCCCCAGCCAGCGTTATTTGATCAAACATGGTAATGTCGATCTTCTTTTTCCCGGGGTATTTGCTTTCTTTGACCAGAAAATAGGGCACGCCATTCTTGGGATTCTTGTACTTGAACTGCCCCTCCATCTTAAGCCCGGTCTTTAGCAATGCTTTGCCTTTGTACTTCTTGAAGCGAATTTTTGGAGCCTTTTGCTTAACCCCTTTAGGCTTAATCTTCTTGTTTTGTGCCGGAAGCGAGATGCAAATCAGCAATACAGAGAAGAACAGAAGAAAGTACTTAATGATGCCGTTCATAACCTCACAAAAGTAGCAATTTGTTAGGATTTTTTCAGTCTCTATTTTACCGCGAAAGTCCCAATTGCCGGGTTTGACTATTAATAAGAACGCCGCTATTTGAGAAAAATAGCGGCGTTCCACGATTGTATTTTCAAGCTAATTACAAGTAAAAATTACTCATTTCGAAGCGGATCGTCAACATCCGCATCATCATAATCTCTAGCTGCAGGAGCGCTATAACCCCAGTCGAAATCAATACCAAAGCTAAGCTCATGGCTTCCGCTGCTATAATCATTGAGCTCTGAGGTCGTCATATCATAGGAGTAAGCAAGGTGATACATTTCTTCGAAAGTCACACCGGCAAGAATTGAGATCGCATCTGCGGTTCTGTAAGAGAGACCCAACCAATACTGATCCTGGTAGATACCTCTGGCGCCAAGGTCGAACTGTGGATCAACTCCGCCAACAAACTTTCCAAAAACCATGGGTTCAACAGAAAAGTCCTCATTGATGTCAAACATGTAGCCAGCTGACAAGAAAAGGTGCCTGCTATTTTCCACTGTTTCCGCATCGTCCAATTTGAATTTTGCGCCGATCAGTTGGTTCAAAGAAGCTCCTACATAGTAGCTTTCTCCTTGCAGGTATGCACCAAAATCAGCATCAAAACCCATTTTAGATGCTTTTCTAGAACCAACAATAGGATCGTCAAAATCTCGTGCCTCGAGATCCGAAAAGTTGATTCGCTGTTGCATGACCGCTGCACCGATTCCCAACGAAAGTACATTCTCTCTGAGATCGTCCAGAGGAAGTTGATAAGCATAGACCAACTTAAGCCCAGACCTTGCTGTCGGACCAGTTTGGTCATTGTAAAAGACCGCTCCCACCCCAACGTTGTTGAATTGAGGCAGACTAGTATGCGCAGTGATAAATTGAGTAAAAGGGGAATCACCATCATCGAAACCCACCCATTGCTTCCGCAAATTGAGTCTTGCCTCGATCATATCGCTACTACCAGCAATTGCTGGATTGTAAACAAAATCATTCATACTGTATTGCGTCAGCTGATGAATTTGTTGACCATTGGCAAAGCTATATAAGCATAGCGTAACTGCCAGTAAAAGTATATTTTTCATTGAATTTATTCCTTTGTGATTGGTGAAAAACAGGGTCCGAGGATCAAGCTCGGACCCTTGTTGTTCTTATTTAAGAATTGTAACGTTACCAGTAAGTGGCTCACTTCCGTCATTTTTGTCTATGACATAGTAGTAGGTAGCATCTGGTAAATCATCACCATCCTGATTGGTTCCTTCCCAATTATTAGGGTAATCACTGGCTTCGTAAACCAGCTGTCCCCAACGATTGAATATCTTGACCTGATTGCCACTGTAGGCATCTATAAAGTCAATCACCCAAGCGTCGTTCTTCCCGTCATTATTGGGAGTAATCACATTAGGAACTTTCTCTTCAGGACAAACAGTGACATCAGTAGTAACAGTAATTGTTCCACCCTTAGAACAACCATCCTCATCGGTAATCAACACCTCATAGGTTGTATCTTCTGTAACTGTTGCGATTGGCGAGTCAGAAAATTCATCATCCAATCCATCACCCGTCCAGCTGTATTCAATTCCACCTGAGGCAAACAACTCGATTGGTTCGCCAGGGCAGATTGTAGAATCAGGGCTCAACGTGATTGAAGGCAGCGCCTTGAAATCCAATTCAATTTCGGCTGTAGAAGAACAACCGTCCTTAACGCCCACGAGGGTGTAAATGTAGGTTCCAGAGCCAGGAGCGTCGATGACCGATTCTCCCGCTGCATCAGTCAATCCCCCACCATTCCAGGTATAAGAATCAGCGCCCTCCGCAGTCAGTACAACTTCGTCACCTTCGCAGTAGCTATTTTGGTCAGCACCCACAGAAAGCTGAGGCGCATCAAAAACATTAAGCAGTCCAACAACGGCATCCTCATCTGAAGTTGTGCCACAACCAAAGGTTAATAGCGTGACATCCCAGTCTCCAGCTTCCTCAAATATGAGTTCAGGTGCTTCTTGATCTGAGGTTAGTGTGGTGCCTGTTACATTGTTGTAGAAGGTCCAGCTGTATCCAGCAGCGTTAACACTTTCTTGTGTAAAGGAAGCTGTTTCACCCAGACAAACGCCAAATTGTTCTCCTGCGATAATGGAAACTGGCGAAGAAGCTACATCCGCTTCAATTTCAATTAGCGCAGTACTTGTACAGCCTTCTACACTTTCGACAAAGAGACTGTAAGTCCCTGTTTGGGTTAAGGACAGTGTTGCTTCTGTGCCGATAACTCCTCCATCTGTGGCCCATTCGTAACTTACAAATCCATCTTCCGCAACCAATTCAATTTCCTCACCTTGACATAGTACAGTCGGTCCAGAAATTGAAGGCTCCGCTAAGTCCTGACTTCCTACCTCAACTTCAATTGAGGACTCACATCCTGCTTCATTCATAGCAGTGAATGTGTACATACCCGGATTAGATACTTCGAGCTCACCTTGTTCTGAGAGGAGATCACCTTCGCTATCATACCAACCAACACTTGTCAATCCATCTCCCACACCTTGCAGGGTCGTGACCTGTCCGTTACAAATGGTTGAAGCCCCTTCAAATCCGAGGTTTGGAACGTCGTTTATATTGACATCAAAAACAAGCGATCCAGAACAACCTACAGCATCAACACCTGTCAACACATAAGTACCAGTTTGTTCAATAATCACTTCTGATTCAGTACTAAATGGATCTTCTGTATTTTCTGAATTTGCCCAGGAGAAGGTGACAAATTCATCACCAACTGCTGTAAGGGAAACTTCGTTTTCTCCACAAACATTGGTGATTCCATCCAGCAAAGGAGAGCTGGCCAATACTCCGTTAGCAACTGTAAATTCATTTGAAGCACTGCAACCCAGATCACTTTCGCAAACCAACTCGTAGACGCCCGTTTCAGTGATTGTGACTTCTGATTCTGACCCGATCAACTCACCATCAAGAAACCAGTTACAAGTCTCTCCCTCAGGAGCAGACAGCGTTGTTGGACTATCTGCACAAACTGACAATTCGCCCGTCACTTCCGGGCTTGTAACTACAGCCTGCAGAACAGAGAAAGTGGTTTGTGAGCCACATCCGGAATCGTCTTCACAAACCAGCTGGTATTCTCCTTCTTCCGATACCGTAATTTCAGAGCCTGTGCCTACAAGCTCACCCGCAAAGTACCAGGTGCAATTATATTCTGCCGGACCGTTCAAAGTGGTGGACCCGTCTTCACAGAATGCAAGATTTCCTTCAATGCTTGGCTCTGGTAATTGTCCAACAATAATACTGAACTCTCTTTCTCCCTGACAGCCCAAAGCATCAGAGCAAATCAAGGTATAATCACCTTGATCCGAGAGGTCGATACTGGTATCACCAGATATCAATTCACCATCCAGATACCAAGCGCAGCTCAATTCTTCAGGTGCTGTCAAAGTTGTGGAACTGCCTTCGCAAATAGAAAGAGCTCCGTCAATGGTAGGCTCTTCAAGCTCTCCTAGACCTACTTCAATAGAGTTGCTTCCCATACAGTCGGCATCTGTCATACCATTTAGGTTGTAAACACCTGCTTCTGTAATACTGATGTTCTGCTCTGTTCCAATTTCCTCGCCCTGAGCATTAGTCCAGGTCCATTGAGAATAAGGTCCGCTGGCACTCAGTTCCAGAGTGGATCCGGCACATAGTGTATTTCCTCCATCAATACCTGGTGATGGAGGTGTATCAAAGCTGACAGTGAATGAGAGAGATTCAGTACAACCAAACTGGTCAGTACCAAACACCTCGTAATCTCCGGCCTCATCTATCAACACAGATGGGCCAACACCAACTGACAGATCATCACTATTCTTCCAATCGATCACTTGGTAATCTCCTATCACAGAAAGAATCGTTGACTCCTGGCTACAGAGTTGGGTATCTCCGTTCAATTCAGGAGTGATTCCACCATTTTCTATCGTGACAGGTACGGAGGTTTCACAACCAATTGCCGAGATACCTACGAGCGTATACTCACCTGGGATACTTGTTGTAAGGCTGCTCTCGTTTGTCAGGATTATACCTTCTGAATCCAACCATCGGAAACTTTCAAAGCTATCCCCTTCTCCAGTCAGTGTCGTTTCACCGCCAGCACATATCACTGGCGAACCTGCCAGAACAGGGTCAAACAGCTGTTGAACAGAAACAGTGAACACTTGCGATGTTCCTTGACATCCTGCTGCATCAGATCCAACAACCGAGAATGTTCCACTCGTTGTTGCTTCATAACTGCTTGTGCCCGTTGCTACTTGCTCATTTCCTTGGTACCAGATGTAGTTTTCTTCAACGAAATTGCCGCTTGCCTGAAGGATGGTACTGCCAGATTGACAAATCAGATCACTTCCTGTGATCTCCGGATTACTAGAGGCAACTCCAGTACCGACTACGAAAGTTTCAGTGCCTTCACAATCTGACAGAAGTGAAGTAGCAGAAACAGAATAGGTCC
Source organism: Chitinophagales bacterium (assembly GCA_020629005.1). Classification (GTDB taxonomy): domain Bacteria; phylum Bacteroidota; class Bacteroidia; order Chitinophagales; family UBA2359; genus JAHDDV01. Next base: position 59,521 of record JAHDEE010000001.1, read on the forward strand.
CTGGAGAATCAATTATAATCGATTGCCCAGAACCAATTTCAGATCCGCCCCCATCAAACCAGGTATAATTATCATAGTCTCCTGAGGCACTCAGAGTGGTTGAAGAATTACCACAAACAGACAAGACACCATCCACAATGGGAGGCTCGCCACCACCATAGATTTCGAAAGGCGTACAAAGTGTACAGCCAAGCGAGTTTTGTCCGCACAGTAGGTATTCCCCAGGATTGCTGGGAATCCAGGTAGGCCCAACTTGCTGAGCAACGCCAGCCGAGTTGGACCAGGTATATTCATTGTAATCTCCAACAGCAGTCAGGGCCGTATTACTTCCTAGACAGACAGAAAGTGAACCATCAACTTGTGGTGCAGCTATGTCCAGAAGCTCAACATCATAGTTTGCTGTGCTACTACATCCTCCTGTACTAATTACTGTCAGCTCGTAAGTGCCAGCTAATTCTTCTAGCGTTATTCCTTCCAAAAGTTCAGGATTGATCTCTATGTAGCTTTGAGACAGCGGAACCTGAATGATCTGACCAGCGAGCGTCCATGAGTACGAAGCATAGCCTTGAGGACCGAAAAGTGTTAAAGTTTGACCGTTACAGATTTGATTTCCTCCAGTGCTTGTTGAGAAGCTCGGTGGATCTATAGCTGCTTCAAGTACTTCGACACTTACCTCTGTGGTACAGCCATTGGCAGCTGTCACACTAGCTGAGTAAGTTCCAACTTCGTTTACAATAATTGTTGCATTTGGATCGTCATTGTCCCACAGAATTGAGTTTCCACCATCCGTTGATACAGACAGTTGAATGGATTCACCAGGACAAATCTCAAAATCATTTTGGTTCGATACAATTGATGCGTTCACTTCGTAAGGAACAACAGAATAGGAATTAGTCGAAGAACAACCATCCAAGTCAACCGTGTTAATCGTATAGACTCCCGCAGTATTTACAACATATTCCGGCGTAGACGGACCACCATCCCAAGAATAAGAACTAAAATCTCCCAATACTGTAAGAGTGATTTCGTCTCCATCGCATAATGTGCCTGATCCATTGGAAGGCACGATCGTCGGTGTAGTCCCGCCCGAAACGACAACAACCACGTTTTTTTGTTGTGTTGGACAATCATCACCAGAAGGAACAGCATAACTCAAAGTGTAACCCCCAGGAGTAAGTCCTGTTGGATCAAAAGTACTTCCGGATACTCCGGCACCAGAAAAGTTTCCATTGCTTGGGAAGCCGGAAAGTGCAACTGGTCCTGAGTTAGCGCAGAATACCTGATTGTCTTCAATTCCACTGATGCTTAGATTAAGATCAGGACAATCGGAAGCAGTACAAATGATCGTGCTCGAAGTAGCCGAACCACAGTTTCCTAGTCCACTGGCTTGTACATAAAAGGACACCTCTTGTCCCGGAGTCAAACCATTTAGCGTGAACTGACCATCGTTGTCGAAAACCTGGCTTCCATTGTAATCCACTAAATAGTTCCCTACATTACTAGCTGTGTTCCAATCTATCGTTACAGAGTTAGAAGTCGAAGAGACACAGTTAACAACCGGAGGTGTTATCTCATCCAGTACGGTAACCTGATATTCAGAAACAGAAGAACCACAATCCGGGTGTGTAACCGTAAGAGTTGCATTCTTTGTACCTGCAGTAGCATAGTTTACTGAATGAGGTCCAGCACCTGTAGCGATTGGCGTATCAGCTCCTACCCCAAAATTCCAGGAGTAACTGTAGCCAGCGGCTTGCGTTCCTGTATAACTAAAGACAACTTCCGAGTCGTCTAGACAAACAGTGTTTTGCTGCGCAGTAATTCCTCCAGTGCTAGGAGCTGGAATAACAGTCCACGTGCTTGAAGTCTCGCATGACGTACCGCTTGTGGTTCCCACATATTGGATGTTATAAGTACCAGGGCCAGTTGCTGGAACAAAAGTGTTAGTGATTGTGCCGTTAACATAGAAAGTTCCTGAGTCACCAGTACCAGTCAAAGTAACCGGGCCTTCGGAAGAACAGTATGTTGTTTCAGTGTTTGATATTTGGAAATTACCGCAGTTGCCAATTACAGGAATCACTATACTCTTAGAAGCCTCATTATTATCTGGACAGTCTTCCGTAATTGTTCCACCATTGTTAAGATTTACTGTGAATGTAGTATTTCCCGAAGGCAGTGTTGAGAGATCCACAGTATAGGTATACAGCGATGAACCCGTTGGAGGATTAGCCTCAGCAACATTCACAACTACCTGGCTAAATCCGGCAGAAGGATTGTTTGCGGTGATCGAAATCGGAAGAGGAGAAAAGTCCACATCACCAGCATTGTTGACCGTTACGTAAATAGTCAACTCTGTTGTCGAATCGGTGATGGTCTGTGGAGAGAAGCTGATATTGTTGCTTCCGTTTTCGAAATGGTATTCCGGGTTTTCATAGGCAATTAGGCTGATAGCCGGATCACCTGACCAAGTAAATTCCTCGATGGTTTTTCTCATCCCCTGATAAAAGATTGTTGTCGTTTCAGCAGCAGAAGCTACGTAGATTTCGTCGATTGCGGACATTATGCAAGAACCAATAGGCTCACCGTACAAGTCTCCGGAAAATTTAGAGTGTACTGCCTCTACATAGTTGGACAAATATTCCGGGAAGCCGAAGTTCACTCCAGCAAGGAATCCTACCGAACCCCGATTAGGTGTAAGCGTCCAAAGCTCAGCCATAGATGGTGCATTCACGTTTACGTGAATATTACCCACAAAACAGGAACCCGAGAAGATCATCGGATACTTACCTACTTCAAAGCTAGACGGATTGAAGTTCCAACCAGAACTCCAGGACCAGGTCGTGTAATCTTCCGCATCCGCGTGACCAAGGAAATTAATGATACCAATTCCTTCTTGTAAGTGATCCTTAAACTCCTGGAAGTCGGCTGATGAAGGAGAAGATCCTGGTGAGCCTCCAGAATATACATCTGAAATGTAGCTATAAGTCTCCACAACTTCACCTCGGTAGACATCATTTTCAATGTGTGTACCCCATTCTGCCAACATGCCCAGAAAACTCTCAGCCTGATCTGAAATGCCGTCGTTATTGTAATCAGGATTATAAGCACCTGAAAGATGTATCGCTCTTCTAGGACAATCGCGTTTTGCAAGATCATCACAATAGGTCACATTGGTCCAGGATTCATGCTCTACCACCTTGTCAAAATAATTCTTGACATCAGCTGGCGTATTTGCACTAATTCTACCAGTCGCAATTTGTGGCCTATAACTCACATTATTGCTTGCGCTAAGTAGGGGATCAGCTGCTGGGTTACCAAAAGAGGGCACCAGGTTTTGAGCAAATATCGGCCCACTAAAGAGACAAGATTTGTAATTCACTGACTTGCCCACCAGAAAGAGGAACTCCGGCTCAATGCTCCAGTTGTCATTCATATAATTGCAAAAGTTCCTAATCGCCAAGGGGTGTTTTCGAATCCCCCAGCTAAACATATCGTAGAGCATCTCAACGTCTACGGCTCTAGCAGTATATGAACCACCAGCTGGCGACTGACGGTAACTCTCATAGGCATCGACCGGCTGCACTCCACCAAATGACTGGTTGAGCGACGGGTGATAAATCATCACATAGTTTCCTTGATTGTTGATCTGAGAAAAATTTGTGAATTGACGTGCATCCATCTCCTCCACCGTCTTAAAATAGCTGTTAGAGAAACTGTCAGTAGATCCGAAGAACAGTTCCATCTTTGGACCATTTGCTGGATTTGCTTTTATCAAAATCTTGTACACTCCTCCAATAGAGGTAGGAGTATATCTCCTTTTGTTTGTCATGTCATAAAGCACGGGAGCGGAACCTCCGTTAAAGCTCGAAATTTCTACATACTTATCACTGTCGTTATCCAAAGAGAACTGGAAACCCTTTTGATTGGCAAAATCAAATTCCCGCCCGTAGGTTAAAAAGGTGTAGGCAATCGAAAAGTCGTCATCACCAGCTGGATAGATGTCTCCAACAGCAAAATACACCACCTCCGTACGTTCATTTGGCAAAGTATTCATCGAGCTAGGAGCTAGCTGCGCAGTAAAGTTCTTTACTGCATATCCTTCATAGGTATCGTCGATATAGACATCTCCTCCCACAGACACCTGTGTATGGTGATCAGGGTAATACTGAAACTCGTTAGACCTTCCCAATACCTTGCACTCCATTGTTGGCACTGGAGCACCGGGTCCCGTGTACAGTCCCGGCGTGCTTAGGTTTATGGTTTGAGAATTACTTGTGGAAAGCGAACTCTTGATTACTCCGGATACCCAGCCTTCAGCTTTATCAAATGAGCTATAGGTATTGTTCACGCCAGCAAATCGAAAAGGAACACCTCCATAGTACGTGTTTCTGTTCCATTTGATGGCAGTGTGAAGGAAGTGGCTTTCCGGGGCCGGAGGATTAGAAATGTCGTTCGCCTGATCCTGATACCTTGATTGGTTACCATTGTTGTCCCACGTTAAGAAATAGAAAATGGTGTCTGTAAACAATGTTCGCTGATCAGAGAGCTGCCAGGTACTCACCGGAAACAATGGAGTATCCATTTCTCCGTCATTTTGCTGACCCACAAATTCCACATAATCACCAGGCCCAAAGCTGGAGGTGTTGCTGATGTGAACTGGAATCTGTTCTCCTTTCGCGTAAATTTTGAAATTTGAAGCATTGCTTAAAGATACACCCGCAGCACTTAACGTGCTGTAAGGAATTCGGTATATCCCGTCGGAATAAACCGGAAACTTGTAGTAGGTCTTATCATAGCCAGAATCAGAAATCCACTCGTTATAATATTGTCCGAATAGATTTGCACTGACAAAAAGAACCCACAGAATGCATAATAGTCTTTTCATTTCCGTGACAGGTTAAGTTTGTTGAAATTTTGCACAAAGTTACGAATTTATACCTGAGAATAACCAGACAATTGTTAATTCAAAACCTTGCTAACAAGGGCAACCAGCACTCGCAAACGGACATTTTCAATATATGAAACATTGTCATTTGCGCAGACTTGTACTCTGAGCACATGACTGATTACCAGATTATTATGAAATAAATTTTTGTAATACTCAAGGGACCAATGAATTGCAGGCGCAATGATTCCAAGAGCAAGTCAGATAAGTTGTTTAATTAATGGTGTAAGTTGTCTATTGCCGGGCAAGCTCCAGCGGAACTCACAACACCAAATTACCCTTGCAAGACTGTGCAAATGAAATATCCGCTGCATCTGCTGAGCAAAAAAAGTGCTGAACTACGAAATTATGGCTTATCACTTCCGGCTCATGTCCTCGCTACGATAGTTATCGGGAAATCTCAGACAGAAAGGTGGATTGGAGAGTTGAAAAGAAAGGATTTGGTACCCAGGGTGGGACTTGAACCCACACGGGCATTACTGCCCACAGGATTTTAAGTCCTGCGTGTCTACCAATTCCACCACCTGGGCGTGAAGGTAAGAAAAAAAAGAGAGCGAAAGACGAGATTCGAACTCGCGACCCCAACCTTGGCAAGGTTGTGCTCTACCAGCTGAGCTACTTTCGCTTGTGCTTTTCAGCAATTCGGTGCGCAAATATAGGATGACTTTCGAGATAATTGCAACTAAAGAGCAAAAAAAATAGCATTTTTTTTCGCGCCATTCACAAGCCGTAGCAAATGCCTTGAATTTACCGCAAATAGTCACTTGCCTCTCTCGATACACCAATGATATGCTTAGCCTGCTATACAAGATCCGCCAACACAACATCAACAAAGCTTTTTGAGTTCCTGCAATTTCAAGAGCGCCTCGATTGGGGTCATGCTGTTGAGATCCAGAGACATCAATTGCTCTTGCAACTGCTTTAACAATGGGTCCATCTCAAATATACTCAGCTGCATATTACTTCTGACCGGCATCGTCTGCAAGTCCTGCCCTATTGCTCCTTCAATATTCTTTTTTTCCAACACCGCCAGAATCTCCGTAGCCCGCTGGACAAGTTCAGTGGGCATACCAGCCATCCTTGCTACATGGATTCCAAAACTGTGCTTGCTGCCCTCAGGGATCAACTTGCGAAGAAAGATCACTTTCTTGCCCACTTCTTTGGTCGACACACTGTAATTCTTGATCCGATCAAACTTTCCCGACAGCTCTGTCAATTCGTGATAATGTGTGGCAAACAGAGTTTTTGCTTTTGCCGTTTTGTGCTCATGAATAAATTCGGCAAGAGCCCAGGCAATAGAAATGCCGTCATAGGTGCTTGTACCACGCCCAATCTCATCAAGGAGAACCAATGATCGCTTGGAGAGATTATTCATGATACTAGCAGTCTCATTCATTTCAACCATAAAGGTCGACTCCCCCATCGAAAGATTGTCAGAGGCGCCCACCCTCGTAAAGATTTTATCGACCATGCCTATTTGTGCCTCTTGTGCTGGCACGAAACAGCCCATTTGCGCCATCAATGCAATCAGCGCCGTCTGCCTCAACAAAGCTGACTTACCAGACATATTCGGTCCGGTGATAATAATCAACTGCTGACTTGCATCATCGAGATACAGGTCATTTGGCACATAAGATTCACCCAGCGCCAACTGTCGTTCGATCACTGGATGACGACCCTGTTTGATATCCAGCTCCAAACCGTCCGTCATATTGGGACGCTGATAATCATTCCTCGCAGATACCTCAGCAAATGACAAGAGACAATCCAGACGAGCTATTGTATGGGCATTATGCTGAATTGGCTTTATATACTCTCCTACCGCCTGAACCAATTCATCGAATAATCTGGCCTCCAGAAGCAAAATCTTATCCTCAGCTCCAAAAATCTTCTGTTCGTACTCCTTCAATTCCTCTGTGATATAGCGTTCCGCATTTACAAGTGTCTGCTTTCTTATCCAATCTTCCGGCGCTTTACCTTTGTACTTATTTGTGACTTCAAGGTAATAACCAAAGACATTGTTGAACCCAATCTTTAGGCTGCTTATACCTGTATTCTCAATCTCCCGTAGCTTCAGCTTTTCGAGATAGTCCTTTCCACTATGAAGAATCGCTCGCAGTTCATCCAACTCCTCCGAGACTCCCGCAGCAATGACGGATCCTTTTGATACCTGTACCGGAACCTCTTCATTCAATTCTCTACTGATTCGATCCTTGATGACCACACAGGGATTCAGCTGATCTCCAATCACTGTCAAGGGCTTCAGCCCTGAACTCAAGCAAAGTTCCTTGATAGGTCCAATAGCGATCAAGGCCTTTTTCAATTGCACTACCTCACGTGGATTTATTTTTCCTACTGGAACTCTTGCAATCAATCGCTCAATATCACCAATTTGTGCTATCGTCCGCCTCAGTTCACCTGCAAGCTCCTCCTTATCCTTCAGAAAACCAACCACATCCAGGCGCTCCTCAACCGCCGTTCGCTCCCGAAGAGGCAAAGCAATCCACTTCTTTAGCAACCTGCTTCCCATAGCTGTCTTTGTACTATCAAGAATGCGCAGCAATGGTACACCATTCTCATTTGGACTATGCAACAACTCCAAATTGCGAATAGTAAAGTTATCCAGCCAAACATATTTATCCTGATGCAACCTTCGAAGGGAACTAATATGTTGCATTCCAGCTTTTGCCGTTTCTTGTATATAGTGAAGCGCCGCGCCAGCAGCTACTACCCCCACAGTCATGCCCTGTACTCCAAAACCTTTCAGATTCTTTGTCCCAAAGTGTTTCAGCAGTGTCTCTCTGGCAAAATCTTCTGAGAACACCCAATCTTCTAATCCGTAAGTATAGTAACGCTCCCCAAAATGCTCACTAATCTGCTTCTTGTCAGTCTTGCAAAAGATCAGCTCAGCAGGACTAAAGCTCTGCAACAACTTATCTATCTGAGACACGTTTCCTTCTGCAACAAGAAACTCACCTGTTGAGGCATCCAGAAAAGAAAGACCCATTTGTTCCGACCTATAGCAGATCGAGCACAAATAATTATTGGACTTGTGATCCAATATCTTATCATTCAATGCCACCCCAGGTGTTACCAATTCTGTCACACCCCTCTTCACCAGTTTTTTTGTGCTCTTGGGATCTTCCAGTTGCTCGCAAATCGCTGCCCGGTAACCTGCCTTCACAAGTTTAGGGAGATAAGTATCCAATGCATGGTGCGGAAAACCCGCCAACTCCACCTCATTGGCGGAGCCATTGCCTCGCTTTGTCAAAGTGATTCCGAGTACTGATGCTGCAGTGATAGCATCTTTGCCAAATGTTTCGTAAAAATCTCCTACTCTAAACAACAATATGGCGTCAGGGTGAGTTGCTTTTATATTGTTGTATTGTACCATCAAAGGCGTTGCCTTTTTTTCCTTCTTCCTCTTCGCCAATTTTCCTTTCAATTTAAGTTTTCAATAGCCTCTAAGATACCATGATTTTCTACCAATTTGACATTACTGTGATATAGCTGATTTTCCTTTCACTTACAATTTGTGTAAATTTATTGTAAACAAATCCCTAAAAATGGACCTAAGAATTCTATTGGTCGAAGATGAACCCAGTCTTCAGACTGCCATCAAAATGAACCTTGAACTGGAAGGCTATGAAGTCGTAGCTGCTGGAGATGGTCTGGAAGCCGTCAAGAAATTTGCCGAGCAGAGATTCAACATTGCGATTTTAGATATCATGCTGCCCGAAATGGATGGTCTGGCCGTTTGCGAGCACATCCGACTAGAAAATCCAGACATTCCCATCCTCTTCCTCACTGCCAAAGATGATACCTCTGACAAGATTGAAGGACTGAAAAAAGGTGCAGATGACTATATGACCAAACCCTTCGACCTCGAAGAGTTTCTCCTGCGCGTTCGGGTTTTAGTCAAAAGAAGCATGCCGCTCGACGAAAAGAAAGAGCTGGAAACCTTCCAATTTGGTGGCAATCATGTGAACTTCCTCACCTTCGAAGCAAAGACAGAACAAGACCAATTCAACCTCACAAAGAAAGAAGCCAAGTTACTCAAGCTACTCATAGATCGCCGAAACGAAGTCGTGAGCCGAGAGCAGATTCTACAATTCGTATGGGGTTATGATGTTTACCCTACCACACGAACGATAGACAACTTTATATTAAACTTCAGGAAATATTTCGAGCAGGACCCCAAAAATCCCACCTTTTTTCAATCGGTTCGAGGAGTTGGCTACAAGTTTCTCCACGCAGGTTAAAGCCCTGGAAGATGGAGGTTGATTGTGCAAATATGGCAACTCTATGCAAATCAGTTAAATAAGATTTTTTTGGAGCAAGAGGTAACTCAGTCGCGTTATCTGCTTGCCTGTGTTCCGCTCTTATGTGGCTGGCCGCCGCCTGTTCCTGCTTGCTGCCTGCTGTCTCTACGGCAAGCTCCGAGCCAGCATGCAGCAGCAGTCACCACGGCATCGACCAGCCACATACCGCTGCACCCAGGGCTATTCTGCACCGCCTTCCCACCGCGCCAAAAAAGCTTAGGAAAGGGCGGCCCAAGTAGCAAACGACAATGACCAATGCAAGCTGAAGCTACGAACCTGCCGCCTAGGAATTTCCACTAACATCACTTAAGACTCGGCAGCTAAAAATTGTTAAGCTTTTATTAGTGTACCCTCCGACCGTTTCTTGCGTTTCAATAAATGTCTAGTTTTGAGCTTTAGACGAGTGATTTCGTTATTTTTGTGAAAAATTTCAGAATGGCCAAGAGAAAGAAGGACAAAAAGAAAAAGTCCAGTATTCGGGAATGGGGAGAAGCCCTGCTCTTTGCAGCAATCGTAGTCCCAATACTGAACATTTTTGTAATTCAGTCCTATGCTATTCCGACCTCTTCTATGGAAGGATCAATGTTGGTGGGCGATAAATTGTTTGTAAGTAAACTTCACTATGGCCCTAGAATTCCAAATACACCTTTGGCCCTGCCCTTCATGCACAATACAATTCCATTCATTGGAGGTCGATCATTCTCAGAATTGATAAAACTGCCCTATTGGAGGCTACCGAGTTTTACCAGCATCAAAAACAATGATGTCGTAGTGTTCAACTATCCTGACGATTTTAGAAGAGCCCTACCGGTCGATAAACGGGAAAACTACATCAAACGATGTCTGGGTATTCCCGGCGACTCACTGAGTGTAGTCGATAAACAAGTATTTGTGAATTCAGCTCCGGTTGACAATCCAATACATCTGCAAGGCCAATACCTTGTTACAACAAACGGATTGAATTTTTCATCCGCACAGTTGAAAAATCTTGGGGTAAATATTCAGGAGTACAAGATGCGGAATCGTCAGGCAGGTAACAAGCAGCGACGAATGTTCCTTGATCCGGAAAAAGCAGAGCGACTGAAGACATTCTCAAATGTGGTAGATGTGCAACCAATAATTGCACAAGCAGGTACACCAGACAATTGTTATCCAAAGCAGAGCAAGGAATTCAATTGGAATAAAGACAACTACGGTCCAATCTATCTTCCGAAAAGAGGAGACAAGATTGAAATGAATAGAAAAAACTACCTGCTCTACGAGAAGAACATAAGAATTTACGAAAACAATCCTAGTCTCGCCTGGAAAAATGGCAAAGCGCAAATCGATGGCAAAGTTGTCAAGAACTACGAATTCAAGATGGACTACTACTGGATGATGGGCGACAACAGAGACAACTCGCTGGACTCAAGAATGTGGGGTATGGTTCCGGAAGATCATATTGTAGGGAAGCCCATCTTTGTTTGGATGTCAAATTGTAGCGACTGCAGCTTTCCAAAGATTCGATGGGGACGATGTATGCGCACCGTTAGTTCTTTAGTGGAGTAATCTGATTTTGTGTGAAGCCCAAGCCGAAAGCCAAAGGCAAATCCTTTCTCAGGGACCTGTTTGTCGCAACGATCATCGCCGTTGTTTTGGCATTGGTGCTTCAGCTTTTTGTCATCGGATTATACACAATCCCTTCCAGCTCGATGCAAAGAACGCTGATGATAGGAGATTATCTGCTGGTTTCAAAATTGCATTATGGGCCTCGATTACCGATTACACCACTAGCTTTCCCATTTGCTGATGATAAAATTCCTGGAACCGAAACCCAATCCTACTCAGGCAGAATCACCTGGCCCTACCTGCGCCTGCCAGGCATTGTAGGAGTAAATCGCAATGATGTCGTCGTTTTCAATACCCCCATTGATCATTCGGTTCCAACGGACCGACGTACCGTTTTTGTAAAACGCTGCGTAGCACTTCCAGGAGACACCCTGGAAATCATCAATAGACAAATGCTGGTCAATGGACAGGCATCGGGCAACCTGGAAACTATGCAGTTCAACTATCTGATTAAAACCAATGGAGAGCCGATCAGTCGCCAATCTCTTGCAAAGCTGGAAATAACGGAGGGCGGAATGTTTCATGATGTCAATCACTACCAATATGCCTTAAGCACGACTCAATTGAAGACTTTGGCAGAATTTGAAAACGTAGTGACCGTAGACACCATCGTTCGCAGTAAGGGGGTAACAATGCAATACGAAGCCACTTTTCCGAACACACCTTCCCAGTTCCCCTGGAACCTGGACAACTATGGACCCTTGTACATTCCTAAGAAGGGGGACAGCATCCGCCTGCAGGCAAACACGCTTCCTCTGTATCGCAACCTAATTGAGCAATACGAAGCGCATGAACTTGCTTACGACGATGAGAATTTCTACATCGATGGGGAGAAAGCCGAATACTACGAAGTTGAAATGGACTACTACTTTATGGTGGGCGACAACCGGCACAACTCCAAAGACAGTCGTTTTTGGGGATTTGTTCCTGAAGATCATCTGATAGGCAAAGCCTGGTTCATTTGGATGAGCAGAGAAAGCAATAAACCCTTCTTCGAGGGCATTAGATGGGACCGCTGCTTCATTCCGATCAAATGATTCCTTCCAATGGGCCTCCCTTGGCTCCCAATGAATCAACAGAAGCCTCGATCGCCGGATCCTCAAGAAGTGGCGGAGCATGAAAAGGCTTTATTCTCGCATCAATGATCAAGGAAGAACGACAACCCCAATGCTTGTGTTGAACGGCAGACTGCAGGCCATAGATATCGTGTGAGGGATTACTTCTTGTAAAGGTCACCCATAGGAAATTCGAAAAATTCCTGCCCAGAAAGTCGGCATCGTCTGTAATCACAATTAATGGGAAGGCCTCCAACTCATCTATATATTTTCCTTCGAGATACTCGCTTAGATTTTCCATCTCCTGTGCAGCCTGCTGATAATTCTGAAAGGGCCTAGCTTCAATCGCCAGAATTCCTGGGTGCACCAACTGTAGATTACTGAAGTTGTCTGGTAGCGAAAATTCAGATGGCCTACTGCTTCCAAGAGTTCTTATGATTGGACCAGCAGCCGCCATAACCACTTTGGATCCGACGTTCAATTCTTTACTTGAATAATCCAGGGTATCGATGCTGGTCTCAGTCTGGAAGTGCAAGTCTCTTCGCCAATCAATGCGCTGTAACATGTGAGTAAAGAACTCATCAATGTGATGAATATCCAATGCTGGATCATCTTCTTTTGCGACAATCAATAGGTATTTTGCCAGGGACATCTGACCAAAGCCAAGAATATGATTGGCAATAGTTAGCAATTCTTGTGGCCTGCGTTCTTCGGAATAAGGGGTATAACGTTCACTTCCAATCGCCAATAGCAGTGGGTGCACGCCTGCTTCATCGACAGCATTAACTGCATGCAATCCTGGTAGCTCAGAGGGAATAACGGCTCCTGTGATTTCGTGAATCAGAGCTCCAAAACTAGTATCTTCCTGAGGTGGTCTCCCTACCACTGTAAAAGGCCATATTGCGTCTTTACGCGCATAGACTTTATGCACCTGCATCACGGGAAAATCATGCACCAAACTATAGTATCCGAGATGATCGCCAAAGGGCCCTTCTGGCTTGGTATCCTTTGCATGTACTAAGCCTGTGATCACAAAATCAGCATCTGCCGCCAGTGTGTAGCCATCAGACTCAGTGAATCTAAATCCCCTTCCCGCCATCGCACCAGCAAATGCCACTTCTGGAAGCCCTTCAGGTAGCGGCATTACAGCGCTCAAAGTATGAGCAGGTGGCCCTCCAATGAAGATACTGACCTTAAGGGGTTTGCCTAAGGCATTGGTCCGGGATTGATGAACACCAATTCCTCGATGAATTTGATAATGCAGACCAATTTCGCGATCCTGAATGTATTGATTGCCGCCCATCTGAATGCGGTACATACCCATATTTGACTTCATGACTCCAGGCTTATCGGGATCTTCGGTATACACTTGTGGCAGCGTTACAAAGGCTCCACCATCATCCGGCCAACTGTGAATTTGAGGCAAGTCCGAAATCTTTACTTCCTGAGCGAGCACAGGTTTCTTAAATCGTGCTCTTTTGGGCAGGGCATTGATGCCTACCAAGGGCATTCCCAGATAAGAAAAGGGACTTTTCATCAGAGCGGTAGGATCAGCCTTTAAAGCCACCAGACGCTTTACAGCAGCGATTGTGTCTCTAAAGATGAATCTACTCCTATCAATGGTTCCAAAGAGATTAGAGACAGCAGGGAATCGGCTACCTTTTACATTTTCATACAAGATGGCGGGTCCCTGGTTTTGGTAGACCCTGCGTTGGATGGCAGCCATTTGCAAAAAAGGGTCTACCTCTTGTTTGATTCTTACCAAATGTCCATTCTTCTCCAGATCAAGTACACACTCTTTTGTCGACTTGTACATATAGTTCAATTAGCTCACTAATACCGGACTATCCCATTTGAAGAAGAACCGATCAGATCAGGATTTGTTTATGTCTACCTCTTGCAACACCTCGGGAGACTTTGCAGCAGGAGCTGAGAAAATTGCATTTAGCATTTTCAAGGTGATATAATAGGTCGGCAATACACCCGTAAGCCCCAGACTTCCCGAAGCCAGTGTACCACCAGAAACCAATGGATTATCCGAAGCGTAGTAGGCATATCGAAGAATGAGGCCATCTTGAATCACTTTTCGAACAGCAGTCGCTGCCTGTATGGCCTTTTGATAATGAACCCCTTCCATTTCCAGTCCAATGGCTTTCCAGGAGGTGTTTTTAAAATAGCTGAGGACATCGCGGTTCTGTAGAGATGTTCCGAGCACAGTGATCATTGGACCTTCAAAGACCCGTCCAGCATAATCTTTAAAGTTCTCGCTTGTAAACTCATTATTGATCGGATAGTTGTCTGCCGATCCTTCAAAAACATGCGCAGTTGGGATCATTATATCTCCCTTGTCTCCTACCAGAATCCCTGCCTTTCCCATGATGTTTACAGAGACAAGATTCATTTGCTTCTCTGCTTCCACACCCATGAACGGGCGCAATAGCTCGTCCATCGTTTCATAAGCCTGTTCTCCAAATGCATAGTCCATCACCAAAATTACTGGCTTCTGCGACCAGACTTCATCCTCTATTTTGAGCTCCGGTGAAAGTTTGCTTCGGTCTACCCTTGCAGTGTCTATGATCTGCACAGCTATATTGGTTCCTGACTCATCATTGATCACATAGAGCCCGTTCTCTTTTCCAAAGCTGGTGATAATGGGCATATATTTGTCAGGATTCTCCGAAATCACATTAGTGGCCAATTCAATTATTGACAAGTCATCATCGATCTCTTTGCCTAAAGCCGGATAAGCGTAGATTGAATTCAGAACACTATGAAGATTCGCAGAAATCACATGCAATGGACGATCCAGCAGCCCCTGTTCAAACATGAATTGTTTGATGTTGGCAGCCCATCTACTTCCGTATATGTGTAGACCGATTCGCTCTCTCAATGTCGAGGTGAATGTGATTTCGCGAGCACCTTCTGCAGAGGCTTGTTCAGCGATAGCCAGCATGCCCATCCAGTACACCACATGGAACAAATCATTATTGGCTTCCGGCTCCTCGTTGAACCGACGATAGGCACGTTCCGTTTCCAGAAAAGTTCGACCCAGAATCGTACTTAAGTACGAGATTGTGACCTCTCGGTTCTTGTCCGTTATCTTGATTTTCCCTTCTATGATCTCTCTGATCTTCTTCCAGACCCAGGTTTCCCTTCCATCCTCATCAATTGCCTTTTTCCTGATTTTTCTGGACTCAAGGAATAAGAAAGTCAGGTGTGTCAGTACATCATAGATTTCACTCCGCCCCCTGGTTACCTCAATAAACATTTGATCCGGATCGATGCGATAACAATTCCGACGTCTCTTCGAAGGTACCAGTACCGGAAAATCTGATTCCCGATAACCCTCGTCTGAGGTCAACTTGATCAGCCGACACTCTTCAATTCCTTTAGGCAAACGGGTAATCACATAGACCAGGCCATCCAGCTCAACTTTTTCAGGATCGTTGATCGAACCGTAGATCTCCGGTTGAAGGGTTCGAAGAGATTCCACGATAGAAGTCCCTGATTTGCTTCCAGGTCTGTAATAACCTCTGTTAAAAAGATGCCGCATCGAGATGTACAAACGCTCGATAGCAGTCCTCGATTCTTGTGCTCTGGTTTTTCTGATAAGTTGCTTCAATTTCCCGGATTTATTCCGCAAAAATAGTCACTTTCTGCTCCATAGGCTCTAATTCCTTGAGCAAAAGGTCAATAAAGTCTGGTCCATGATCGAGGAAGTAATGTAGGAAGTTGTAATGGCGCTCCTGCAACTTGCCGCCGGGAAACAGTCTGGACCTGGCAACCAAAGCTCGTTGAATATTTGTTTCGTGCTTTCTCTTCTCCGCTCTCCTTAGCTTTTGAGCAATCTTATTGAGCGATTTCAGATTCTTAGACTTTTCTGCAGCAAGGCTTTGTTCCAGTCCTTTGTCCACCTTGGATATACGCTGAGAGAGGCGGTCAAAAAAAGCAGAGAGTTCTTGCTCCTCTTGATCCAAACTTAGGTCAACGTGGGTATCACGCTGAACTAGGAAGTTCGCGATTTCATTTTCGTCTCTAAATAAATCGTCTATCTTCAACTGAGCCTTAGCTAATTTCTTCGCCGTAATTTCGTCAACAAAAATAGCACTGTCACGCAGCATCAGGGCGGGCATAGGCAGACCAAAAGCCGTGAAGACGGGTTTTAATTGAAGCCAATAGGCTAGCTCTCCTCCTCCTCCTATGTAGGCAAGATTGGGAAATAAGAACTCCTGATAAACAGGACGAAAAAGTACATTGGGGCTAAATCTCTCTGGCCTGTTTTCCAATTCACTCTCAATCTCTTCAGCCGTAAAGCTGATATTACTATTCCGAACATTGAAGAGATCACCTTCTCTAACGATGCGCTCCCTAAAGCCCTGCTTCAAATAGAACAAGTTGATTTCCCTGGCATGTGCTTGCACCTTATAACCAAGTTCTTTCAACTGCTTATCGCTGGTTTGGCAGGCTCCGAATACCTTTTGCTCAAACAACTCCTGCTTCATTAGGGGAACGAATGCCTTCTTTAAGGATGCGTCATCCTGGTCAATGACCAACAAACCATGTTGCCCAAACAAAGCGTTCAACAAGGCCCGCATTCCATCGGCTACGGAAGTTCTACCAAGAAAAGATTGTCGAAGCAGTTCCCTAACCTGCTGGAGGTATTGGCTTGATGCACCGAGGTCCTCGATCTCTTCAATCAGCCCCTCAAGTCCTTCGGGTGTATAACGACCAACTGCTCCCCCTTGATTAGCTGACCATTCGATTCGATTTTCTCTAATATAGATGTGATTAAGTTCCTCGAAATCATGATCCTCTGATCCAATCCAGAAAATCGGAATGAAGTTGTGTTCAGGAAAGTGCCTCGCAAGAAACCGAGCCTGCTTGATTGCAGAAACAGTCTTAAGTATAAAGTATAATGGCCCGGAAAACAGATTGCACTGATGAGCTGTAACTACTGTGTAGGTATTTTCATCCTTCAAGAGCGACAACTGTCGCTCCCAGGTATCCGAATTAGGGAGACCCTGATATTGCTTTGCTATAACTTCAACCAATAAAGAACGAGGATAGCTGCTTGAGGAGCGATCATGGATTGCTTGCTGAAATCCTTGCTCTGATAATTCGTAAGCCTGCAACTGTTGAATCGCCTCCTTCTTGCCCAGGTAGTCGATCACTGTCGTGGAAAAAGCACTGGTCTTTGCTGGTTCAATCTTGCTCGTGGTATTGAAGGGCATCGTTTGTTTTACAATTATTACTAAAGATCATCGCCCATTATCTTTGTGCGACGCATGGTTGTATTCAGAAGCATAAATGCGAAAAGGGCGATTGCAGTCCAGATGCCTGCTTCCGAATATTCCATAAACAGGACTTTGCCTATACCAAAAAGGATAGCGTACACCATCGTTATACCAGACAACCAGCAAATCGCCAATTTGCCAAGTTGCGACGGCTTGCCTGCTTGATTTGTTAAAGAACTTATAGGCCCCCAGTTTCCTCCAGGTTTGACCTTAAGATAGAATTCTTTAAGATGTTCTTCATCCTGTTTCGGGCTAAAGTAGGTTACCGCCAACCAGACAATGGTAGTACATCCAACGGTAAAGAAGAAAGTATTAGGCGAATCTGGCAGGCCTTCAAAGCCAAGAGCATAGCGAGCAATTGGATAGGCCAAAAGCGGTGTGATCGTAGCAGCAATTTCGCTCCATGCATTTATCCTCCACCAATACCAGCGCAAAATCAAAACGAGACCTAGTCCTGCTCCTATCTCGATCAAGAAACCCCAGACGCCGGAAATCGACTCTATACCATAAGCCGCAATCATGCCAAGCACCATGAGGCCCAGTGTAGTGATTCTTGAAGCAAGAACTAGTTGCTCATTCGTAGCTTCCGGTCTCAAGAACCTCTTGTAGAAGTCATTGACAACATAGCTTGCTCCCCAATTGAGTTGAGTGGAGATTGTACTCATGTAGGCTGCGAGAAAAGAAACAAGTAGCAAACCTTTCAAGCCTGCCGGAAGAAAGTCCACCATCGCCTGGACGAAGCCATCCTTTGGGTCCATCTCTGGGTATAAAATCATGGCGCACAATGCCACAAGAATCCAGGGCCATGGCCTGATGCAGTAGTGTGCAACCTGAAAGAAAAGTGTGGCATAAACAGCATGCCTTTCGTCTTTTGCACTCATCATTCTTTGCGCCACATACCCTCCACCTCCTGGCTCTGCGCCAGGGTACCAACTGGCCCACCACTGCATTGTGAAGTAGGCCAAAAATGTGCCTATGCCAATAGTGAAAGCTTTTGCACCACCTTGGCTTGAAGCATCACCAATTCTGGGAAAGAACTCTAGCGCTGAGGGATCGATAGATTTCTTCAAGCCGCTAAGGCCCCCTATTTGTTCTGAACCGACAACAAAGTAAGCTAAGAGAATACATCCCACCATTGCTGTAACAAACTGCAGCACATCCGACATGGCCACCCCAAGAAGACCAGACATAGAGGCATAGATGGAGACTACCAGCATCGCAACAGCACAAAAGGAGAAGGCTTCTTGATACGGCAAATCGAAAAAGACCTTTAGCAGCGTTATTAATGCCACATTCACCCAGCCAATTATCATGAGATTCATGAAAACACCTAAATAGAGCGCTTTAAATCCTCTTAAACCAGCAGCAGGTAACCCACTGTACCTCAATTCGATAAACTCCACCTCCGTAAGCACCCCGGAACGTCTCCAAAGACTAGCAAAGAAGAAGGTCGTCAACATTCCTCCGGCCAAGAAGCTCCACCATAACCAGTTGCCCGATATGCCTTTACCCGCAACAATTTCGGCAACTGCTAAGGGGGTGTCAGCCGCAAAGGTGGTAGCCACCATGGAGATACCGGCGATATACCAGGGCAAGTTTCTGCCACCAAGGAAAAAACTGCCAAGATCTTTTCCGGCACCCTTAGTAAAAGAGATTGCTATTCCAATGAAAAGCACCAGAAAAACAACGATCACAATCCAGTCAAGGGTGGCGAGCATAGGCAATTTTGATAGTGGC
The DNA here is from genome assembly GCA_020629005.1 of Chitinophagales bacterium. GTDB lineage: Bacteria > Bacteroidota > Bacteroidia > Chitinophagales > UBA2359 > JAHDDV01. The sequence continues at coordinate 78,479 of JAHDEE010000001.1, forward strand.
GTTAATGATTTGGTAAAGGAATGCAATTTAACAAGAAAAACGGGATATGATGAATGTAACGAAACATGCAAATGGCGTCAACACTGAGTGAAGAAACGAGATATGCAAAAAATGATCGGTCCGATCATTGCGCTCATATTTGTAATTGTAGCCTATGCAACAGGAAACACACAGTGGCTGGGCAGAAAAGGGGGCGGTGGACACTACCAACAACAAAAAAAGAATACGACTGACAATCCGATTCCGCCAGGAATGAGTTTTGACGGTGCTTTGGAAGGCATGCAGGATGATCGGCTGATTTATACCAAACATGCCAAGTGCAGAATGGGCTGCAGGCACATCGACAAGGACGAAATAAACGAGATCCTGGAAAACGGCAAAATCAACAAGAGAAAAAGCAATTTGGGTGATTCACCGTGTCCGACATTTGCAGTTGAAGGCGTCACCAGAGATAAACAAACTGTAAGAATTGTGTTTGCCGATTGTGGGCGAGAGACCAAGGTGATTACAGCTATTGACCTAAAGAATCACTACAAGTGCAATTGTCACTAAATCCTTGATTTCGCAGTTTCAAAAACGTAGATTATCTTAACAGCGTAACATTGCCACTGCGATTTTCCTGAATCAGTTTTCCGTTGTCGTTTACCACAGCCTGAAGACTCCACACATAGGTTCCGATCGGCAATGCCTCACCATTAAAGTCGCCATCCCAGCCGTCAGTGCTACTGGTACTTCTAAACAATGTTTTACCCCAACGATCATGTACGGTCAGCTCGAATTCCTCAACTGAAGAGGTTATCACCCTGAACACATCATTCACCCCGTCGCCATTTGGACTAAAGGCATTTACTACTTGTATTCCCACCTGGCAGAGGGTTGAAACTTCCATTTGTACTGTGGTGCTGCACTCAAATTCGTCAGTCACTTCAAGACTGTAAGATCCCGGCTGTGTCAATTGCAAGATGCGCTCTGTGCTTCCATCGCTCCAAAGGTATTGGTTAAAGTAGCCAGGGTCAATGTATTTGACCTGACCTTCACAAATGGTTTCAATCGTAGGAATCTCTGGTGACGGAGCCTCCCTGAAACCAAGGTAGATTTCATCCTCTGAGTTGCAACCATTGGCATCCAGCACCTGAAGATTATAGTAACCAGCTTCTACCAAATTCAGGCTTTGGGTACTTTCCTCATTGCTCCAACGGTATTCCACATAGCCATCCGGGGCCATGAAAGTTGCCGACTCTGCATTGCAAAAGTACTGGTCAGGTCCTAAGTCCAGGATTTCGCTTTCAACGAAATTGAGCATTATTGTGAGCTGTTTTTCACAGTTTTCCTCATTCCATACTACCACATTTATTGCTCCTTCAACGTCGGTGGAAAAAGTGGTTGCATTTGTTCCATCAGGCCAGAGTTGTGCGGAATAAAGTCCAGCGAGATCCAGCTGCAAAGTTTGCCCGGAACACAAGGTTGTATCAGAAGGGAAGTTGGGTTCCTGAAAAGAAGGGTGATCGAGAACGGTTAGCTGGTCTTCTTTAGGTCCGCAGGATGAAGATACCTGGAGTGTATATGTACCAGGATTCTTGAGCCAGATTCCGGGTGTTGTTTCTCCATTGTTCCATAGGTAGTCCTGAAACAGATCAGGAACTTCTACAAACACACTATCTCCTTCACAAAAGGAAAAGGGTTCATCCTGTAAATCCAGGATAGGTTCAGGATCTTCAGTGTAAAAACTATCAACCACTCCCAAACCTTGTGGGCTGGTACCGTTTTCTGCACCGTTATTCTCATTGAAGCAATTCGACGAAACGTTTACTTCCACCCCTGCCAGCCCCTGGGAAGCCAAGTTCAGTATTCCTTCCGGACTGCTGCTGGCATTTATCTTCAGGACTCCTGCACCTCCTCCGCCTCCTGGGCCAAAACAATCAAAGACAGCATACTGATCACCATCAACATTTCCGCCTTTGCCTCCATTTACTTTGAGCGTTAGCAGACCAGCAAAAGAAGCAACTTCAAAAACTACCGTACCTCCGGCTCCACCGCCTCCGCCACCAGATGCCAAGGCTACCTGGTTTTGGTCTAGTCCAGCTGCTGAAATACTGTAGCTGTTTCCCTCCAAAACTCCCGCTTTAATAAAAATTAGTCCACCCCCATTGGTACCTGCAGTGGCCTGCGGATTTCCGTCGCTATCGAAAGCTTCAGCATGTCCTGCTCCTCCTCCGCCACCCATGAAGGCCTTCTTTTCAAAATCATCGAGTTGCCAGCCACCCATTCCTCCGACTTCCAGAATTGCACATTCTGCCGATTGAAAACCGCCGCTGCCTCCCGCACTAAAATTACTGCCTCCTCCCCCACCGGAATTAGACTTGTTGCCACCGCCGCCTGCATTCGCCTGAGCACCCATTCCATATTGCATCGAGGGGTCGGGGACAAATAGCCCCTCTCCCTTTTCAGAAGCAAGAGCCTGGGATTCGTCATACCACAGATCGAAAGCTTCGCAAGGGAAACCGGTATCAAACATGCGGGTCCCACCTCTGAAACCTGCACCATCTGCCAGTAGATTGCCATTGAGCACAAGTTCCTCAATTACATGAATTGCCAGTATGCCACCTACGGTACCGTCCCATGGCTGCGCCAGCAGATCGCCTACTACAGTCGCCGATTCATAGACCGGTACTTTGACTATCTGAACTGCAAACGAAGTGTCATAGGAATTCGAGAGAATTGTTGTTGGTCGGAAAGTGTTGGTTGCGGTTTCTTCGACCGTCAAAAACTCATAGTTGCCTGCACTGCCATAATCTTCGATCATCCCGTAATCATAACTGAGGTCAAGATTACAGCTAACTCCATTCATCTGGATTAGCAATAGTTTTTCCCCTGGAGCTAAACTATGTTCCTCAGCTGTACTGATCTCTGGCGGACACTGGCTCAGATCAATGTTCACTACTTCAAAGTATTCATTGACAATTCCAGCTATGTCTTCCTGAGCAGACAAAGTTACGGGCAGCAAAAGAACGACAAGGATATTGCAAAACCCGATCAGTTTATGCAAGGCTTTGATTTGCATGCTAGGTACTTAATGGAGTGGAGAAAGGCCTTTCTGTTACCTGCAAAAAATTGCAGAATTCATGCCAGAAAGGCAATCAGCACAATTTGATTCAGACTGATCGCAGACAAGCTAGACGATTGATAGACAAAGTTAATGTGACAGCACAAGCACATCAACAAACAGCAGACAAACAGCTGTATTTTAAGTGCTTAGCCAGCAAAATGCAAAGAATCTAACACAGTGCAGACCTTATCAAGCATCTCATCGTCAAAATCAAGATGTGTTGCAAAGCGCACAAGGCTTGAGTCCATATTGACGATTGCTATTTCTCTTTCCCGTAAAGCCGAGGTCAATTCGGAAGCATCAACCGAGTCAATTGTCTCAAAGATTACCAAATTCGTCTCGACAGGTCGAATCCCAGCAATATATGGTTGCTGTTCCAAACATTGCCCTAGTACTTTTGCACGCTTATGATCATCCACAAGCCGGGCGATGTTATGTTCCAGTGCATAAATACCTGCTGCAGCTATGATCCCAGCTTGCCGCATACCTCCGCCCAAGACCTTTCGAATCTTTCTTGCTTTTTTGATTAGTTTTCCGTCAGCCAATAGGAGGCTACCCACAGGAGCGCCAAGTCCCTTCGAAAGACAAATTGAGATGCTATCGAAGAGCTCGCCGATCTGAAGGCCTGTATATTTTTTTTCAACCATTGCATTGAAGAGTCGAGCGCCATCCAGATGAAGTTTCAGTCCTGCCTCTTGACAGGTTTTGGCGATTGCCTGAAGGTTGTCAAGTTCATAACAGGCACCTCCACCCTTATTGGTCGTATTTTCCAGGCAAACCAGACTCGTGTTTGGGAACCAATCGTGATCTGGAAGTATGTTATTTGTCACATCTTCCGGTCTCAAAAACCCCTTTGGCCCATCACATAGTTTGACCGAGACTCCTGAATTGAAGGCAATTCCTCCAACTTCATAGTAATAGATGTGTGACAGCTTATGAATGATAAGTTCATCCAGGGGTTGGGTATGGGCTTTAACAGCAATTTGGTTGGTCATGGTTCCGGAGGGGCAGAATAGCGCAGCCTCCATTCCAAACATTTCAGCCGCCATTTTTTCCAGCCGAATCACAGTTGTGTCTTCGGCAAAAACGTCATCGCCCAAAGGGGCATTCATCATGGCTTCTTTCATGGCCGCGGATGGGCGCGTGACCGTGTCACTTCGGAGATCTATCATATTCTTATGTAGCAAAAGAGTTTAGTAATCTTGTTATGAGCCGAGGCTCCAGTGCAAAGGTGAATAAAATTCCGAAAATTGCACCGAAGAGATGCGCATCGTGATTAATATTGTCCATCAAATATCTACCGGCAAAATAAGAGTAGAGTAAATAGGCAATAGCGATGTAAAGTGAATATATTTCGATGGGAAAGATCAAAGGTTGCAATACAGACCAGGGGTCGATCATAATAAAACTCATGAGCACTGCACTTACAGATCCAGAAGCTCCAAGACTGCGATAACCGGGCTGATCACAGTAACTTAGATAGGTCGACATATCAGCAGCAGCCATACCACCGAAATAGAGAAGAACAAATGCCAAACCAAAGTAGCCTCCGAGTAAAGCCTCAAAGTAGCGTTCCAGTGTTGGCCCAAATTGAACAAACACGAACAGGTTAAATCCCAGATGAAGAAGGTCAGCATGGATGAGACCAGATGTGAAGAAGCGATAATACTCCTTGTGTTTCCTGACCCTGTATGGATGAAATATCAGCTTGCTTTTCAGCGATGCGTCCTTGTCCGCAAGATAAGTGATCAGTACTGTCAATAGAACCAGGAAATAGCTTATCATCAATCTGCTTTTTGATGGCTGTTTTCTTTATATGACGCCTGCTACCAGACAGGCTGCAAGATTATGGCTGACCACAATACTTTTTTTGCTGCCACGTGTAAGGCAGGTGCAAAATAGCCCCGGGCAAAGTGGTATGAGGTGCTCAGATAGCGTGGTGGAAGCCGGCAGATGCTGGCTCGGAGCCTGCGGAGAGACAGCAGGTGCCGAGCTGACACAGCTAACTGAGTACCTCATAAGAACGGAGCACGGGACCGCAGTAACGCGATTCGATAAGCGTTTCGCTCCTAAAAATTTTGTTCATGCAAATCCATTTACTCTCTCTATTCCCGTTCAAGAGGAACCCTGATTCCTGTTTTGAAAAATGGACCCCAATCGTCCTGCATACGATATATTGCTGCTCTGCCGTACAAGTCCAGATTCGGTGTAAGCTCCAACTGGAATCCGGTTTCTGCGTATGGAAGTAGCCAGTGATCGCGCCCCATCTCTGGGAATTGTTGCGTCTGGTCGTTTGTGTAAAGTATCGTCGGACCAGTAGTCACGAATTGATAGCTCAGGCCGAGACCGAAGTAGAACGATCGGTTCTTGAGCGGCATCACTTGATAGGAGCCTTCCATCAGGAACAGCTTCAACTGCGAAACAAGCAAGGGATCGACCAGCGCCTGCCATTGCGGATTGTCGGGCGAATCAGCAATAAAGAAGGCCTGTCCATCGAAGAGCAGCGCGTTGATCTGCATTTGCGTTTGCTCGGTTGCTGGTAAGGTAGCTCCATATTGCAAATGGCTCGACGGCAGCATTAACCAAGTTCCCTTAACAGATTGATCTAGTGGCAGTTCTGAGTCCTGAAAGTGTTGATCCATAGTTGGCCGCCATTGCACGTGCTGAGCTGTAGAAAGGGGCCACATGTACCATTTTCTTCCTTGATCTTGCGGCCTAATCGCCTGAGTAGGGCCATCGTCCAAAATGATCGGCTGAGGGCCAGTGGAGCAGCTATCGGCAATGAATGCCTCCAGCAGATAGGTCCCTGCGGTCAGTTCGTCAAAGGTATAGTTGGTCAGATCATTACCGACTTCGAGGGTATCCGATCCCTGGATTATCCAGAACCAGTAGAGCGAATCCATCGGTGTATTTGTGATCGTCATGGTTATCGAACCGTCTGCTTCGCCTGCGGCACTTGGCTGTGTGATATCAAATTCCCAATCGTATAAGTGATCGGCGAAGCACTCCCCATTTTCGCAGTAATCGACCGTGCAACCATCACCATCTTCACAAGCGATAGCAGCATTGATACATGCGCCATTGAAGCAGAAATCGTAGGTACAAGGGTCATCATCAGCACAATCGATGGGTTCGTGGTAGCATACGCCATTGTCGCAATAATCGATTGTGCAAGGTATGCCATCGTCGCAGTTGACAAAGCTTCCAATGCAGATTCCATTTTCGCAGAATTCGACGGTACATGGATCGCCATCATCACAAGGAATTGGGATAAAGACGCAGTTACCGTCATCACAACTATCAAAAGTGCAGGGATCACCGTCGTCACAAATGATGGGTTCGAAGTAGCAGATACCATCTTCACAGAATTGAGTTGTGCAGGGATTGTCGTCCTCGCAAGGATAAGGTCTGTTGTAACATGCTCCATTCTCACATGAATCTACAGTACAGGGATCGCCATCGTCACAGGCAGCCGAATTAGGACAGCAATCTTCGTCAGCAGGTGTAAACACGCAGCCTAGATCGGGATCGCAGGAATCATTTGTGCAATCAGAGCCGTCATCGCAGGAAATCGGAATGAACAGACAATTGCCATCTCCATCGCAACTGTCTTCCGTGCAGGCATTGCCATCATCGCAGACTCTGGGAATGCTGATGCAATTTCCGCTCCCATCGCAGCTATCGTCCGTGCAAGGATCACCATCATCACAGACTATCTCAGTGCTCAGGCAATCACCATTTGCATCGCATTCATCGATGGTACATGGGTCGTTATCGTTACAATTGAGTGGGGTATTGCTGCAAATGCCGTTTTCAGCACAGATGTCCAGCGTACATGGATCGTCATCGTCACAAGTATTTGGTGTATTCGTACATACTCCATCGGTACAGCTATCTATGGTGCAGGGGTCTCCGTCATCACAATCTTCGACTCCATTGCAGCATGTGCCATTGTCAGAATATTCGCAAAGCCCAGTCAGTGCATTGCAAGAATCGTCCGTGCAAGGGTCACCATCATCACAGGCATTTGCCACATTCAAGCAGTCACCAGAATCCGGGTCGCAGGAGTCGATTGTACATGGATCTCCGTCATCGCAGTTATTGGTGATGTTCAGGCATTCTCCTGAAGTGGGATCACAAGAATCGGTTGTGCAGGGATCGCCGTCATCGCAATTTTTCAGCACAGAGGTACAAACACCCTCTTCGCAGGTATCCATCGTGCAAGGATCACCATCATCACAAGCATCTGGGTCTGAGCAACAGTCTTCAATCGGTGTGAAAATGCAAATTCCAGATTGAACATCGCATTCGTCTGAAGTACATGGATCATTGTCGTCGCATATGACGATGACATTAACGCATTCGCCCTCATCACAGGTATCTAGTGTACATGGATCACCATCGTCGCAGTCAAGGGCAGTGCTAATGCAGTCGCCCGTTACCGGATCACAACTGTCGACCGTACAGGGGTCTTCATCGTCGCAGGTATTGGCTGTGAAGATGCAATTTCCGTCTGCACAGGTATCTGTAGTACATGGATCGCCGTCATCGCAGTCGCCTGGATCAGCGCAACAGCCGCCGTTCGGTGTAAAGACGCAATCACCTGTTTCAGGATCGCAGGTATCAATGGTGCAGGGGTCGTTGTCGTCACAAAGGGGAAGGGTAAAGACACAAATCCCATCTTCGCAAGTGTCGGTGGTGCACGGATCGCCATCGTCGCAATCGCCGGGCCCAGTACAACAGTTTTCGTTCGGTGTGAAGATACAATCGCCAGAATCAGGATCGCAGGAATCGGTTGTGCAAGGGTCATCGTCATCGCATGTTATGGCTGTGTAGACGCAAGTTCCATCTTCACAGACATCGGCAGTACAAGGATCACCATCATCGCAGTCCGCCGCTTCATTGCAGCAATTGGTATTTGGAGTGAAGACACATTCGCCAGTCTCGCCATCGCAGCTATCAGTGGTGCATGGATCATCATCGTCGCAGCTTATTGTAAGATTGAAGCAGTCTCCTGTTTTGGAATCACAGCTATCTGCGGTACAGGGGTCACCATCATCACAATCCTGTACTATGTTGGAACAAGTTCCATTATCGCAAGAGTCGATAGTACACGGATCTCCGTCGTCACAATCTGCAGCATCCACGCAGCAGCCTTCTATGGCTGTGTTTTCACATTCGCCTGTTTCTGCGTTACAGCTATCTGTAGTACATGGATCACCATCATCGCAGGAAATTGGCTCATTTACACATTCACCTTCGGAGCAACTGTCAGCAGTACAAGGATCACCATCATCACAGTCGATAGCAATATTGCTACAGCTGCCATCATTGCATTCGTCAACTGTGCAAGGATCGCCATCATCGCAATCTTCGTTAGATTGGCAGCAAGTCTCCAAAGGCTGGAATTCGCATTCTCCGGATTCGGGATTGCAAATGTCCTCCGTGCAAGGATCATTGTCGTCGCATAGAATAGGTTCATTGCTGCAAGTACCTGACTCGCAGGAGTCGATCGTACATGGATCACCGTCATCGCAATCTGCTTCATCGGAGCAGCAGCCAGGAATAGGCGTTGCCACACAGCCTAGCATCGGATCACAGCTGTCTTCCGTACAGGGATCTCCGTCGTCGCATTCAAATTCCTGGTGTATACAGTTTCCTTCGCCGTCGCAATAGTCCCAGGTGCATGCGTTTTGATCATCACAATTAATGATGATGTACACACACTCTCCTGTCGCTCCGTTGCATATGTCTTCTGTGCATGGATTATTGTCTGCACAGTCAACAGGCAGATTGAGGCAATTGCCGTCTTCATCGCATGTATCAATAGTGCACGGATTTCCATCACTGCAGTCGTTCAATACGGAGCTGCAATCTCCAGTCTCGGGATCACAGCTGTCGATAGTGCAAGGATCGCCATCATCACAGGCCTGTGGTTCAAAGACACAGTTACCGTCTCCATCACAGGAGTCAAGTGTGCATGGGTTTCCATCATCGCAAACTTTGGCTTCGCTGATACAATTGCCTTCCTCATCACAGGAGTCTATTGTACAAGGATCACCGTCGTCGCAATTGAGTGGAACGTTTATGCAGGCTCCGGTCTCACCATCACAAAAGTCTTCGGTACATGGGTTATTATCATCGCAGGAAAGTGGAGCATTAATGCATTGGCCATCGCCAGTGCAGGTATCTACTGTGCAAGGATCCCCATCGTCGCAATCGCCGGAGCCTTCACAGCAGTTTTCTATAGGTGTATTAACACAGCCTAAATCTGGATCACAAGTATCTTCTGTACAGGGGTCACCGTCATCGCAGGAGATTTCTTCAAAAATGCAATTTCCTTCTTCATCGCAGAAATCTTCGGTGCAAAGGCTGTCGTCATTACACTCGACAGGCGTATTCATGCATTCTCCGGTTTCCGGATTGCAATCGTCAATTGTGCATGGATCGTCATCGTCGCAATCGGCAGCTTCTAAACAGCAGCTTTCCAGTGGGATGAACAGACATCCTTCAATTGGATCGCAAATGTCTTCTGTGCAGTCATTACCATCATCGCAGGTAATAACCTCGTAGACACAGCTTCCGTCTTCATCGCAGCTGTCAATTGTACATGCATCCCCGTCATCACAATCGACAGGACTGAAGAGGCATTCTCCCGTTTCCTGATCGCAGGAATCGACTGTGCATGGATCACCATCATCGCAGTCGTCATTTGATGAGCAGCAAGACTCAATAGGTATAAACTGACAACCCAACTCCGGATCACAGATATCCTCGGTGCAAGGATCATCATCATCGCAAGGGATTGGCTCATGTATGCATGCCCCATTTTCATCACAAAAATCGATGGTGCAGGCATTACCATCATCGCAGTCGATCGGCACAAAGACACAAGTCCCATTTTCGAGGTCACAATCCGCAATCGTACACGGATCCCCGTCATCACATTCTGCAGCTTGCTGGCAACAACCCTCAATCGGTGTAAATACACAACCGGAATCTGGATCGCAGCTGTCCTCTGTACATGGGTTGCCGTCATCGCAGGAAATAGGCTCATGAACGCAATTTCCGTCTCCGTCGCATACATCAGTGGTACATGCATCTCCATCAGAACAGCTCACGGGAATATTGATGCAACTGTTGTCGTCAGCATTGCAGGTATCGATGGTACAGGGATCACCGTCGTCACAATCCTCCGAGGCGAGGCAACAGCCTCCTATGGGTATATTTTGACATCCGTTCTCTGCATCACAAAGGTCTTGGGTGCAGGGATTACCATCATCACAATCTAGTTCTACAAATTGGCATTCACCATTTTCGCAAAAGTCTTCTGTACATGCATTTCCATCATCGCATACAATCGGTTGGCTAAGGCATTCGCCAGAAGCCGCGGAGCAAAAGTCCTCCGTGCAGGGATCTCCATCATCACAGTCTTTTGGTACATTGGTGCAAAGGCCTGTATCAGGATCGCAATCGTCTATTGTGCATGGATCACCATCATCGCAGTCAGCAGCCACATCGCAGCAGGCTTCAATTGGTAAAAATTCACAGCCGTTTTCGGTGCAAATATCTTGGGTGCAATCATTGCCATCATCGCAAACGATGGGTTCATGCTGACAAACACCATCTGCGCAAAAATCATTGGTACAGGGATCTCCGTCATCACAATCTATTGGAACAAAGACGCATTCTCCATTTTCATTATTGCAGATTGCCTGTGTGCAGGAATCTGTCACGAGGCAATCTTCTGCCGACGCACAGCAACCTTCTATGGGCACAAAGATGCAGCCTTCCACAGGATCACAAATGTCCTCGGTGCAGACGTTTCCGTCGGAGCAACCAATTTCGAAATAGATACAATTGCCATTGCCGTCGCATTGATCAAAGGTGCAAGGATTCCCATCGTCGCAGTTGATCGGCGTACTTACGCAAGAGCCTGTGGCATTGTCACAGAAGTCTTCGGTGCAAGGATCTCCATCATTGCAATCTTCGTCACCCCCGCAGCAATTCTCGATAGGTATGAAAACGCAACCCAAATCGGGGTCACAGGTATCTTCTGTACAGGGATCGCCATCTTGACAGACGAAAAGAATGCTTGTGCAATTGCCATCGGCATCACAAGTGTCATAAGTGCATGGGTCTCCATCATCACATGGAATCTGCTCGTGAATGCATTCGCTTGTTATGGGGTCGCAGCTATCAATTGTACATGGATCACCATCATCACAATCCTCAGCAGAAGCACAGCATCCCGAAATGAAAATGTAGTCGCATATACCTTCGCCCTCGCAAACATCAATCGTGCAAGGATCGCCATCGTCGCAATCGGTTGGAATATTGCTGCAAAGGCCTGTTTCCGGATCACAGCTGTCGGTAGTGCAATCGTTATTGTCATCACAATCACCATCATTTTGACAGCATGAGGGAATCGGGTCGTTGACGCAGCCTAATTCAGGATCACAAGAATCCTCTGTGCAAGGATTTCCATCGTCGCAGTTGAGCGGCTCATTGACGCAGCCTCCATCTTCGCAGTAGTCTTCAGTACAGGGATCGCCATCATCGCAATTTAAAGGGAAGTGTACACACTCATTATTTCCTGTACACTGATCAACTGTACATGGATCACCATCATCACATGCTAAAGGCGAGTTGCAACAATTTTCAATCGGCATAAACTGACAGCCGAGAACAGGATCACAAATATCATCGGTACATGGATTTCCATCATTGCAGTCTATCGGCTCATGGGTACAATTTCCTTCGTCGTCACAAACATCGAGTGTGCAGGCATCTCCATCATTACAATTAAGTGGGATGTTTAGGCAGTCACCTGTTTCCGGATCACACTGATCAATTGTACAGGGGTTGCCATCATCGCAAGCTCCCTCTGCTTGACAGCAATTTTCGATCGGACTAAAAACACAGCCCAGATCCGGATCACAGCTATCTTCAGTGCATGGGTCTCCGTCATCACAAATTATTGGTTCACTGACGCAACTGCCATTAGAATCGCAATAATCAAGAGTGCAAGCGTTGCCATCGTTGCAAATTAGTGGAACAGAGAAGCATTCACCAGTAAAGGAATTGCATTGATCAATGGTACAAGGGTCACCATCATCACAGCTTTCTGGTCCGTCACAGCAATCCGGTAAGGGCTCATAAACGCAGCCGACTTCCGGGTCGCAGCTGTCGACGGTACACGGATTGTTGTCATCACATACGATGGGTTCAAACACACAATTACCATCACCATCGCAGGTATCCAAGGTGCAAGGATCACCGTCATCACAGATTATAGGCTCGTAGCTGCAGTCACCATTTCCAGTGCAGATATCAACTGTACAAGGATCACCATCGTCGCATCCTGTGGGCTCAAAAATGCAGTTACCATCATCATCACAGGAATCCGTAGTGCAGGGATCACCGTCATCACAGACGAGTGGTTCAAATACACAGTCTCCGTCAATACAGGTATCTACAGTGCAAACATCTCCGTCGTCACAGCTGATTGGCAGGTTCAGGCAGTTTCCAAATCCATCGCAGGAATCTTCGGTACAGGGGTCTCCATCATCACAATCCAGAGGAATAAAAATACAATCCCCGTTTTCGCAATCATCAATGGTACAAGGGTCATCGTCACTGCAGTCGATTGATGTATAGATACAATTGCCATTTTCATCGCATTCATCGATGGTGCAATCATTATTGTCATTACAGTCGACCACTGTATTGATGCAATTGCCGTCAGAATCGCAGGAATCCACTGTGCAGGGATCGCCGTCATCGCAGGCATTTTCTTCATTGAAACACTCCCCTTCCAGACAATAATCTGTTGTGCAGGGATCGCCATCATCACAATCGGTAAATTCATAGCTGCAAAGACCTTCAATACATGAGTCTATGGTGCAGGCATTGCCATCGTCACAATCTGCGACATCGACACAGCAGTTGCTGATTTGCGCATTTACACAGATGCCATTATCACAATAATCGGCTGTACAGGGATCTCCATCATCGCAGTCGATTAAAGTGTTTCGGCAGTCAGGGAAAACACATATGTCTGTGGTGCAAGGGTCTCCATCATCACAGTTTCCACAGTCTTCACTTTTGTTGGTAAGCAATGCTATGGCTGTAACCGAACCAATAACTGCTGCTCCAGCGACAATATAAGGCCAGATTACCCGTCGATCACTCGTTTTCAACAAAGCGCCTTCCAGTTCTATGAAGCGCCATATATCATCTATTCCGGCCTTTTTGGGAGCTGCATAGGGATCTTTTTGCTCCCACTCAAATATGGGAACAGTGATCATGATGTTATTGCTTCCTGATTTTGCGTTTGTGAGGTTTTCTGGCTTATTCCATTCTTTCCAGAGTCCGGGATCTGCAAATACCAGACTGTCTCGAAGTGCTGAGTTTTCAGCAGATGGATGCGAAATAATCCAATCCATGTCCGGCACATTGGTCGTCTTCTTGATTCTGGAAAGCGAATCAGCGGAAGCTGTCATGTATACGCTTGCCGGAAAGGAGTCGTAGATATCAGCCCGAAATATTCCAGCAATTATGCCCAAATCCTTGAATAGGGCCCACCAGTTCACGATCTCTCTTTTGATCCCTTCATTCTTTACAGAGCGGCTATTCTCCTTTGACCAATCGCTGACTACCTGCTGACGCAACACAAATTCTTCAAATTGGCTAAAAGTGTATTCGTCTCCGTTCAGTGCCTGCGCAAAAATCCAAAACGTTTGCTGAATTGTTGCGTTCCGCTCCTTTTGCTTCTTGTAGTCGTAGGGTGTTTCCAGCCAATTCATGCCTTTGGTCTGGTAGTAAGACAGGTGGATTCTTCTCAGGGCTTCTACATAAAGCGGGGCAGCTTTGTCCAGATGATCATCTTTATCTATAGCGTAGACAAACTCAAACTTGCCGGGAGGCAGCATTAAGGTCGTTTGCTCGTTATTTTGTCTTTCGAGGAACTCTGGTTTTGTGCCACCATATCGAAGATTATCAGCCCAGCTGTGATCCATATCTTCAGCTGCGATCCAATCTTCAAAATCCGGAAAAGAAGCTGTGCGAGCAGTTGGTGCCTTTCTTAAGTTGTAGCAATATCCATACAGTGGTAAGGTTTTTGATTCACCAGGGGGTATCATGATGACTCTTTCGGTCGGGATGACGTATCCTTGCGCCCCTTCGGATTCTGGAATGACAAAAGGACCAAAGGAAAAGGGGACCAAATCCTCTGAAACATTTTCCACTGTCAGCTTGCCAATCAAACCACTTGATTGACCGAATGACTCGGTGCTAACAATTATCCTTTCATCTGTCTCTGCTGCCTGTGTCAAGTGAATCGACAATGCAAGTATCAGCAATAACAGGAATTGCTTAAAATTGATCATGAACGGTGAAATTTGTACTGGCAGGGTGTCAGTTTGATTTGTTAGATGCAGTATGTTTGGAAGAAGCTGCATATTGGTCAAACTATGTTGTTCGCCGATGTAGTAAATTATTAGTTTATGGCAAGGTGGCAAAATTTTAAGCTAAAAAAAGGCGTTAATTTTGTCTGATTTTTACATCCATAGCGAAAAAATACTATCCTTGGTCAAATGCGTAGCCTATCGCATGCATTTGATCCTGATTTTTGGCCCTTTGTGCGAAATCAGAAATGCTAACGAAAGGCACAAAATTTAGTCATCCTTTGCAATTTCAAAGGGATAAATCAGCCGAAACTATTTCTTTTGTTGTAGCTTTCGGTGCCGGTCTTCCTCAATCCGTAAATTGACCCATTCAACCATGAAGAATACTTTCCAATTAGCTTCATTTTTCATATTACTTCTCTGTCTAAGTCAAGACCTTAAAAGTCAGGATCTGGGCACAATTCCAGATTCGAAGGATATGATCTTGAAAGGTATCGAACTGCATGAAGAAGGTTTATTCGAAGAAGCACTTCTGGAGTATCAAAAGGTAAATCAAAATGATCCCAACTACCTTGCTGCGCTGGTGGAACAGGGCATTAGTCTGACCTCTTTAGAAAGGTACGAAGAGGTGATTGAGAACTGTCAAATAGGTCTGGATCTGGACCAACGCTATCAGGCAGATTTTTATGCTTCCATGACAAATGCAGAGATGAAGATGGGTAATGAGCAAAAGGCTTTGGAGACCGCCAACAAAGGCATCGAGATTGCTCCTTACAGTAACCTTTTGTATTACCAAAGAGCGCTGGTGAAAATCGAGCAAGGACAGCGAGCAGATGCTGTATTAGACCTACAAGAATCAATTGGACTTGATCCTTTTCATGCACTAAGCCACAAGAAACTTGCCGATTTAGCGCTTTTGGAACAGCAACTCAGTGAAGCAATAATGGCAATGGGCCTGTATTTGCTGCTTGACTTTCGAAACGATGCAGCAAATGAAGCACTGGCAGAAATCAACAATGCTGTCTCCAAAAAATATCAGAGCGATGCCACAGAGACAGATGTGTCTCCAGGAGAAGACTTTGAAGAAATAGACCTATTACTAAAAAACTACATAGCCCTGGACGAGAAGTTTGAAGTACCGTCCAAGATTCCGATTCCCATTGTCAAGCAATCTTATTTGCTGTTTGAAAGGGCTGATACGTCAAAGAGCGGTTTCTGGTGCAATACCTACCTTAAGTTTTACAAAAAAATGTTGGCTGACAACCAGTTTGGGCAAATGTCCAATCTCATGGTGCTCAGCAGCCGCAATGTGAACCATGTTGCACAGTTAGAAAAGCAAATATCAAAAATTCAGGAGTTCATTCCCTATTTCAATGTTGAATGGAGGGACCACTGCCAGGCTCGGATGGTTGAATGGGAAGGTAAGCAGACATTGGTAGATTATGTCAGGCATGACGGGCAGCTGGTCGCAATAGGCCCCCTTGTCGATGACGAACCTGAGGGATTCTTTAAGCTAATTCACGATTCTGGGACATTCGCCGGTTCTGGCAAGTACAAGAAGGGCGTTCGAGTGGGCAAATGGACCTTCTTGTATCCAAATGGAAAAATACGAGAAGAAGTGACCTACAATGAGCAGGGACAGGCTGAAGGAAATCGAAAAACCTATTTTGAGAATGGCAACCTCGAAAGTGAAGAGACTTATCAAGAGGGAGAGCTCCAGGGACTCACCAGTTCTTACGATTATCAGGGCACCAAATATGCCACGGTTAATTATGCCAAAGGGAAAGGTGAGGGTGAGGTGATTTACTATCATTCAAATGGGCAAAAGCGATTTACAGTTGATCTGGTCAATGACAAAAAACACGGAGAATACTTCAGCTATTTCGACAATGGGCAAGTCAAAGAATCCGGAACGTATGTGCAAGATGTACTCGAAGGCCCTGTGACAGAATATTTCATGAACGGCCAATTGAAGTCCAAAAGTGAGTTTGCAAAGGGCAAGCGAGAGGGAGCCTACGAAAGCTACTTTCAGGATGGCTCAAAACATGAGATCGGACAATATTCAAAAGACAACTACAGTGGGGCCTGGAAGACATACCGAAAGGATGGAAGTCTTAGGGAAAGCGCGGAGTATGATGAAAACGGCAAGAAAACGGGACTATTAAGCAGCTTTTATGAGAACGAGCAGAAACAGCTACAAATTGAGTACAAGAAAGGAAGCATAGTGAGCTACAAGTGCTGGGACAAGAGCGGTAAACTACTCAAAGAAAGCAATGCAAGAAGTAAGCAGTTCTGGTTTGAAAAATACTTCGGTGATGGAGTATTGGCCAGTGAAGGAAGTTATCAGGATGATTCGCGTTCCGGTGAATGGAAATATTACAATGATTATGGGGTTCTTTCTTCGACCGAAAGCTATGAAGACCAACAAATCAATGGAATTGCCAATCAGTACAATCAGGCTGGCGACTTATCGTCGCAGGTTCAATACATCGATGGGCTTGCTCAAGGGGCAGCAAAGAACTATCACCCGGACGGCTCTGTCGCAGCAGAATTCTATTACCTCGATGATTTGCTTGAAGGTCAATACACAAGCTATTCTGTCGACGGAACCATACTGTCAAACGAGTACTATCTGGAAGGCTTGCAACACGGAGTAAACTCCTACTTTAACGAAGATGGTAGTAAGTGGCTGGAAATCACTTATTATGAGGATTACCCTTCGACTTTTCGGTATTTCAAACCAGATGGAACACTTGAGTCCTCTTTCCAGCTCACCAAAGGCTGTGGCACAATTTCTCCGGCTTATCCAAATGGTCAGGCGATTTTCACTCGTAGTTATCTAGGGGGACGAATCCACGGTGTCAGCAGCTATTACTACCCAGATGGACAATTGAAAAGCCAGCTCGAAAATTCAAACGGTATCTCTACGGGTGTCAACAAGAAATACTTCAGAAATGGTCAATTGCAGAGTGTTGGAGAGTATGCATTTGGATTGAAGGAAGGACTTTGGACCTCCTACTACGAAGACGGAACAGTTGAAGATGAGACAAACTATAAAAATGGAGCGACACACGGTGAAAGTAAAAGATATTGGAAGAATGGTCAACTACTTGCAAGTGAAGTCTTCAAATTCGGCAAATTAGAAGGGGAGCAACGTTTTTTTGCAGAATCCGGGGAGCTGCAATTGGTGCGCTTTTACTCTGGAGGTAAAGTCTACGCCTATAGCTATTTGGGAAAGGACGGCAAGCTGGTGGAGCAAATTCCTATCGGAACAGGAAAACAAGAGATAAAAAGCTACTACCAAAATGGACAACTAGCTCGAGAATACACTTTCGTGGATGGCATTTTCATCGGAACTTATAAAAAGTACCACCCCAATGGACAGTTGGCGTCGGAGTCTGAGAATGTAAAAGGCTTGAGTCATGGCCCAACTAAGACTTACTACGATGATGGATCGAAGAAGCAGATTTTTCATTACAAATGGGGGCAGCTGGACGGATCATCTCAGGAATACTATGCAAACGGTAAGCTAAAAGAGGAAAGAAGCTATATTTCAGGCGAACTAAATGGGACTTCAAAGATTTATAATGAGGACGGAAGTTTGAAAGAAGAGCTCTACTATTTTGGAGATCTCTTATTCGAAATCAAGTAATGACAATGAAGAACTACAGACCATTCATATGGCTAATTTGTTGTACCCTAATTTGCCACTGGACTTTCGGTCAAAGTGAGCTGGAAAAATACAAGGCAGAATTTCCAAAGGCACCTCTCGTCAAGCTCCTGGATCAGCGTAAAGTGACTATCAACATAGCGGAAGGAGACCTGGAAGTCTTTGATGCGACCACTGAGCGTCATCTGCTGCTCAATAAGAATGCTGCAGGGTTTGCTGAAAGATCTATCCAGTATTCTGACTTTTTTGATCTTGTTGATATTGAAGCCCGGACCAGGGTTCCTGATGGAAGACGTTATAAGGTACACGAGGTAACCGACTTTGAAACTTCAGAAGTCCTAAGCGAACGAAACTTCTACGACGGAAGAAAATCAACAAGCTTTGTGTATGATCATGCCCGACCTGGTGCAAGACTCGAACTAGAGTACACGGAAAAACTTTCAGATGCCAGGTTTGTTCACCCCTACTATTTCAGTTCATTCTATGATACCGAAAAAGCGGTCTTTGAGGTCGATGTGGATGCAGATGTGAATTTGGAAATCAAAACATATAATGATCCTGACAAGAAAATCCAATATGAATCGACCAGTAGGAAAGGTAGAGTTTTTCATCGTTGGACTCTGGAGAACATTATTCCATTTGAAGCCGAAAGCAGTGCCCCATCTTTTAGAAGTCTTTCTCCGAGTGTGGCGGTACGAGTGAAGAGTTTTGCCTCAGATGGAAAAGACAAGCCAGTCTTACGAGATGTGGGCGACTTATTCAATTGGTACTCAAGTTGGATCAACAGCATCAAAAATGAAGCAGTAAGTAATGACATTAAAGCTGTTGTTGACTCCATCAAAGTTGGCGCCAACTCTGAGAAGATGCTTGTAAATGGTGTCTATGACTGGGTTAAGTCTAATATCAAGTACCTGGCAATTGAAAATAATATGGAGGGCTTCATCCCGCGAGACCCAAATACGATCTACCAGCAGAAGTTTGGTGATTGCAAAGATATGTCCTGCATGATTGTAAACATGCTCGACCACGCCGGTGTTGAAAGTCATTTTACCTGGATCGGAACCAGAGATATTGCTATTGACTATGAAGATTTCCCCGCTCCCTTTATCGACAATCACATGATCGCAACCTATGTGACGCCGGAAGGGGAACATTGGTTCCTCGATGCCACTGACGAATACCTTCCACTGGGATATCCCTCGGAATTTATTCAGGGCAAGCAGGCGCTTATTTACAAAAATGCCGAGGACTACGAACTGCAAATGGTTCCGGAATCAAGTCCGCAAAATTCGCAAGTAATCGATAGTGCAAAATTGAGGATTGAAGGAGAACTTTTGCTTGGAAGCTCAACGACCCATTACTCTGGCTACAATAATGGAAAATACAGAAGACAATATAACAAAATGAAGGGCGAAGACCCGGAAAAATTCTTTAAGTATTACCATGAACGAGGTAACAACAAATTTCTCATTCAAGAGTATGGTCAGCCGGAATTCTCAGACTCAATGAGTATCGTCACTTTTGATTTTGAAATTGACGACTATCTTAGCAGAACCGATGACAAGATTTTTGTTAATCTAAATCTCGAGAAGGTACTGGGAGGGCAAAAAATCGAAGAAGATAGGAAGCAGCCCATTGAACAGGATTTCTGTTATTCTTTAAGCCACAATTTCGAACTCACAATACCGGAAGGGTATGAAATCGAGTTTCTTCCGGAGGATTTCGAATTCTCAAATGATCTGCTGGATGTATCCATCAACTATCTGGGAGAAAAAGACAGGGTATCGTACTCCTTTCGTTTAGATAACAAATCACTACTGATTCTCCCGCAGCAATTCGAAAGCTGGAATCAAGTTGTCAAAAAACTCAAGAAACATTATCGGGCCGTCGTCACTCTTAAGAAAAAAGTCTAGATGAAATTATATAGCCGAATTTCCATCATTCTCTTGCTCTTTTCAAGCATAAACCTGATTGCACAGGAAGGACCTGTGTATGCTGACTATGACTGGGAAAAATCGCCAAGTCTCAGCAGTATTGAGCCATCATTCGCGGATTCAGAGCAAATCATTAGTCAACAGAATATTCTCAGTGAGATTATTGAGGAGAATGAAAAGCACATTGAATACTACGTCAAACACATGCGAACAATCGTAAATTCGGATGCGGCGGTTCAAAGCAATAACCGAATTTACTTGCCGCTGTATCAGGCAATTGACGTTGTTGAAGTCAAGGCGCGAGTAATCAACAGCGATGGGAGTGTAACAGAGCTAAACGCTGAAGATATCAAAACCGGCCAGGATGAGGATTCTGGTTTTGAATTCCAATATTTTGCTTTGGAAGGTGTCACAGTCGGCTCAGAAGTAGAATACTTATTCAAACTCAAAAAACGACCTAGCAGCAGCGGCCAGCGCATTCTGCTTCAGGGAGACATACCGATACAAGAGAGTACATTTGAGCTGATTACTCCCTGGTATTTGATTTATGGCACTAAGAGTTACAATGGCCTTCCTGACGTAACAATTGACACGATTCGCGAAGATAGAGTGAGACGTCAAATCAAGACTAAAAATGTAGACCGGCTCAAGAAAGAGTATTCGGCGCACTACCGCCCGCATTTGCAGCAGCTAATATATAAGCTGGATGAAAGTGCCCTTACCGGGGTTTCAGACGTTAACTCCTTTGGCCTGGCGAGCCGAGAAATTTATGACGGCGTATATGTACCGCTTGAGAAAAAGGAGACCAAAGCCGTAGAGAAACTACTAAAAGGAACGAATCTGAGCAGCTATTCAGACCTAAAAGAACAGGTTCTGGCAGTTGAGAATTACGTCAAAAGCAATTTTGCAATAGTCGAAGAAGGGAGAAATGAGCAGCTCTCCTATATTGAAGGAATCCTTGACAACAAAGCCTTCAGCAATATTGGTGGCTTGCGGCTCTATGCAGCCATCTTCGATCAGCTGGGAATTGAGTTTCAATCCGTTTATACGTCTGACAGAAGTAGCTTGACATTTGATCCTGATTTTGAGCACTTTTTGCAACTTGATAAGGCATTGTTATACATCCCTGAGATCGAGACCATCATGGATCCTTCCGATCCCTTTTCCCGTCTGGATATCATTGACCCGAACTTTACAAACTGCTACGGACTTTTCATCAGATCGCTGGATATGGACAGTTACAAAACTGGATTGGGAGAAGTAGGATTTATCAAGGAATCGGGTCATGAACAAAATGCTAGCAATATGAAAATCGAAGTCAAGTTCGAAGAAGATTTCGAAGAGATGAACATTTTGCTTGTCCAGGAATTTCATGGATTAAATGCAAAGTCCTTCCAACCGCTTTACGACTACCTGGATGAAGAGAAAGGAGAAGAGATGACAGAATTTCTTGTTAAGCTGGTGGATGAAGATGCAGAAATTCTTGACCTGAGTGCGGAGAATACAAGCGGCGACCTTTTAGGGTTAAAGCCATTGATCATCAAATCTCAAATGCGCTCGGATCGCTATATTGAACAAGCCGGTGAAAACATAATCTTCAAAGTTGGAGATTTGATTGGACCACAAACGGAACTTTATGAAGAAAAAGACCGAAAACTGGATATCGAGGGTCAGTACCCCCGCTCCTACCACAGAACAATAAAGTTCAACATTCCCAATGGCTACAAATTAGCCAATGCGGAGGATCTGAGCATGAATTACAAGAAGCCAGAGTCAAAATCCGAAATGGTGTTTGAGTCCAGCTATAAACTGGACGGCAATACGGTGAATGTTGACATAGTGGAATATTATGACAAATCGCATTACCCTGTTAGTGTTTACGAAGACTACAGAACGGTCATCAATGCAGCCGCCGACTTCAACAAAATCACCCTGATTTTTGAAAAACAATAAGTGATCAAAAAGCTAACTAAGTAGCCAGTAAAAAACCGCGAACAAGAGCACATTGATCAGGATCAAGAGCTTGAACATGGAAGAGCCGAAGCTGAGCACTGTATCTCGAACAAACTCGTCTATGCCCGCAAAGACTTTGGTGGCGGCACTTTCACTTTGATCGCCTGATATGATATCTCGGGATACCTTGCTCAGAATGTTCACGATTGGAATCTGGTCGAGTATCTTCACAAATCCCCACTTGAATACGCCGGGAAGTGCTTCAGCCCTGGCTGACAATCTTTCGCGAAATCCGGATTCGTCGATTTCGTGTTCTTGCGGTACCGTCATTTCAGGATTATCACCTGGCTTTGGAGCTATCTTTTCAGCCACCCAATCGCTAACCCCTTCTTGCCAGAGATGGGTTGTATTTTCATAGACATGCTCCAGCGAGGAACGAATGGCTGCTTGATAGGCTGCAACCCCGCATGCAATGGGCAAGGCAAGACCAAAAATCAAAAGCCCTGAATAATAAAGGATGCCGCTCAAACCACCTCCGAGTATGAATTGCCACAGAAACAGCCAATTCACAATCAGTCCTACAATCAGGACCAATAGAAAGGAGCTTACTCCCTTCATTCCCGCTTTCGCGGCCAATTTCACGAAGCCCAATTTGCTCATTGATCTTTTTGGCAAAATACAGATACAAAAGGCAGTTTTCCAAGAAGAGCAGCATATAACGGATCAGATTTAATGGCTATCTTCGGAGCAAATGATTCAGTCGATGAAGCACCGCATTCTAACATTGCTTTTGTGGGCATCCTTGTTCCTGTTAAGTGGCACGTTTTATCTGCTTCAGGCACAAGAGGAAAAGCTGTTTGAACCGCACTTAATTGACTGGCAACACCTTGACGCATTGTCGCAGGATGTGCAAGGCATCAGCACCGCGAAGGCATACGAAGCGGTAAAGCATCTTTCTCCGCAGGAGGTGGTGGTGGCGGTGATCGATTCGGGAGTGGACGTAGAACACGAAGATCTCTCGCCGCAAATCTGGACTAACTCAGATGAGGTCCCCAATAATGGAATAGATGATGATGCCAATGGCTATGTCGATGATATGCATGGCTGGAATTTTCTCGGAGGCAAAGACGGCCAAAACATCGCCTACGAAAATCTCGAATCAACGCGCATATACCGCAAATATCGTGAGCAATTCGAAAATGTGATGGAGGCCAATATCAGCGACAACCAAAAGGAAACATTCGAACTCTACAAGAAGGCCGAGCTTGACTACAAAGTAAGAAAAGCAAAGCTCGACGAGGACTTTGAGCTTGTGCTGCAGTTTGGCTTACTATATGAAGTTTCTGATAAACTGATTAGAGAGGCACTTGGAAAAGACACTTTCACCCTTGAGGAAGTAAGATCAGTCAAAAATCAAAAATCCCAGGTGATGGAAGCAAAAGCATTCCTTAGCGCGATCCTTGCAGATGGATTCGATCGAGACACCTGGCATCAATACGAGCAACAAGTGAGCAAACAGGTAGATTACCACATGAATCTCGACTTCAATCCCCGTGATATCGTAGGAGATAATCCTGACAACCCCCAAGAACAAGGCTATGGCAACAATGACGTAGCAGGAAGTGAGCCTATACATGGAACGCATGTTGCTGGAATCATTGCAGCGACTAGAGGCAATAACATAGGTTGCGAAGGCGTCGCGAAAAACGCAAAGATCATGTGCCTGCGAGCAGTACCTAATGGAGATGAGCGGGACAAAGACATAGCCAATGCCATCCGATATGCTGTAGACAATGGAGCCCAGATTATCAATATGAGTTTTGGAAAGTCGATTTCTCCAAGAGAAGATGTTGTGGAACAAGCCATACTGCATGCGGAAGCGAAGGGGGTATTGATGATTCACGCATCAGGTAACAAGAGCCTGAATCTGAATGATATCAGGGTCTACCCGAATGGCTCAATTGCAGGTCGTCGTGCTTCGAATTGGATCGAAGTTGCGGCCAGCGATCGACTCTGTAACAAGAATCTCGCTACCTATTTCTCCAATTATGGCAAGACGGAAGTGGACCTCTTTGCGCCGGGAATGTCGATCTTTAGCCTGGCTCCCAATGACAAATACGATATGCATGACGGTACAAGCATGGCCGCTCCAGTCGTAACCGGAGTGGCGGCAATGTTGCTCTCCTACTTCCCCAATCTCTCTGCCCAACAAGTCAAAGACATCATTCTCGAGTCTGCAATCAGACACAAACGACAAAGGGTTTTTGTACCGACAGCCGATGAAAACCGTCGAAAAAAAACTAAATTTAAGCAGCTCTCTGCAACCGGTGGCATTGTGAATGCATTTACAGCTGTTTCATTGGCATTGCAGAAGCAAGGCAGTACATCAACTTCACCATAAAGTAAACAAGTGCATCAGGCAGACCAATTTACAGCCAAGGAAGGCAAGAAGTTATTTAAGCAGAAGTGGAAGCCAGAGCAACAGCACCAGGCATCCCTTATCATCGTTCACGGCTATGCGGAGCATTCTTCCCGATATGCACACGTAGCCGATTTCTTTAATCAGCATGGTATATCTGTGCACAGCTTTGACCTTAGAGGTCATGGGAAATCTGATGGCCCTCCCGCCTTTGTCAACTCCTTTGAGGAGTATTATGAAGACCTGGATGAATTTTGGGCAGATGAAGGTTTCGACCGCTCCGACAAACCTGTTTTTCTGCTTGGGCATAGCATGGGCGGACTAATAGTCGCAAATTACTGTGTGACCCGAAAGCCTAAACTGGCCGGAGTACTGCTCAGCGCGGCCGCTCTCAAGATTTCGGATGATGTATCTCCACTATTACAGAAAGTTTCGGGTTTTGTCGCTGCAATAGCACCTAAACTACCCACCATCAAGTTGGATTCTAAAGCGGTCAGCCGAGACGCCGATGTGGTTGAAAAATATGAGAACGATCCGCTCAATTATCGGGGAGGCACCAAAGCACGAATGGGTTCTGAAATTGTTAATGCCACAAAATTTATCCAATCCAATATGCATAAGTTTGACCTGCCGGTCATGATTATGCATGGAACCGACGATAGACTTACTGATCCATTAGGTAGTCAGCAATTGCACCAGCGCTCTTCCTCTAAAGACAAGAGCTTAAAGCTGTGGAAAGGTTTGTACCATGAAATTCTGAACGAACCAGAACAGAAAGAGGTTATGCAAATGATGCTCGATTGGATCAACGCAAGAATCTAGAAATCAACATGATTAAGAAATTCCTACCAGTGCTGGCATTCTTTTGCCTTTGCCCTATTCTTATGCAAAATAGCCTTGCCCAGAGCACAACGGTCAATGATTCCAAAGCGCTAAAAGTCTTTAGCTGGAATATCTACATGTTGCCCGGCATGACCAAATTTTCCAAGGAAATCGGCAGAATTCACCAGGGAAAAAGAGCGGATGCCATCGCCGAATATGTTAACCAGCAGAATTTTGACATCATCGTCTGGCAAGAGATATTTCATGGAAAGGCAAGAAGAAAGATTCGCAGAAAACTTAAGAAGCTCTATCCCTATCAATACGGACCAGCAAACAACGGTCGCTTCAGCTTCAAGATTTCCAGCGGTCTAAGTTTTTTCAGCAAAGTGCCGCTAAGCAATAAGCAGACCATCAAATTTGAAGACTGCATCGGTTCTGATTGCTTTGCAAGAAAAGGTGCTATTCTGATGCAAGGGCAGTGGGAAGGTCAGGATTTTCAAATCCTTGGAACCCATTTGCAGGCAGCTGGAGGTTGTGACCTTCGACTGAAACAAGCCCGGGAAATTCGCGACAAACTGCTTATCCCTAATCAAAAGAGTGGCGTGCCACAGCTTATCTGTGGAGATATGAACATCCCCCAAAAATGGGACTCTTACAAAGAAATGCTCGACATCTATTCTGTTGATGGATACCAATATCCTCCCGAAGTTAAAGCCACCAATACAGGCACCGAGCCCTACATTATCGACTATATCTTCGTAAAACCAAACGATACAGAAATAACTGACGTACAAAGATCTATGCTCATTCCTCGCCATTCCTGGGCTGAAGGCAAAGAATGGCTATCAGATCACCACGCCATTTTTATGAAGATTATTTTTTAAAAAGGCAACCATCCGGCACTGACTCCCGATTATATCTACAGCTTTAGTAGGAGAAATATTGTAGAATGCTATTTTCTCGATGAATTATAGCGCTAGGAGTCAGTACCGGGAGAAACACAGTTTCTTCCGGTATTTTTTTGCCACCAGCACCGCATTTTCAGACTTATAAGCAACAATCTTATCGAAACATTTCATTTGCTCAATGGCCAGGCACTGCTGCCGAAATTTCGCCAATCCGGACTGACAGGAAAAGTGCTGATCTGGAATGAAATGCTTTGTGAAGGGCCTGTCTCCTACCCTGTCTGCTCTGAAGAATTTTGCAAGCAAAGAGCAGCATTTTTTACAGAGCATTTCCCGGAAGTACAAAAGGATTATCTGCAACATGTGATGCTTCCGCTCAATGATCTGTTTCTACTCATAGAGCAGGAAGCGGAACTAAACGAAATCACCTTGTGGTTTGAGTATGACCTCTTTTGCCAGCTCAATCTACTTGCAGTGCTTTCGCTACTATTCCAACTGGAGATCCCTCAAGATCAAATTCGAATCATTTCCGTAAGCGAAAAGAACGGAGTAGCTGCAAATTTCTCCGATTTTGAAACCGAAGAGCTCAAGGAACTTCACGAAACTGCATTCATCATATCTGAAGAGCAATTCGAAAATTACCACAGTCTTTGGCAGCTCTACTGCTCACACAATCACCAGCTCCTGCTTCCCTTTTGCGATCGTCACCTGAGTGATGGACCCTTGCCTGCCCGCGCAGCAATCAAGTCGCACCTTGCACGCTTTCCCTCTGCCGAGAATGGCCTCAACGAAATCGAAAACTCCCTTCTCAAAATGATCGCCAGGACACCAATGGCACAAGAAGAGTTGTGGCTACATGCCCGAAAGCAGCTGCATCATTACGGCTTTGGTGATGTTCAGTTTCGATGGTATCTCAGCAAGCTAAAGGGCCTGTTCAAGGAGGAAAAATCGAAGTTGCAACTGAGCAAAACCGGCCAGGCTCTGCTCTCCCATGAACGCTATTGGAATCATATGCCTCACTATTGCTGGGGAAGATGCAGTGGCGATGCCTATCAATATAAAGGCGGCGAACTGCACCTGGTACCTTAAGCAATGCTGGCTAATCTTTCTTCAATAAACCGGCAAAATTGGCTCGGAATTTCTTCAACTTTGGGTTGATAACTAACTGACAATAAGGGTTTCCCGGATTTAACTTGAAGTAATTCTGATGATAGTCTTCCGCAGCAAAAAACTCCTGCAATGGACTAATCTCCGTTACAATTGGTGCAGACCACAACTGCGTAGCAATCTCCTGCTTTGATTTTTCCGCAGACAATCTTTGGGCCTCATCTAGGTAGAAGATAGCAGATCTATATTGCGGTCCCCGATCATTTCCTTGTCGATTTGGCGTCGTCGGATCATGTGTAGACCAAAAAACCTGCAATAATTGCTCAAAAGCAATCACCGAAGGATCAAAGATGATCTGAGCAACCTCCGCATGTTTCGTCAGTCCGGAACAGACCTCCTTATAATTGGCCCTTTCAGCCGCACCGCCCGCATAGCCAGATTGCACGGACTCTACCCCACGCAATTCCAGAAATACAGATTCAACACACCAAAAACATCCAGCTCCAAAAACCGCTTTTTCTAGATGCTTATCCATTTATCACCTCCTTTGATTTATCCAGTGGCACAAACTTCATTGAAATGGAATTCACACAATGTCGCAGGTTTTTCGGCGTAAGATACTCACCCTCAAATACATGCCCCAGGTGTCCTCCACAATTATTGCAAACGATTTCCACTCTGCGGCCATCGGCATCCAACAGCCTTTTCACCGCTCCTGCAATCTCATCATCAAAGCTGGGCCAGCCGCACATCGACTCAAATTTATGGGCCGAATCATACAAGGGCGCTTCGCATTTCTTGCAGATATATTGGCCCTGCGCCTTATTGTCCGTGAGCTTCCCCGTAAAAGCGCGCTCAGTCCCCTTTCGCTCTATCACCCTGGATTCCTCAGCTGTCAATTCATTATACTTCATCTCAAATGTGGTTTCTTTACAAAATTCGCCGCTGTGCCGATTGATCAACTGCGACCACCACTCTTAAGTTAACAACAAAATCTTTAAAAGGAGCGAAACGGAAGCCCTACGCGCAATGCCCTTCCCGCTATCCACTACAATGGAGGCACCCCTCGCTGCTTCCTGCATCCCCTTGCAAGGTCTCCTAAGGGAGCCCTTGCAAGGGGCGCAGTCAGTCAGCTCCGTGCACCTCCATTTTCGTTTCTATCGGGGCTATTTCGCCTCTTTCATACCCGCAGAGACTAACCAATAACAATGGCATTCAGCCCAAAAGACAAAAACCAACTATTTTGCTAAATATTTGTTGCAGTAGACAGAGCAAGAAGCATTTATGAAGAGTTGAATTTTTCTGAGCATCGAGTTTCAGACTTCTCAATCATATCCTATCTTGCAGTCGTTTTTCAAATTTCACTAAATTTCAAAGCTACTAATCTAATGACAATCGAAAATGTATTAGACCGCTTAAAAGCGGGTAACGCCCGATTCGTAGAAGACAAATTGGATGGTAAACTACAGGATAGTGCCAGAAGAGAATCCTTGACCAGCGGTCAGGAGCCCTATGCAATCATTCTTAGTTGTGCAGACAGTCGTGTGGTTCCGGAACTGGCTTTCGATACCGGACTTGGTGAACTCTTCGTAGTAAGAGTGGCTGGCAACGTGGCCAACAACTCCTCAATTGCCAGTATAGAATACGCGGTTGCGCATTGTGGCAGTCAGGTTATTGTTGTCTTGGGTCACCAAAGTTGTGGAGCAGTGACCGCTGCTACGAAAGGTGGTGACAATGGACATAACCTGAACCATTTGCTTTCGCACATCACTCCGGCTTTGGCTGCCTCTCCTGAAGGAGCAGACATCAATGCAATTGTTAAAAAGAATGCAGAACTTACGGCAACTGAGCTATCGAGCAGATCAGCTATCATTGCCAAGGCGGTAGAATCTGGAACTGTTAAAGTGGTTCCTGCATACTACAATCTTGACTCAGGAAAAATAGACTTCCTCTAAGCATGTACGGGGAGACCACATGTCTGGCACTGTAAAGTAGTATCGATAGTTAGCAGGCTTTGATTGTGCTTCTCAGCCGATCAGCGTTCAAATTGCTTTTCTTTCTACGGAGCAGATAGGTGCAAAATAGCCCCGGGCGTCGTGGAAATGAAACCCTGGCAGGCTGTGGCGAATGGCTGCCTATGGGGGCTCGACCTTAGGAGAGACCCCATAGGCAGATCATGAGCAAGCCTGCCAGGGTTGAATTGCAACAGAGCACGGGACTGCAGTTTCCTGAATCAATGCGTTTCGCTCCAAAAAAAGAGCACTTTTTTGCTGACAATCGCGGCAAACATCCACAAGCAATTCAAGAACATGGCGAAGTATTCCGTACTAATGCTACTGCTAATGACTCAGTCGATAATGGCACAACAAATTGACATTCAGGGACACAGAGGTTGTAGAGGTTTGTATCCGGAAAATACCATTGAAGGGTTCCTGGCTGCGATCGATATCGGCGTTTCGACTTTAGAGCTGGATGTGATCATCAGCAAAGATAAGCAGGTGGTAGTTTCTCATGAGCCCTATCTAAATCCGATGATCTGCCTGGATCCGCAAGGCAGAATGATTCCTCCGGGTAAGGGCAAGGATTACAATTTGTATAAGATGGATTATGCAGATATTGCCCGATGCGACTGTGGCACAAAGCCGCATTTGCTTTACCGCAAGCAGAAGAAAATGAAGGTGGTAAAACCTCTATTGGATGATATGATAGCCGCTTGCGAAAAGTATGCAAAGGAAAGTGGTAAAGCTCCTCTTCGATACAATATTGAGCTCAAGAGAGCAGAACAGTACAACAATACTTACCACCCTGAGGCGGCTGAATTTTCTGATCTTGTTGTTGCAGTAATACAGAAACACGAGCTGAAGGAACGCGCCAATTTGCAGTCTTTTGATCCGGTTTGTCTTCAGTATGTGCACAAGGCCTATCCTGAGGTTCGCCTGGCATTTCTTACCGATAAGCTGAAGAATCTGGGGGAAATCACATCACTGCTTGGCTTCCAGCCCTCTATCTACAGTCCCTCCTATAAGCTGCTGGATAAAGAATTAGTTGAAGCGGCTCAGTCACTCGGCATGCAGGTGATACCCTGGACAGTAAACAAGAAGAAAAAGATGCGCAAGTTGCTAAAAATGGGTGTTGATGGTATCATCACCGATTATCCTAATAAGCTGGTCAAGCTACTTGCTTCCTAGTGCTACGCAAACGAAATTCGCACCACCTTTAAGGGCTTCTATTTCTGTC
>JAHDEE010000068.1:0-23362 GCA_020629005.1 Chitinophagales bacterium
GGCTATTTTGCAGGGGGTCTCGGTCGTGGAGAAAGATAGTAGCGCGAAGGTGGGGCCTGTCGAAATAGCCTCGGGCGCAACGGTATGAGCTGCCTGCATGCGCCAGTGACTGCCTGTGCATGGTAGCTCGGAGCTTGCCGGAGAGATGCCAGGCACAGAGCAGGAACAAGCAGGCAGGTAGCGAATAATAGTGGAGCACGAGACTGCCGCTTACGCGAAGGTATATCGCTTCGCTCCAAAAAAATTATTGTGATTTTGATTTAAATACTTGTCTGGTTTCCCAGGCATTGAGTAGGAGATAGGGGAAATAGGAGATTGATGTGGCGATGGCCGCACCGCTAGCGCCGTAGATTGGGATGAGGTAATAGTTTAGGCCGATGTTGATGAGCGTAGAGAAAAAGAGGTTGTACATTCGGATTTTGGCCTTGCCGGAGAAATCGAGGAAGGAGTTGAAGTAGGCCAGGAAGGAGGCGCAGCTCAGATAGATGCAGAGGATGCGTAGCGGTAAAATGGCGCCGTTGAATTCTGCGCCATATAAGAATGGGATCACGAAGCCAGCGGTCAACAATATGCCGGCAATGATGAATCCGAAAAGAGCGATATTGATCTTGATGAGTCGATAGAAAAGGGCTTTGAGCCGGGCGGCATTTTCTGCACTTAGCTTGGCGAATACGGGCATGGTGCCCATAGCGATTGCCTGGGAGATGTGTGGCAGCCGGGTCACGATTTGTTTGGCAATTGCGTAGTCTCCTACGGCGCCGTCGTCGGAGAGTTTTCCGAGCATGAGAGTGTCAATCTCGGTGGCGATGGTGAAGCCGATGCTGATAAAGAAAAGTGGGATGCTGTATTGAATGACCTCCTTCATTATCGAGCGATCCGTAAAGCTTTCTCCTTTGCTGTAGAAATCGCGATACAGAAGATACATCATCACGCAGGTGCAGATGGCGCCTGCCGCAGCATAGGCTTGCAATAGCGAGACGTGGTCGAGTGTATATTGAAGAACCAGAAAGACTAGTAGCAGCTTTGAGCCGTGCTCTAATGCATTGGTTAGAAAGTTATATTTTATTTTGTGTAATCCTGCAAAGGAGCCTTTCATGAACTCCGTGAAGCTAAGGAAGAATAAGGGCAGGCTTCCCCAGCGGAACATGCGTGCAAATTCTGGTCTATCGGCCCAGCCAGCCAAAGGCTCTGCAAGCAAATACATCAAGCAGGCAAATACGACTCCGGTGACTAGTCTCAGCCGGACGACTGTATTGATGATGACCCCTCTGTGTGGAGTTCCATTGTATTCTGCCAGGAATTTGGTGGAGGCGCGGATGCCAAAAAAGGCGATCAATAGGAAGACTGAGAAGAAGGAATAAAAATAGGACCAGGCTCCAAAATTGTCTTTGCCCAGATATCTTGCCAGCATGATATTGAGCAGAAAGAAGAGTGGCAGCGTCATGAATTTGGTGGCAAAACTCCAACCAGTTTCTTTCAGCAGCTTTTGCTTCAGTGATTTTTGAAGCGAGGGTTTCTCGGACATTTAGACGGCTTTATACCTGAGCAAGCGGTTTCCAGGCGGATAGATCACGATCGAGTAAGGTCTCCAGTTTTTCAATATCCTCCTGGTAGTACTGCCTCATTTCTTGTTCCAGCTCCGGATCTAGTTTTGGCTTTTTGTCTACTTTTTTCACGTTCCATTTGTCGCGAATGAAAGTGCCTAATTGCACAACTCCTGTTTTGCGCAGTATTGGGATGAGGAACTCCAGATTGTGCTTGGTGATGAAGTGTCTGGTGTTTTGAATGAAATAGGTAAGGCCAGCAAACTTTGGAGCCTGTGTTACATTAGAACTGGCATTCAGGCTATCAGGAATGATGTGTTCAAGACCAAGAAAATCGAGGTAGCTTTTATACAGTTCCGCATTGTCGCTTCGCAGATCGTCAAAGAGCATAACTTTGATGTTTTCTCTTGGAAACAGATCGTAGTAAGGTTTCAATTGTTGGTAGTAGAATGTGGAGGCGAGTAAGTCTGGCCGCTCCTTCATGGCGGCTTTTAGGGAGTTGCTATTGAGCACACCTCTTTGCAGCAGATAATTGTAGTGGGAGAATACCTGTTTAGGCGGATTGCGAAGAATGGCCAGGATTTTGACGTTCGGATTGTAGTTATAAATCTCCTGTGCTGTTCCCTCTACGGCCATGTACTGTACGGAGATTTCGCCCCAGCATTGATCGATACGAGCATCGGCATAGTAGTTATGATACCAGCGCAGGTCTTTTTGTGAGCGTGGATTTGTGACGCCAGGAAGCCTTTGTAGGGTCTGGTTGAAATAGGTTAGCTCCTTCAGTTCTGGAATATAGATTTGTGGATGCTTTCGCAGATTATCTGCCAGCCAGGTGGTGCCGGATTTTGCTGCACCGATTCCTATAAAATCTACTTTTCTGGTTGTGTTCATTTTGATATGCTCACTGTGTTTACGCAAAATTAACTATCCTGCGGGATTTGTTTTCTTTGGCCTTTCCAGGCAGTAAGGTCTCTGCCGATCAGTTGTTCCAGTGCTGCGATATCTTCGTGAAAGAAGGGGCGGAGTTTGTCTTTCATTTCCTTGTCGAGTGGCGGATAGTCCAGCTTCTTGCTGTTGAGGTTGATCAGCAGGTCACGAAGGCCGAGTTTTTTCAGTCCTGCTACTACAGAGCTCATGCCATTGTTGATCAGGAAGTGGGAAACATGACCCATCCATTCGGAGACAAATTTGAAGCGAGATGCTTTTGCGCTGTTGGCTTTTTTGAGCAGCTTTGGAGATTCAAATTCTGTATCGATTTCGAGGAAGCTGTATAGTTTCCTGCAGACGGCTGAAGCGTCTTTGATCCAATCGTCCAGCAAGATGATCATGATTTGCTCCTTTGGAAAGCGCTCGAAGTAGGGGAGGAGTTGCTTGTAGTACAGACCCTTTTCCAGGTACTCCATTTGTGTATGTATGGTGTCTTCGAAGCTGCGGTTTTCCTTTTGCAGGTAGTAGCGGTGCATGGTGAAATGGGAGTAGGCCCTTGAAACCGGCTCTCTCAGGCAGGCAATGATCTTGGCATCCGGAAACTTTGCGGCGATGCGTTCTGCAGCATCCGGATCATACAGGTAGCCGGTAGAGAATTCACCTCTTTTGGCATCTACTGCACAGTGGGCGAAGTGTTTGGCGTACCAGGCTAATGGTTTCTCATAGTGAGGGTTGTCCTCTCCATGAATGTAGGACTGAATTTTGTTGAAGTAATGTACTTCCTTGGGTTCTGAAAGGCAGAGCTCAGGATGGGTTCCCAATACCTCTGCTACTTGAGTGGTGCCTGCTTTGGAGGCGCCTATTCCTACAAAATGTAGTTTCATGGATTTCTTTTGGTTCGAGTATGGCTCGGTACGACTGTAAGACGAATTAGCTGAGACTTTGCGCAAAGAGATTTTGGTAGGTTTCATCCAGCTGCTGCACGTAAGACTTGAGCCCAAACTCTTGCACGCGTACCAGTCCATTGTCTGCCAACTCAGCAGCCTTGTCTTGGTCAAGGTAAAGTCTATCGATTTTATCTGCCAGGTCCTGCGGGTCGTAGAGCTTTACAAAGATTGCTTCTTTGCCGTCTCTAGGCACTTCATCCATTCCGGGGCCATTGGTGGTCACCAGCGGTACACCAAGTGCCATCACTTCGAGTTGAGACATGGGCAAGCCTTCGAAATGAGAGGGCATTGCAAATAGGTCCAGGCTGCCATAAAAGGCCAGCATATTGTCTACATATCCGAGATATTTCACCTGCTCACCAATGTTGAGTTCCTTGATCATTTCCAGCAGTGCAGGTTTGTCATTGCCATCGCCGGCGATCAGGAATTTGATGTCTTTTCGTTTTTCGGAGAGTATTTTTGCCGCTTGCAGGTACTCTTTCCATCCTTTTCTTTTGATCAACCTGCCGGCGAATCCAACAACAAAGTCTTCGGCTTCGATGCCGTGCTTTTGTTTGAAGGCGCTATTGTCTGCAGGAATATTGGAAGGGTCAAACTTCTCCAGGTCTACAAAATTGTAGATCGTCTTGATCCGATCTTCCTTCACATTCCCGTTTGATATTAGGAATCGCTTCATGGCATCAGATACAGCTATGAACAGATCCACGCTAGACTGTGAGAATTGATTGAAGCGATTGTAGAGCAAATCTTCGGTAGCTCGGTTGGTATCGCTTTTGACGATTTGGCCATGCTCGTGAAAGATCAACTTGATGTCTGGGAAATGCCGTTTCTTGAGCAGGTATCCAAAAACTTCTGAGCGGAACAGATGACAATGCAAGACCTCAATCTTGTTCTTTGCGATGAAGTCTTTCAGGAAGCTCAATGGGGCAAAAGAGTACTTTGCTGTCGACTCGTTTATGATGAGATTTTCATGATCTACCTCCATGCTGATGCCTTTGGTCCGCAATGCATAGATATAGATGTCTTTGTTGTCTTTTTGAAATTCAAAGACTGACTTGAGAATCGTTTGGGCACCACCAAGGCCCATCGCATCTATTAAATGTAGTACTTTCATACGCTTGTTACTGTTCGGTTTTCGGCAAGTTCCATAAGCACGTTTTCGTACTGCTTGATCAACTTGTCCCAATCGTAGACGTTGAGTATTCTATCTCGTGACCTTTTGCCGAGTTCAGCTATCTTGTCTTCATTTTCGCAGAGATCTGTTAGTACTTCTCTCAATCGAGTCTCATCTTCCGGCGGAATCGTAATTCCGGCATCGCCTACGGATTCCGGACATCCAGCTATATTTGAGGTGATTACAGCGCAACCAGCACTCATTGCCTCCAGAAGTGATTTTGAAGCATTTTCTTTTGCCGATACAAGACTGTAGATCGAGGCAGTCTCCAGCAGCTCCGTGTATTGTTCAGACTGGTTATTGATCCATCCGTGAAATACGATTTTGGTCTTGCTTGCTTTTGCCAGTTCTTTCAACTCGTCCATCATTGGGCCATCGCCGCAGATGTGTACTTCGTAGCCAAAGTCCTTGTGACTTACTGCCTTGATGAGGTATTGAAAGCCTTTTCTTCTAAGTAGTCGACCGGTAGAGAGGATTATCTTCTTCTTTGGACGAGGCTCGTAGAGATGGCTTTTGAATCCTTCTCTGATCACCTGATATTTAATCGGTGGATTGAGATTGGTATTGGCCAAACCTGCGAGGTATTCGGAACCAGAAAAGTTTCCTGAAGAATGTTTCATCACGTAATTGAGCACCGGCTTTGTGAAGTAGTGCAAGAAGGTAAAACGATCATTGTTGTACCCAGGAATATCGCTCCCGTGACTGGTAATAATGTAATTGATTCCGAACTTCTGCTTCACCCATGCAGCGACAATGCCTGTAGGGATCGCAAAGTGTGTGTGACAAACATCGTAGCTATTGACCAGCAAATGTTGTTTGAGGAATTTGATGGCATTGAAGTTGAAGGTGGCCATTTCATGAGGATGACAGATCTCCTTTTTTGCCCTCAGGCATGGAATTCTATAGATGCCTATGCCGTTAACTGTTTCCCGATCACGCAAGCCTTTGAATCCCATCGTAACTACGTCCACCTCATGACCGAGTTGTACGTATCGCTCTGCAATTTCATAGCTAATTGGGCTGGCACCACCACCTAGTGGCGGGAACTCATAGTTTAGGAATAGTATCCTCATACTTGTACGTTTATTTGTTTTCGACAGCAGTATAATTGCACATTGCTGTCATTGTCATTATTGGACGACCAAATGTAAAGACCTCAAGTCCGCATTTTGAACGGCCCTTCTTTAGATAAAAAGTGCGGCCAAGGTCACTTTACAATTTCAACACCTTCAACCATCCAACTGTGTTTTGGTTCGAAGTCCATGCTAGGATCAGGATCCGGTTCATTAGTGAACAAGTCTTTTCGATTATAGATGGCATCTACCTGATCTGCTTGCAGAGCAAAGTCGTAAATTCTCAGGTCTTGAAGTCTTCCATTGAAATTACCCATGATGAAATTGACCAGGTCATTCTTCTCTCGGGATATGGCACATTTGGACTTCATT
Source organism: Chitinophagales bacterium (assembly GCA_020629005.1). Classification (GTDB taxonomy): domain Bacteria; phylum Bacteroidota; class Bacteroidia; order Chitinophagales; family UBA2359; genus JAHDDV01. The sequence goes on from JAHDEE010000068.1 coordinate 6,038, forward strand.
TCCCCATCAATATACAGGCCATACTCTGAGCCAACGCCGCCACCTTCCTGGTACCAGACCACATGGTGCCACTTTCTGTCGTTTATTTTACCAGTTTCTAAACCATAACAATCCCCACTGTCAGCATAACGGAACATGAAGCCTCCTTTCGAAAACATTGGATCTGACTCTACAGAGATTCCTTTGATGTAGTTCTCGCCAATATAAAATGGTGCCCCTGGTGTCTCCAGATTGGCATTGTTCCAGAAAGATATGCTGATGGGCTTGGACATATCCAAAGTAACCCCGGGATCAAATCCTGCCGTCACTTCTCTGCTCAGGCGCAGGTTCTCAAATCCTAGTTTATCCCATCTGTATATGTAGCAGAGGTCCTCTCCATGTAATAGCTTGACTGGAGTTTCTCCCGATGTAAAACCTTCCTGAAGAGGATATCCTTGTTTCCAGAGGGAATTTCTGTGGTAGTCAAGAATCATCCATCCGCTGGTATTTGCGGCCACTACAGAATCTACAAAGGCAAATCGGTTTGGGTCTTTGTACTTGTATTTATGGATGTTTTCCAAGCCATATTCATGTTCAAGACAGTAGTCGTAAATTGATGTGATATAGGCGTCATGCTTCAAATCTTCAAATTCAAAACGATCCATGAAATCAAGTACGACTTGTTTGTTGTTGTGATATTCCCCTGTGGTTTTAGTTGCGTAACTACTCAAGGTAGATTTATCCGTAACTGCCAGGTAGGCATTCTGAAAGTTGAATAGATTTAGCATTACCAACCCTGTGGCTGCTTTGGCTGCAATCCTGGCGGCCGGAAGTCTGATGAGATCAAATTGGCGGAACAGAAAATAGAGACTACCGGAAATCCAAAGAACATAAAAGGGCAAGGCAAAGGCAATGTATCGTGGCGCGTAATAACGGTTAAAAAAGAAGTGATACGCTGAAACAACCAACAAAAAGCTAATCAAGTATACAAAGAAGTAGCGGCGATTCAATAGCAGTGCTCCAATAACTCCTAGTAACAGGAAGAAATACACCAGATAAAAGTCTCCTGTTTTTTCTGCCCACCAGTGGATCGGCGAGTCTATAAAAGGGTTGAGGAAAGTGTCAGCCCAACGAATATCCGTTTGGCTGTCCAGACTGGCAAACTTTGATCTACTGGCAGGAATCATGAATAATATCATGGCGACCGCTGCACCCGCCACAAGCTTAATTTGCTTTCTGAAGTTTTGAACAATGACTTCATAGTGGGCTACCAGATAAGAGAAACTTACTACTGCCAGCAAGACCCCATTGATTTTTAGCGTTGAGAGCCAGTCTATCACAAAAGCGTAGATCAGCAAAGCCAATATCAGTACTGCATAGATGATTAGCTTGTTCCTGTTTTTCTTGTCATAATTCAGCACCGTTTTGGCAAGGTCCAGCATCAAAAGTGCGTAGCACATCGATACCATAAGGTAGTAAGGGTGCTCTCTGACGATTCTAGACAAGCCGATGCCCCAGGGCGAAATGGCCCATAATGCAGCAGCAAAAAGACCAGCAATGGGGTGTATTTTTCGTCCTAAAAAGTACAGTGGAATGACAAGAAGAGATCCAATAATGACACTTGGTATTCTTCCCCAAACCATATAGTCATGAAAAGAGAATGCTCCCCCCATCCAACTAAACAGGGCAGTCATATAGGTCACTATGGCCCCTCGGGAATATTCAAAATCTCCCTGGTTGAGCAGCATTCTTGCGCTTGCAATATGGTGATCTTCATCCCTATAAGTATCCAGTAAATCGATCTGGTAACTCCTGGCAACTATTGCTACTACGAAGATTCCCAGTAAGGCTATTAATGGATAAAGCTGCGAATCAGCAAAAGCCTTGCTCAATGACCCTTCAGGTGGCAGCACAGGGCCAACACTTTTTATTGAAGACTCTTCATCCTGTGCAAGTATCATAATGCCGCCAAATGCAGCAAATAGAAATAGCAAAGCAAGACGCTCGATTCCCAGGTTCATCAGCGCTCCTATTGGAAGCGAAACTGCCAGATTAAGGAATATGCTTGCGATGAAGCCGTAAGGCGCAATGGTGAGCAATTCCTTGTTTCCCTTTTGCAGCAGAAAACGACTGCCCAGCACCGCAACAGACGTGAGAGCCGACAGTAGCAATATAACAGGTAAGCTACTCTTGACATTATTGTTTCCCAGCACAAGCATTACGAGGGTCAATATGATCACTGGTAGAAGAGCAGCAATCAGGCGCAGGAATCCCTTGCCCTTTGTCGTCGGAACTATCTTTTCAGCTTTGTTTTCAGCTAACATGGATTCTCGTTGGTCAATGACTAATTTTCGTGCACCGTTTTAACCTCGTATGAGCGATTTCTTGTGCTTTCAAAATAGTTCTTGAAAAGTATATCGGCGATCAGGCCGGAAATGAACATCTGAATTCCTGTCAGCAATAGGAACATGGTAAGGATTGGCCAGGCTGATTCTGACATGCCTCGACCTTGCAGAAAGAAATATACGGTAAACATGGCCGAGATGATTCCCAGGAAGATCATGATGCCACCAAGACCTCCAAGTAAGTGCAGTGGTCTTGAAGCATACTTGTTCCAAAACCACACGGATATCATATCAATAAACCCTTTGAAGGTACGACGCCAATTGTACTTCGTTACCCCGGCCGTTCTTGCGCGGTGGTTTACCACCTGTTCTCCAACCTTGTAGCCTTTGATCTTTAGTAAGGCGGGGATAAATCTGTGCATTTCCCCGTACAAAGTCACATTGTCGAAACATTCCTTTTTGTAGACTTTCAATGAACATCCACTATCGTGTATTCCGTCATTGATAAGAATCTTTCTCAGCAGATTGGCTCCTCTCGATATGAAGTTTTTTAAGAAGGGATCCTTCCGGTCCTTTCTCCATCCAGACACGATGTCAAGATCATTTTCTTCTAAGTGATCGATCAGCTTTGGAATGTCTGCCGGATCATTCTGACGATCACCATCCATCGTCACGATTAAGGGATACTTAGCAGCTTTTATTCCGGCATCCATCGCCGCTGTTTGCCCGAAGTTTTTGCGTAGTTCGATCAATTTGATGGGCTGCAAGGTCTTTCCAATTTCTACCGTGCGGTCAGAAGAACCATCATCTATAAAGATGATTTCGTAGGTATAGTTATTTTGCTCGCAAGCCTGCTTTACTTCTGCATGCAATTCGGCAATATTGCCTTCTTCATTATAAGCCGGTATTACGACGGAGACCTCCATATATTAATTTGCTATTATGGGAAAGAAATGTAGCTGATCCGCACGGGATCTACAGCGCAGGAGTATCAATTACCCCCATTTTTTTTGCCTTTGTCTGCACCTTTTTTCGCCTTGTTGTTTTGTCCACCTTGCTTTTTGCCGGCTTTGTTTTTTCCTCCCTTTGCCTTGCCCTTATTTACACCGGCTTTATTATTTCCTTTTTTTGCCTTCCCGCTGTCTTTCTTGCCCTTTGCAGAAGACTTATTTGCTCCGGCGTTCTTGTCTTTAGGCTTGGCTGCGATGCTTTTGCCATCCTTGCTCCAAAGGAGCGTTTTACCGACCTGCTTATCGTTTCTAAAGTTCACCTCCTTGCTCACAACTCCGTTACTGTGCCATTGAGTCTGCTTGCCTTGGCGCACACCATTGCTGAATTGTTGCGTTAATTTTTTCTGACCATTTGCATACCACTCAACGAGCTCACCAGTTAGCTTACCTCCTGCAAGCGTGCTGCGCGATTTGGTGCTGCCGTTTTCATACCATTCTTCCTTAGTACCATTATTTTCCCGGTCAAACTTTTCTTCTAGCTTCTTTGTGCCGTTTTCATAATAGACAGTCTTCTGCAAGCCCTCGGTATAGTCAACTTTTTGCTTTACTTTTCCATTCTCGTACCACTCTGTGCCCTCACCCATCGGCTTACCAAATTCATCAAACACACGCTCAAACTCCTTTTGTCCATTGGCATACCAGCCGTTCTGACTCAGTATGATCCCAGTGTTGGCTTGAACCTCTGTTCGCTTCTCTCCACCTTCGTGGAAACTGGTCTTTTTGCCATGCAACTTTCCTTCAACAAAATTCTCTTGCTTTTTTAGCTGCCCATTCTCGTAAAAAGTGTTGCGCTTGCCGGTCAACATCCCGTCTTTATAATTTTCCTCAATCTTAATCTGGCCATTATCGAAATAGTGCAGAGCCCCTGCATCAGGCTTGTCCTGAATAAATGATCCCTCAAAACTGATCTGCCCATTTTGGTACCACCTTGTCTCCTTACCGTCTTTCATGCCATTGAGAAATGAGTTCTCAACTTTCGGACTACCATTCTCCCAATAGGCGGTGCGAACGCCCATCTTCAGGTCGTCCTCGAAGTGCTCTTCGACCGATACAGTGCCAGTCGGAAAGTAGGAGGTTCGTGGCCCTTCCTTTTTACCATCCACATATTTAGTCACCATAGAGCGAATGCCATTTTTCATATATCGCGTCACATCTCCGTGATATCGTCCGTTAGTCAACTGAATTTCTGCCTTCGTCTGACCATTTGGGAACTTCTCCAAAGCAGTACCGGAAAATGGCTTACTGTCTTTGATGTAAATGCCTTCTGCTTTCTTCAGAGAGGAAATCAAAATTTCTTTTTCCTGACAGCCGCTCCAGTGAAGCGAAAACAAAACCAGGACTAGGCAGCAGATTGAATTGAAGTGACTTGACTTGCTCATCAGTGAAAATTATTCGATTTTGACATTCTATAGAGGCGTGATTCCTCATAAATGAGCGCAAATTTACGAAAAAATGCCCATTTACCGGCAGTGAATCAAGACCTTATGATGGATAGGTCTCATGTTGGCCACTCTCATAACTAATCGCGATCTCGCCTTCTGGCTCTTTCCAGTATCACCTTCTTCCTACCGACCTCATCAGGCAATTCTTTTGCAATTTCTTCGGCCCTCTTAAAACGTCCAAGGTCTAACAAAGTAACTGCCAGTTCGGCATTATTTCTATACGAATTACGATCTAACTGCCTGGTTTTCTCGAACTGCTCCAGGGCTTTCCGCTTTTTGCCAGTTTGCCTATAAATCATCCCTAATTCAAACCTAACTCTTGAGTGATTAGGGTTTTCCTGTACAGCCTGCTCATAATGGACCCTTGCTTGCTCATATTTTCGCTCCCTATAATAAGCCTGACCTCTATAAAAGCTAGCGGGTTTGAGATGCCAGAGATTGAAAATAGGGGACTCGATCTTTTCGGCACTTGTGATAACCTTAGGAAAGTCGTTCTTTTGAAGATGGTAATAGGTGTTTCTCACTGCTCTGTCTCCTCGTATATGATCTACAGAAACAAGGATTGTAATCAACATCATTGCGGCAAAAATGCCTGGCCAAATAAGTTCTTTTCCTTCACCGCTTAAAACGGGCTGAACAATGCCATCTCTTTGTTCGCTTTTCTTTGCTGCACTTCCAGCTAATATTGCCGCGGCAAATGCAACAAATAATGTCAAACTGATATTGAGACTAATGTTTATGAATGCCGCCGAGGCGACGATAGCAGCCAAGAAACCAAGTAGGATTTCACGATTCTCAAAACTCCTGGCTCGAATAAAATAGTGGAAGAAGACCCCGATTCCCAACAGCAGAATCACCAGACCGGGAATACCAAGCTCAAACAAATATAATAGGTAATCATTGTGCGGATGTGTGTATCCTTCTTTTACAGTAATCAGTCCGGCATCCGGAAACCTGAGCGGCCAGGAACGTAAACCAAATCCATTGAGCAGCCTTTGCTTGGCAAGCAACAAGCTGCTTTGCCACATTTCCTTTCTGCCATAATCGGACCCTCCAACAAGCATCTCGACAAAGTTGAATTTGCTCGAGAACTGACTCAAAATGACGAATAGCGATGCTAGAACCGTAAAAGTGCCGGAGACCAAAAGACCAATAGCCACTTTTGCATTCAGATTAAAGCGCTGCTTCATTTGTTCGATCAGCCAGGGCGCAGCCGCTGCCATTAGAATCAAGACAAGTCCAATAGTAGCTGATCTGGATTGTAACAAAAGCACCAGCACAATCAAAAGCAAGATCAAAACGCGCTTCAACAACACTCTTCTTTGATCAACTCCCTTTTCTTTCAACAAGAGCAGACTGATCAAAAAAAGACAATAGATGCTCAAGGGATTCTTATGCCCCATCACATTCTTCATGAGATGCAAGTAAGTGTTGTCGAGACTGAAGGCTATATCGAGACTTGCCAGCTTTTCTTTCAGCTTCCAAACAGCCCACAGCGAATGAAGCAACACCAAAATTGACGTGACAGATACTAAATTGCAGAGAAGACGCATATCCGGCACAGCCCCCTTGCGCTGTACTACTGCTTTCACGGCAAAGTAGAATACAAGGGCGACTGACAATCCACATAAGTGAAATAAGGCCAAGCCTAGATTGTGTGCCCACATAATAGAGATCGCACTGAAAAGCAGAAATCCCAGAGCTACATATTCGTAGCTACTACTCGGACCCAGGGCTATTCCGGATTTGCGTATCAATACAATTGAAGGTATAAGAATCAGAGCGCAAAGCAGGAGTTGTAGCTCCTGATGTACATTGACATACAAGGGGCTAAACAGGAAAGGGCCTAAGAGACTCCAAACGGCCAAAACGGCAAACACAAAGCCTAATGAGCTATTCTTCATAGCAAGCAGGCTGCACTAAAGCAGAATTAAAGGGGCAATAAATCATCAAGTTATGACATTTTCAGTCTGAATATCGCCTTTTCTTGGGGCTTTCGAGGAATTCTGCGAACTTCCATTTGCATTATTCAAGAAGAAAATCCTCCAAATGTCCAGAAGCTCTTTCAGTCAACCTTGCCTCCGGCTTGCAACAATCTGTTCTTTGTTAAGCCTCCTGCTGCTTTTGTCCCATCAAAAGACTTACGCTCAGATCACTTATCCCGATCGAATGTACGCAGATTCACTCCATGCTCCGTTCCACTTTGGGGTTGCCTCAGCTGCTCCCTCATCCACTGAATTGGTGCTTTGGACAAAGGTGGATTCCGACATGCCAACTGAGGTGCAATATGAACTCTCCCTCACTGAGGATTTTTTACAACTTGAAGCCCAGGGCGCTCAATCCACTTCGCCTGATCTGGATATGACAATCCATGTTCCGCTTTCCGGCCTCGCGGAAGATACTTACTACTATTATCGCTTCATTGACGATCAAGGCAAATACTCGGCAGTAGGAAGAAGCAAGACACTACCTTCCAACCCAGAAGATCTGAAACTGGCAGCAGCTTCTTGCGCTTCCGTTTATTCTGGCTACTTCAATGCCTACCGCCAGCTTGCTCAAATCGAAGATCTTGATCTAATGATCCATCTCGGCGACTATATTTACAATGATCCTGATGGAGACGAACTAATTAGAGTACCTGATCCGTATCCTGTCGATCCTTCTACCCTGGAAGAATGGAGGGAACGGCACGAATACTATCTGCTTGATCCCGACCTTAGGGAAGCCAGACAGATGCATCCCTGGATTGTGCTATGGGATAACCATGATATGGGGAATAAAGATGACGTAGATGACTGGGCAGGCTCGGTACAGGCATTCCACGAATACATCCCCGGTTCGCGTCAACTTGAATCCGACCCTTTTCAAATATATCGCAAGATCTCCGTCGGGAACCTGGTCGATCTCTTTGTTGTAGATCTTCACACTTACAAAGGCGATGACATCATCATAGATGAAGAGACCAGCATACTCGGCAATCAACAGTACGAATGGTTGACAGAAGAAATGAATAGCTCTGAAGCAAAATGGAAAATCCTCGCTAACCAAAACATCATGGGGCATTGGAATGCAGTCGGCATACCCACCATCATAGATTATCCTACAGACGGAGATGTATTTGATGACACCACCTGGGATGGCCATTTTGAAGATCGAAAGCGACTCTTCCAGTTTTGGAGAGAAAATGAGATCGACAATATTCTGGTGCTTAGCGGCGATGCGCACTTATCCTTTGCAAATGATCTGATCATTCCTCCAATCGATGAGTCTGGTTACGATAGAGCCACCGGCGAGGGCGCACATGGCGTAGAGATGGTGATTACCAGTATCACCAGAGGCAATTTTGATGAAGAAGGATACAATGTCACCATCGCGGAGTTCGCAGCAGATGTGAGCCAAAGTGTAAATCCACATCATCTATACAATAATTTCCATGAGCATGGCTACTGCCTGGTGCACGTCGCTCAAGATAGCGTGCTGGTAGACTTTTGGTCCTTCCCAATCACGGAAGTGAGCGATGATTTCCATCTCGATCAGCAGATGATTCTCTTAGAAGGAACGAATCGCTGGGAGCGCACACAGCAGATAACCTTGATCGAAGAGATCGACCAATCCTTAATCAAAGTATATCCCAATCCAACTTCCCAGCAGGTGCTCGTCAACACTGATTGGATCACAGGTCAGGAGGCCTACTGGGAGTTGCATACTACCGCTGGTGCACTATTGCAAAAAGGAAAACTCAATAGAACCACTGCAGCAGATTTTTCCATTCCTCTTCCCGACACCGACCAAAGTTTGCTAATCCTCAGTCTCACTGACAGGGATCGGAGGTATAGCCTAAAGCTACGAGTTGAAAACTGATCTCATTAAAGCAAACAAAACTATATTGTCAATCTATTCTTATTTTTAAAGGCGCCAATCAGGCAAAACAAAAGAAAATCCGTGTTTGGACGAAGAGTCAGTCGTGTATTCCAGCATTATAAATCCCTGGCGGGATACTTTGGATTTGAAATCCACTACCTTCCAAAGTACTGGGACTTCGCGCCAAGTATTACGGGGCAATACAAAGGACGTTACGTCCGTATTTTTTCCTATGACGTCATCCGTGAGGGCAACGACGGCAGACAAACAGTGGTGCCCTATACCACAGTGCATGTGCGCTGCGACAATCCCCTCAGTTACCAGGTCACCATTGGTCGTGCCAGTTCCATAAAGCGCGCCTGGAAAACCATCAAGGGAATGTTCATTGAAGAGGATCCGCTCGAAAGTACAGAACACGAAATCTTCTTTGAAAAATTCCACGTAGATGCAAACCAGGATCACTTCGCCCGTAGCATTCTCGACGATGGCCTGCGCAAGGAAATGCTCATCTTTGAAGACGATTTTCAAGCCAATGTAATACTAGAAGGAGAGGATATCTTCTATACAGAGCAAGGTGTGATCAACAATGATAATGATGTCAATCGAATCCGAAACATCACAAATATTGCGGTTTTGATCGGTCAATTAGTAGAAGCCTATCACAGCAAAGACATCGCCGAATTTAGCGATTGATCTAACTTCGCTGTCCTCACTAATCATTCGTAAAAATACTTGGAGCGAAGCAAACTCCGGCGCGTAAACGGGCTCCCGGCTGTCCGTTGCAATGCAGCAACCATCCAGTGGCTTCGTGTATCCGCTATCAAGGTCTCCTCCTAAGGTCGGAGCCCTTGCTAGCGGCACACTCAGTCCCCTGTCTGGCAGCTGCATTTCCACTTCCATCCGGGCTATTTTGCACCATCGGTGTTCCGTGGTTAGTTTTCGATGATTGATGAAGCCAATAAAAACCGGAGTCCAGGCCGGTCGCAGAGCCAGCCTGAGCAAAAACTAATGCAATGGCCAAAACAGCAAAACTTTGAATGTCGGTGCAGAGCCGATCGGACCCTGAGCCAGAGTGAGTAAAAACTATTTCGCCTGCCAGAAAAAGGACTTTGCTCATACTAATGCAGTAGCCAATGACGGTCCTTGAGCGGAGTCGAAAGGCCCGTTATTGGCGGACCACGGAGAATAGTGTTTCTGATGCATATGCTGCTCATTACTACAAATCAAACTTAATCCCCTGCGCCAACGGAAGCTCCTTGCTATAGTTAATCGTGTTCGTTTGTCGACGCATGTAAACCTTCCAGGCATCGGAGCCAGACTCACGGCCACCACCAGTTTCCTTCTCGCCTCCAAAAGCTCCGCCTATCTCAGCACCAGACGTACCAATGTTAACGTTGGCAATTCCACAATCGGAGCCAGCGGCAGAAAGGAACTGCTCCATGTCGCGCATATTGCTGGTCATAATCGCAGAAGACAGACCCTGCGGAACATCATTCTGTAGTCGAATGGCCTCGTCAAGATCTTTCACCTTTATTAGGTACAGTATCGGGGCAAAGGTTTCATGCTGCACAATTTCAAAGTCATTGCTAACCTCCGCAATGCACGGCTTTACATAGCAGCCAGACTCGTAACCCTTGCCGGTTTTCACACCGCCAGTCACCAGGAAGTTTGCACCTTCCTCTTTGCCCTTTGCGATGGCATCTTGGTACATCTGCACGGCTCCATGATCTATCAGAGGTCCCATGTGATTCTTTTCATCCAATGGATTACCGATCTTGATTTGCTTATAAGCCTTTGTCAAACGCTTCTTGACCTCGTCATAGCAGCTCTCGTGGATCAGCAAACGACGGGTAGTAGTGCAACGCTGACCAGCAGTTCCTACCGCACCAAATACAGCACCTACCAATGAAACGTCAAGGTCCGCAGTATCGGTGATGATGATGGCATTGTTGCCTCCAAGTTCGAGAAGCGAACGTCCCAGTCTTCCAGCAACTTCAGCTGCAACCAGCTTTCCCATGCGGGTAGATCCTGTGGCAGAAACCAAAGGCACTCTGGTATCCTGTGACATCATCTGCCCAACTTTGTAATCTCCGTTCACCAGACCGGATACACCTTCCGGTACTTTGTTTCGCTTGAATACGTTTTGAACGATTTGCTGACAAGCTACCGAGCAGAGGGGTGTTTTTTCGGAGGGCTTCCATACACAAGTGTCGCCACAAACCCAGGCCAACATGCTGTTCCAGGACCATACAGCCACCGGGAAATTGAAAGCGGAGATGATACCCACTACACCAAGCGGATGGTATTGCTCATACATACGGTGAAGTGGACGCTCCGAATGCATGGTCAATCCGTAAAGTTGACGTGAAAGGCCCACCGCAAAATCGCAGATGTCAATCATTTCCTGCACTTCACCGTAGCCCTCCTGCAGGCTCTTGCCCATCTCGTAAGACACAAGTTTGCCAAGAGGTTCCTTGAACTTTCTGAGTTCTTCTCCGATTTGTCTTACTATCTCACCGCGCTTCGGAGCCGGCCACATTCTCCATTCTTCGAATGCAGCTTGTGCTTTGGCAACCACTTTATCGTACTCCGCTTGCGAAGCGGCTGTGACTTTGCCTATCAGTCGTCCATCAACAGGTGAATAGGACTCGATTAGTTCACCTTTACCAGCATACCATTTGCCGCCGGTAGAAACTCCCGAATTTTGTTTCTTGAGTCCCAGCTTTTTTAAGAAGCTTGTAGACACCTTGATCGAAGTATCTGTTTGCATATCTTTGTCTTTATTGGTTAATTTTCGTGCAAAAATAGCCTAAAAAGTATAGCAATTGGAGGTACCTAAGCTTATTACTGCAATGCGGAAGTCTTAGCGTCTTTTTACACCTCTTATCTGCTTACACAGTCTTTGTATATGCTGCGATTTTCGATACTTATCTTGGCCTTGCTGCTCTCTACCTCCGTTCAGGGGCAGTCAGCACTTGCTGCCGACCAAAACAGGCAAGCCTTGGAGCTTGGCTTTGCCTATGGCAAGATCATCAAGCATCGCGATTACTTTCGGCCTACCATCACCCGTCCCACAGTCAACCTTGAGGCCAGCTACAACCTACAGACTCGTGGAGAAAAGTACTGGCATCAGCTACACAATTACCCGAAGTTTCGATTCAAGGCAGTCGTATCTCTGTTTGGTGATCGAGAAGTTTTTGGTACTGGCATCGGTCTGCTTCCAATGCTTCGATTTGAACGTAAGTTAGCTGGTCTACAAATGGAGTTTGATGTGGGCATGGGAATCGCTTACGTGAGCAAGGTTTATGATGACTTTGATAATCCGGTCAACAATGTGATTAGCGCGCACATCAACAACATCACGCAAATGTCTTGTCTGCTTAGCTATCCACTTGGTTCCCGGAGTCGAGTCAAGGGTGGAGGGAGTTTCACTCATTTCTCCAATGGGAAGTTTCGTAGTCCAAATTTGGGTATCAATATTTTGGCCTTGAACCTTGCATACGAAATCGAATTATCAAAGAAGGAAAATGAATCCAAGCCCTTGCAATCTACACTGCCAGCCTATAGGCGATGGGGCAGCAGAATCCTATTAGGCTTCGGCATCAGAGAAGGTGAAAAGGAGGGCGGACCAAGATTTCCACTGTATACAATCAGTACTCAGTTGCATTTTCAACGAAATCTCAAGGGCAGACATTTGCTTTCACTCGACCTGCGGCACTTTAGAGACATTTACCATGCAAATAGACAGCACCTGGCATTTCCAGACCGCTACTTCGAGCGTTCTGTGCTTGGGCTAGTATTCATCGGGCATGAGTTCTTGATGTCTCCTTTTTCAATTAGCCTACAGACGGGTGCAGAATTGATAAGTCCAGAGAATCGGGTGCCAAGCCTGGAAAATCGCTTGGGCAAGGTGAAGATCGGTGTACATTCTTACCCCTTTTCCAGATCGAAAAATCCTAGCGGTTTTTGTCTTGGTGCCCACTTGACAGCAGAATATGCTAAGGCTACATTTGTAGAGCTAAACCTTGGCTGGTATTTCTAAAGCAGCTGCAAAGCCACCTCCTTTCTCTTCAAGGATCGGCAGTAAGACGGATTATGGCCTGGCAAGTCCCTTTGTTCTGCCGCTTTGAGTCGAATTATTTTCCTATTTTGGCTGCGATGCTTTAGAATTTCCTCACTGTGTATTGCAAAGTATTTCTTCATATAATGGTATGGTAAATGTCCGCAGGTCAATTTATAAGGCGCTTACGTATTTTCAGATATTCAGATATCCATTAACAAAGGACGAGCTGATTCGATTTATGGATACGGAAGTCAAGCAGGACATCCAATCAAGCCTTGATGAACTGTGTAGTCAAGGATGTATTTATCGTCATGGAGACTACTTTGCAACAGTTTCTGATGCTACCCAGGTCGAACGCCGTGAGTTGGGTAACAAAGTGGCCAAAGCGAAGATGAAGCGAGCCATCTGGATGGCAAAGTTGATCAGCAAATTCCCTTTTGTAAGGGCCGTGATGGTGTCTGGCTCGCTCTCAAAAGGCTACATGGAGCAAGATTCTGATGTAGACTATTTCATCATGACAAAACCCGGGCGTCTCTGGGTTGCAAGAACATTGTTGATCCTTTTTAAGAAGGTTTGTTTGCTCAATTCCAGGAAGTATTTCTGCGTCAATTATTTCATAGACGAGGAAAATCTGGTAATTGAGGAGCAAAACCTGTTCACCGCTACCGAGATGGTCACTTTGATTCCTTTATTTGGCCGTAAACAGTATGACGACTTAGTTGTTGCAAATTCATGGGCCTGGAAATATTATCCGAATCATCCTGCTCAAGAAACCAACTACATGTTTATACATCGCTTCTCACCATTAAAACGTCTTGGTGAATGGCTTTTAGCTGGCAACTGGGGAGGAAAATTGGATGCTTTTTGTATGCGAAAAACGGTGGGACATTGGAAATCCAAGTTCCCTGACATGAAGACGGAGACCTTTGATCTTACTTTAAAATCAAGGCCTTATGTGTCCAAGCATCATCCGCAGAATTTTCAAAAGCGAGTGCTGGACCGCATGCAAGAAGGCATGAGCGAATTTGACGCCCAATATGCAGTACCCAGGTTTGGTTCGCAGAAATTTTGAACGTTTTGATTAAGCTATGAAAAAGCTACTTTTCACGCATTCCTACTTTTATCGCTTTGATGAAAAGCAATGGAAAACCAGGAAACCTTATCCGCCATATGGCACCCTGTACGCTGCCTCGCTAATGCGTGAGAATGGCTACGATGTAAGCCTCTTTGATGTAGCTTTTGAGTCCGATACGTCCGGACTACAACCCTTGTTGCAAGAGTACAAGCCTGATTATCTGGTAATCTATGATGACGGCTTCAATTACCTGACCAAAATGTGTCTAACCCGGATGCGAGAGGCTGCATTTGAGATGAGCAAGATGGCTTCTGAAGCTGGTTGTAAAGTAATTGTTTGCAGCTCGGATTCTACGGATCACTTTCAGGAATACCTCGATCACTCAGCAGATTTTGTGATCATCGGCGAAGGAGAGCTAACCTTGCTGGAACTCGTTGGCGAGCTGGAAAAAGGAAATGTTGACTTTGAAACCATTGCTGGTATTGCCTTTCAAAGAGATGGGCAAGCCATGAAGACGCTAAAACGTCCGGTGCTACGTCAGTTGGATGATCTTCCGGACCCCGCCTGGGATTTGGTGGACCTAAACTACTACCGGGAAAGCTGGGCGGTACATGATCACTTCTTCCTAAATCTTGCCACAACACGAGGCTGCCCTTATAAGTGTAACTGGTGTGCGAAACCAATCTATGGTAATCGATACAATTCCCGCAGTCCCAAAAGAGTAGCTGAGGAGATTCAAATGCTGGTGGAGACCTATGCGGTCGATCATTTTTGGATGGCAGATGATATCTTTGGCTTAAAGCCAGGCTGGGTTCAAGAATTTAGAGATGAGCTGAAACGATTGCAGTTACCGATAAAGTACAAAATCCAATCTCGTGTAGATCTGCTCTTGAAAGAAGACACGATCGATGCGCTTGTAGAATCAGGCCTTGAAGAGGTATGGGTAGGAGCGGAGTCAGGCTCCCAAAAGATACTCGATGCGATGGATAAAGGCACGCAAATCGAGCAGATATATGAGGCTACCAAACTGCTTAAAAGCAAAGGGGTACGTGTGGCCTTCTTTTTGCAATTTGGCTATTTGGGTGAAACAAAAGAGGATATAGAAATGACCATGCAAATGGTCAGGGATCTTTTGCCCGATGAGATAGGCATATCTGTTTCATATCCGCTGCCAGGGACAGGTTTCTACGAGAAGGTCAAAAGCACCTTTAAAGGCAAAGAGAACTGGGAGCATTCTGATGATCTGGACATGATGTTTGAAGGAACCTACGGTAAGGAGTTTTATCGACAGCTGCATAAATACGTACACAAGGAGTTTAGAAAACACCTTGGCTACCAAAAGATAAAGCAGGTGCTGACTTCCCCTTTTTCTGCTGCAAAGGAAGATTGGCGTTCGGCCTTAGCCACAGCCTACTATCTTCCCATGTCTAAATTTGAATCCAGAAAACTGGAGAAAATTGAAGCTCAGATATGATCAAATCTGAATCCTTTGATGCTGCTGCAAAAGACTACGATGATATTTTTACCAATAGTCAGATTGGTCGCCTACAGAGAGCACGTGTCTGGCAATACCTAAACGAACAAGGTTTCAAACGAGGTTCGAGAGTATTGGAGATCAACGGTGGCACCGGGGAAGATGGTCTTTTCTTTCTCAGAAATGGATTCGAGTTATATTTTACCGATCTTTCTCCTAAAATGGTTGAGGTAGCCCTAGGCAAGTTTGAGCAAAGTTCGCACAAAGCTCTGCTTGGATCGACAACCCTTAATGCAAAGAACATTGGACAATTGAGCGAGCAGGGCCCCTTCGACCTTGTTTTTAGCAATTTTGGCGGCCTGAATTGCCTGAACGAAAAAGATTTGGAAGACATGATGTCTGGACTCAATTCCTGTCTTAAACCCGGAGGACGTTTTATCGCTGTGGTAATGAGTTCCTGCTGTCCAAATGAAAGTGCCTATTTTCTACTGAAAGGTTCGATGAAGAAAGCAGTCCGAAGACGAGCCAAAAGCATAGCCGATGTTGAAGGACAGAAATTTCCGGTATGGTATTATTCTCCTAAGGCTTTTGCAAAGATCTTTGCCTCCTCTTTCAAGCTTATGCATACACGGGCGGTTGGGCTGTTTATCCCCTCCTCACCCTGGGAAGGCTTTTTTAAGAATAAAGCTTCACTCCTAAAGATAGCCAACGGGGTGGAAAATCGCATTGGTAATTCTGCTACTGCAGCCTATTTTGCGGACCACTTCCTAATAGACCTAAAGCGTATCTCGTGAAAGTGATTTTGACACACGGCTACTTCCTCTACGAAGATCCCAAGGAACTCACGATCATGCGGCCTTATCCGCCGCTGGGAATACTGTACATATCGGCCTGGCTAAACCAACATGCGGTAGAAAATACGGTTTTCGATTCTACCTTTTCCTCTTCCGACAAACAAAGAGCCTATTTGCTCGAACACAAGCCAGACATAGTTGCTGTATACGCAAATCTGATGACCAAAGTCAATGTCATCAATCTGATGAAGTTTATCAAGTCAGAACCCTCCCTGAGCCATTGCAAGATTGTACTCGGTGGACCAGACCTTCGCTACAACATTGAAAAATACCTAAGCGCAGGGGCAGACTTTCTGGTGATTGGAGAAGGCGAAATCACGATGCTGGAACTGGTGAGAACACTCGAGCTGATCGAGAAACCAAACTTCGCTCATATTGATGGCATTGCCTATATGGATGAAATGGGCATCGTTCGAAAAACGGCAGACAGGAAGAAGATCAAAAACGCCGACGAATTGCCTTTCCCAAATCGCGAGGCAATTGACCAGCAGAAATACCTGGATGTCTGGAAAGAAAATCATGGCAAAGGTGCGGTAAACGTCAGTACACAGCGTGGTTGTCCTTACACCTGCAAATGGTGCAGCACTGCCGTCTATGGCCAAAGCTATCGTCGACGCTCTGCCCCCAAGGTAGTGGACGAACTGCTGCACCTGAAGCAGCGCTACAATCCGGACTCCGTCTGGTTCGTCGATGATGTGTTCACAGTCAGTCATAAATGGCTCGCTGCATTTGCCGATGAGGTAACTTCGCGAGATGCCGTGATACCCTTTGAGTGCATCACCCGAGCCGATCGTATGAACGAGCAGGTCGTGCTAGATCTTAAGCGAGCTGGTGCCTTCCGAATTTGGATCGGAGCAGAAAGCGGTTCGCAGAAAATTGTAGACGCTATGGATCGCAGAGTAGATGTGAACAAAGTCAGAGAAATGATCAAACTGGCAAGAGCGCATGGACTGGAAGCTGGTACTTTCATCATGCTGGGCTATCCTGGTGAAACAGAAGAAGACATAGTCGAAACGATCAATCACTTAAAAGAGAGCAATCCGGATCACTTTACCATCACGGTTGCCTATCCTATCAAGGGCACCAGCTTGTACAATGAAGTGGAGGCCAAAATGCTGCCCATGTTGCCCTGGGAAGAAAGCACAGACAGAGACATCGACTTTGACCGTACTTATCCCAGAGAATACTACGATCATGCCGTGCGGAGAGTTGTAAATGAAGT
>JAHDEE010000068.1:23462-26508 GCA_020629005.1 Chitinophagales bacterium
ATCTTCGACAACAAGAAGGGCGAATGATTTCGGCCCTGCAGGTCCGGCAATTGCCTTTCGAAGCGCCCACTGCAAAATTGCAAAGTGAATGGAATACCCGCGCTGCAATGTTTCAAAAGTTTGAGGCTTATCTTTCAGCGATGAATGCCTCGGCAATACTGGAAATCGGCTGCGGCAACGGATGGTATTCTGGCCGCCTTTCCGAGTCGATTACTAAGCATGAATATTGTGGTCTTGATGTAAATCTGACTGAACTCAAGCTGGCAGCCAAAGCATTTACGAGCCAAAACATTAAGTGGCTATTAGCAGATGTATTCAATGAGGAAATGAACGCACTCAGATTCAATCTGATTTTTCTGCCTGCTTCCATCCAATATTTTCCCGACCTCTCCGAGCTGATTCGCAGATTGAATCAGCTACTTGTCGAGCAAGGCGAGATCCACATCATCGATAGCCCCTTATACGATCTCCAGGCAGTAAAGGCAGCTAAAGAACGTTCAAGCGCATACTACAAGCAAATGCAAAGTGATTCGCTCATAGAGCATTACCATCACCACAGCACAGACACCCTGAGCAAGCATTACGCAACTATGCTGTTCGACCCACATTCCCTGAAAAGTAAGTCACTTCGGAAGCTCGGGATCGCTCAACCACATTTTGCATGGTATCGCATCCAGGGTAGGCAAAGCAAAAACTCCTGATCAATCATTCGCCGTTGTAGTAACTCAATGCTGCATTATCTCGCTGCAATTAGACAAGCTCCTTATTTTCTATATTTGCGCATGAGCAATGGCGCCCAGGACAATGCGACTACAAAGCGAGGCAAAAATGCCAGCCCTGCATTCTTGATCCTATTTCTTTCCTTTTGCCTTTCTTTCAGCTTTCTCAACATGTTGTGGTATGTCAGGCTCTTCAGTTTTCCCAAAGAAGTGATTTGGCTTCACCTCATCGTAGTTGCAGCTGCATATGGAACCTTGACCCTCTTTGGTTTCTTTCTTTCACGTTTCTCCCTACGTCGCTGGGCCATTTCTCTTTTTGCTGTTTGTAGCTATGCGGTTTTTCTGGGCTTTGCACTGCTTTACCTCCTCAACTATTTCGCGCTAAGCAATTGGGGTCAATATATCACCTTTCGAATTGTCTACATATTTGCTTCGGATGTTCCAGCATTGCTTGAGGCTGTACCCTATGACTTTACCCCTCTGTTCTTTCTTTTTGTGTTGTTCTTCTTGCTCAGTATTTGGATACTCTATAAAGTTTCTTCTCCGGTGTTCGCTTCAATCGCTACACTAGGGGATCGACTGATTGAGGTCCCGCAAAAGCTAGTTATTATGATTGGCGTGCCAATAATACTGCTAGTGGGAATATCCGGCGTTCATATGTGGAAACAAATGGGATATATAAAGGCCTATTTTAAGTTTCATGGAGAGCCTGTCTACAATTTTCTCAAGCCGATAACTGCAACTTTTGGGAAGACGAAGATCGACTTCGAGAGAGAGGCCAGAGTCAAGGCTGTAAGACAAAACTTTCCCAGAGACATAGCATTCAAGCAAAAAAACGTGATTCTCTTCATCATCGATGCTATGCGAGATGATCGTATGGGGGTTTATGCTTACGAGAGGGAAACTACTCCTTATCTGTCTTCGCTCAGAGCAGAAGGTAAATTGCAATTGGTAGAAGAGATGTCTTCCGGCTGTGCGACTTCTTTCTGTGGTATCCTCAGCGTACTCAGTGCTTCCTATATACCCAATCTGGCTTGCACCAATTACAAGATTCAGGATGTCTTCAAAGACCTGGGTTATAGATCAAACTTTCTTTTGAGTGGTTCCCACAACGAATGGTACAATCTGCGCCGATACCACGAAAATTACCACAAAATGGACTTTTACAAAGACGGTAGTTACTCTGCAAATTACAGTCTCAGCGACGATCGTTTCTTGTTTGACTGTCTAGAGGAGATTCCGGCTTTTGATGGCACGCCAAGTTTCTTCTATTTCCATCTACTATCGGCACACTCCTCCGGAACAAAGCTGCCGGAATTTGCCAAATACCAGCCAAGTGGCAAGACCTCCTACATGAGTCCCGACAGCATCCTATACGGCAACTTCTATGACAACGGCGTTTATCAGGCCGACCAATACCTTGAACGATTGATGCAGCAATTGGAAGAGAAAAAGTACCTGGATGATGCCCTTGTGGTGTTCACCGCAGATCATGGCGAGTCGCTGGGAAGAAAAGGCCGCTTTGGACATGGAGCAGACTTATATCAGGGTGCCATCAGAATTCCCCTTGCCTTCTATGACACCCAACAGCCTGCTGAACCCGATTTACAGTTTGGCAGCCAGGTGGACATTGCTCCCACCATATTGGCAAAGCTAGGGCTCCCTATTCCAGAAACCTGGGACGGCGTTCCTCTTGAGCCCACCGATTCGATCCGCTACACCTATCATCGTCACGGCAAGTACTTCGCCGTGATCCGAAAGGACGGACCAGAAGTAATGAAGCTGCACTATATCAGCGATCACAACACCTTTGAGTTATACAATCTGCAGCACGATCCTGAAGAAAGTCGAAATCTGGTACGCAGCCCTAAACACCTTTCGGATTTTGAAGATCTAAAAGAAAAATTTGAAACAGTCTTTGAGGATAGGTAGCAACTACTCCAGACAGAGTAAAAACCCGAAATTGTAGCCCAACGTCAGACGCCGAACCAGAGTGTGTAAAAACCCAATTTTTAGGAGCGAAAGGCCACACCGCCGCGCAAACCCCCGTCCAGCTATCCACTGCAATGCAAGCACCCTTCGCTGCTGTCTGCATCCACTGCTGTAGTCTCTCCGCAGGCTCCGAGCCTCCATCAGCGGCGCATACAGCACGCTCAGTGCACTTGCATTTCCGTTTCTATCTGGGCTATTTTGCCCTGTTCGTCCGCCGCGCGAAGAGGCGCCCCCTTAGAATTAAGCCGACCAAAGGTGCAAATACCGACTAAGCACTGTTTCGCCAAAAGCCACGTCTCGTGGCTGTCCATTCGGTGATGGATGGAGCTATTGCC
>JAHDEE010000360.1 GCA_020629005.1 Chitinophagales bacterium
TGCAAGGGGTCAGATTGCTCAACTAGCAGCCATATTTGTGTACAAGAGCTAGCATCGGTGGCACACTCAGTCGCACAGCTGGCAGCGCCATTTCCATTTCCATCGGGGCTATTTGGAGCGGTTTTTCGGTCGCGGTAGTAAGGGTTGCTTCAAGATTGTGCCTACACATATCGTTGTCGAAGATGCTCGGCTATTGCCAGGGTGGAAAGAACTGGAGTGCAGATTACTCCATCTATCCCGATAAATGTTCTGTCTACAATGATCGAACAGCCTTTCTCCTTTCCGGAGTGGATGTAGACCCCTAAGTACAGATTCCCGATCACAATGCTGATTGTATCCTTGTTGGTTCCGAAAAACGCTCTTTCAGGATACACGGACTCCTTCATGACTTGATCAAAGAATTGAGTTAGTTCGCTTGCATATTGCTTAATGCTTCGTTTACCTTCGAGCCATTGCGTGATGGTGGCCTGCCATTCTAAACGATTATCCATGTTGGAGTATTTGCCTAAATATTACGAGGAATTGGGGTGCGACATAGCTGAAGCTATGGGAGGCATCCCTTGTTCCCCTGTTGTTTATCGTATTTTCTTATCAGTGTCCTTCTTGGCTTCGTCCAAAATACCGTCCAAGGATGCTTCACCTAAGTGGTTTCCTTGCGAATCAAAAACTTCAAGATGGCTTGCCTTTCCATAGTGGAAACTATCAACATACCAAAGTCGATTTGTAGCTATCTCATGATAAATTCTTCGTCCCTTGCATCGGTCAGCAGTTTTTGTAAACCGGCTACTATCCCGAAGGACTGTCTCACTATCAAGTGGTGCTCGGCTCAAGGAAGCATCATATACAGTATCAATTAGCTGTTTCAGCAGAAGAAAGGAAGCAAGTTGATCTCGATTATCCGAGCAGTCCAGTGTGATTATTTCCTCATTTGTATCATCCTGAACCTCATTCTCGTTTTCGTTCTCATTCTCCACCTCTTCTTCATTCTTTCGCAAGGATATTCTAGCAACGTTATCTGCATCTCTGTCTAGTTTGTTAGAATCATAACAGGAATTGATAAAGTTGAGAACAAAGTAAATTTCATCTGCATTAGGCTGTTGTTCAACTCTGGCAGCAATCTCAGCTAACGAATTCGCAGAAACATCTTGGAAGGTGTTTAAACATCTATAGATATCTGCTTCTAACTTAACAGGAGCACCTTCCCAATATTGTAGATTGAGTTTATCGTGCACTAGTAGATAGAAGCGTCGTTTAAGACTCTTATCTTTCAGACGGTTCAGCGCAATATGTAGATTCTCTACAAAACCAACGTTGCGACCACTAAAGAGAATAGAATGTGTGAAAAGCTCTTTCCGCTCTGATGTTTCGAGCAAAAGACCGAACATTGCCGTGATTTCTCTGATCGCATTCACGAAACTTTGCTCGTCTCCATATTGCCCATGAAGGGATAATTCGTTTAGAAACAACTGCATCTTATATTCCGAATAATCTTTCTAGATCACGATCTGTTTGATCGAAAAAGTCATCTGGCCACTGTTCTATTGCTCCAGATTCTTTAATCTCAATTTTATGAACCTTATCCGAATCTCTGGTGGAGAAGAAGAGCACACTAACATCATTTGACGTCATAGCAAGTTTGTCATTCTTGATTGCAATTCTTGTGGCATGGAGAACATTTTCACTATGAGATTCAATAAAAACCTGCACACCCTCAATTGCAACTTTGGCAAGAAATTCTGTGATCCTTGATTGCGCTCCAGTATGCAGATGGGCCTCTGGATTTTCAATGATTAGGACTTCTCCCTTTCTCGCGATTAAGCCAGCAACAATAATTGGCAGGGCAAAACTGTATCCAGAGCCCACACTTGTTGGTCTGTAGGAATGAGCGCTGGATCGACTATTCAAGCGAAGTTGAACAACGCTGCTTGAATCTTCACTGCCCTTCATCTCAATCTTTGCACCTCCAAAGACGTAGTTAAGCCATTCGCTTGTTTGTTGTCTCAAATTCTTGGAATCATTTCCTAAGCAAAGCGAATCAGAAACGTTCGGTAAATTCTCTGATTGCCCCAAAATCAGATGCGTATATTGCCCTGCTTCACCGACATTTAGAAATTCTGGAAGATTGGTTTTAGCAATGAAGTTTCGGGGCCCCAATCTGTCTGCGCTAATAAAGTGTACTCTCTTGAGGGTGTGAAGAAGCCGTGAGTTATCCTCGCTCGATCGTAGTTCAGGCAACAACTGGTCACTTGAGCTTTCTGTGATCTGGAAGGCGACATCCAAAAAGCCATCACCTGAAAAGCTGAGCGAAATCGGCTCATTCCTGGGAGTTGCACTGTTTCTAATGTCGACAGTACTGCCCAATTCAACAAGGTGGCCATTTAAGGTTAGCTTTTTCAGTGAATTGCCTTGCTGAAGCGTTTGGCTAAGAACCAGGATCGACTGAAGAAGACTCGATTTTCCACTGCCATTGACGCCAGCCAAAAGATTAAAGCTCGAGAACAAGAAGGGCCTAGGATTCTTGAAGCATTTGAAATTCTTGATCAATAATTGTCTAATCATGCGAATGAGTTTCTAAATCCAGTATTCGATTGGACAAAGTAAATCTCGCCATTACGCTCTTTTTGGTGCCGGTGGACACTGAGATTGCCTGCAGGAATTCTTTATTTTCAACCAACAATGAGTAATTTCGCCGAATCAGCATTGTTTCATCTTGTAGAAACTTGTCAGACCTCAATGACAGATATTTCCCGATACTTTCGAACAGTGCAGTATTGATCACCCCACGGTTTTTGGCAGTCGGAATTCTAAAGGCATTATTGTCCCATATCTTTGCGGCCCACTTCATCACTCGATCGAAGTCTTCTGCATACCCGACTGATTGAGATTCTTCTTGATTGATCCGCATCATCATATTGTCCAGGAACTCTCCCAGATTTCCAGTGTATGAATCAATCCCAATCCATCTAAAAGCAAGATAACGTAATACGACTTCTTGATCCTTCATCCTTAGTGAGGAAATACCATTGTCTGTTGCAATCTTGAAAGAAGTAGATTCTGCAAGTTGCCTAAGAAGCATCGTCGAATTGCCTGAAAAAATGCCATTTCGTAATTCTTGTCGATTAAGGGCAGTCCCACCAGCGTTTATCCGTTCAAACAAGTCGTATACCAAATCTATTGGAGTCGAAGGTTTGATTAAGAACATTGTGAGTTGTTTTGACTCCAACCTCGACTTGATACTTACGGGGAGTTCACGAAATTCCCTACCATTAAACTGTGACAGTATTTGCAGTTTGCATAGCGGCCATTGATTATCGAAGAATTGCATCAACGTTGAAGTTCGTTGCAAACCATCGATCACAATGTATTTGGCTTCCCTGTTTTCATTTAGGTAAATCGGTGGAAGAGGGAAATCCAGAATCATTGATTCAATAAAACGACTCATTTGCTCTTTGGTCCAAACTACATTTCGCTGAAAATCTGATCGCACGAGTATCTTACCATCTCGTTGCTTTCTCAAGTAATCGTAAACTGACAGTTGGATTGTTGCAATTTGAAAACCGGAATCAAGAAGCTCATCTGAATACCGTCTCTTTCCTACATTTTCCGAGCCCTCTCGATGATCATAGTGCAACTTTTCTTCTTCCCATTTTGACATAGAGCGCATGTATTTTCGATTTCCACGCTGGATTACTAAGGTACTTAAAAATTCAAGTAAGTGAAATAGAAAGATCGGAGGCAGAGAGCTTGTGCTTCGCAGCACCTGTAGGCTAAATTCAAACACGTTTACTTAATTTAGTTTATTCGACAATACAATTGTCGAATCGCTCGGCGTGGTTGCGGTGTTTGGAAGGGGCAGGCGGTGCTACTAGTGCTACGAGGGCACTAACACGAGAAGCATTGATAGTATCACCATTTTGATATACCTTTAAGGCATGAAGCCAATATCACTAAAAGTAGATGAAGCGACTCTTGCGGAGGCAGAGCAGTACGTGAAATTGCGAGGAATTTCTCGAAACCAATACATTAACGAGGCTATTCAGAGCTATAACAAAGTTTGCAGAAGAAAGAAACTCGCTGAAGAATTTGCCAAAGCTTCTAAGCTGGTTTCTGAGAATTCGATGGAGGTGCTGCAAGACTTGGAAAATCTTGAGGAGGGTTTGACTGATGACTGAGCGTCCCCAGCAATTCGAGCTTTGGCTGGCAGACCTAAACCCTGAAAGAGGTACTGAACCAGGAAAGATCAGACCGGTGATCATCATCCAAAGCAACTTGCTCAACGCGGTGCATCCATCTACTATCATCTGCCCACTTACGAGCAATTTGAGTCCTACCAATCTGCTACGGGTGAGAATACCCGCACGTGCCGGAGGCTTGGTCGAGGACTCTGAAATCTTGGTTGACCAAATTCGCTCTATTGACAACCGTCGTCTAATCAA
>JAHDEE010000069.1 GCA_020629005.1 Chitinophagales bacterium
TTCGTGTATCCGGTACTGCCGTCTCTTCGGCAAGCTCCGAGCCGGCATTACCGGCACACTCAGTCGGCTGCATAGCACCTGTATTTTCTCTTCGATCAGGGCTATTTTGCACCTTCAGCCCATCGCGCCAAATAGAGCAATGTCATACGAATCAGCCGGCAACTTTTGTCATAGGACCAGCTTCTGGCGCTCCAACTACCGAGTATGCAAAAGCCTCAAAGGCGAATGCCCACCTGTCCGCGATTTCCTCTCGTACTTCTTCATCCAGGCTATAACTATTCAGCCTATAAGACTGATACTCCTCCAAAACTTGCTGCACGGCAGGGGCAGCTGGAGCAAATTCTCCAAGCCCCAATTTCTGATAGCTCTCTGAAAGATGCCTAAGTGGATCTTTTACAAAATCTTCATAGGCAAATTCGATCAATTGGTCGCTCGCCAACAATTGTCGATCACGGATAAAGCGGCGCATCGTCTTTTCATAAGAGTCCAGGATGAACTCCTTTACCGCTTTATCCGAGGCTCGGTGGAAGGCGAGAATCGGCAAGATACCTTCATAGAGCCTTTCGTTGGACAGATAGACTTTGTAAGGGTTCCGATGAATATGCACAAACTTCGCATTTGGAAACAATTCCAGAATCGCGGAAATCCTGGCTGTATTTGCCGGAGTTTTGAGAATCAGTTGTTTGCCGGGATTTCGAAAGCTCAGTTTTTGGCAAAAGTAGTAGAAGTGCTTGCTCCATTCCTGCTTTGCTACCTCGGTGTCCAACATGACCATTTCATCAAATTGCTGTTGCAACTGGTCCGGGAAGAAGTAGCCATGACATAAGGAAGCATCCGAGAGGTTTGCCAAGGCAAATTCTTCTTCGAAGGGCAGTTTGGGAGACATCTTCAAATTGTCCATCGGACGTCGCTCAGGCAACACGAAGCTGGTAATAAAACGGGATACGCCCAGGCTACCCAGAAAGGTATGTGGATTGATCACTTGCAGCGTGGAAGCATAATCAAATCGATCATCCTGGCACATCAGATAGTGTAGGAAGGTGGTACCGCTACGGTAATGGCCGAGAATAAATACCGGATCTTTTACCTTGATCCGTTTCACCTTATTGTGGTAAAACACTCGCTCAAAAATCCTTAGCGGAGTGTACAGCAAAACAACTGTGCTAATGAACAAGATTCTTGGAACAAATCGCCACTCCAATTGCCCCAGGTTTCTGTAAAGCATTTTACACCATTGCCGCAGGCTGGCACCAACGGCAGTATGCGTTGTAGCATCCAGGTAGTTTCTTAAAGTGTATTGGATTTTCATGCTACTTTGCTTTTTACCAGGTGATGAATTCTTTGCTCAACAGATCGAAACTTCTGCTCTTTCGCATAAGTGATCAAATCCCTGAAGTGTGTTCTCGCATCAGGAATGGCGATATGAGGGAAGCGAGCAAGCAGCTCCTCATTATTGAAGCAATAATACTCGTCCAATATGTAAGCTTCAAAACTGGAAGCCACGCGCTCCTGATATTGTTCTTCAGTTTTGTTTTGCGCCTTGGCAGGACAATCCACAAAAGAATAGTTGCTGTACTCTGCTTGTCGCAGCATTTCGGCAATCAGGTATCCCGTTCTTAATCCTTCACGTGGCACAATATTCAGGGTTGATATTTCATCATTGGTGAAGCTGGAGAATATCACTCTTGCCACATAGTCTACTGGCACGATGTGCAAAGCAGCATCAGGATTCAGTGGAATGCTAATGTGCTGGTGAATTCCTTTTGCCTTTAGCCCGCAAAAGAACTTGAAATAGGCGTAAAAGACATTGTACTTTGATGCGAAGTGGTAGGGAGGATCAAGCAATCTGCCGGAGATTACACCCGGCCGAAAAATCTGCAAATCGACTCCGAGTTTTTGGCAGCGTTGCGATAATTTTCGTTCTGTCAGATTCTTGAACTCTTCATAGGCATTTCGAAAGTTCTTCGTTTGTGCCTTTGAATAATCCTGATCGATCACCCCTTGTTTCCGACCACAGGAATATACGGTGCTTACAAAACTAAATTTACTGGCAAAGGGCGCGACAGAATCAAGTAAATTGAGTGTGCCCAGATAATTAACCCGGTAGTTTTCAGATCGAGCCTCTTCATCGAGGCGCAGGTTTGTGCATGCCGCAGAGTGTATTACATAGCAGTTTGCCAGATCATGGTAGGGCTTAAGTTTTTCCGCCAGACTCTTGTCGCATAGCCCGCAGGAAATGATTTCGATATCCCCAATTAGTGCGAGCAGATCCACTTCCAGGAGGTAGGATGGTACATTTTCATGAGTCAACATTCGAAGGATGCGCTGGCGGGCGCTTCTGTTTCCATTTGAGTCTGGGCGGGCCAACAACACGATTTTGCCTATACTGTTGTTCGCTTGCTTTTCTCTAAGCAATTCATAGAGCAAATGGGAACCCAGGATGCCGGTAGCACCAGTAAGTACTACATTGATTTTTGGATTAGTCATCCGATAGAATTTAAAGATTAGTAGATAGCTGTTGGTTGAGTGCTATCGCAAGAGAGTGGCATGTTTCCAAAATGGACCACTGGCTTGCTACGGTGTTTCCCTCCTGTATCTATCTCTTTATTCACGCCAGATTGTTACCTAATTTCCGCCACTAATTTGTTGATTTTTTTTCTACATAATTCTGGCTAACACAGTTCATCCGGGGCGATCGGTCACAATTGCTTTCTTCTCATGTCATTACACTGGATTTTTTTCTGTTGGCTGTGTTTTGAAACCTAATGACTCTGCTTTTGCATTCCGGGAATCTCAGAGGTTTTAGTGCCGATCTGCTGTTACGCAATCATTAACACTGAGAGTGGCGATAATACTTGTTGAGGCTGCGAGAAGTGCTAACTTTATGTCTTAACCAAATCCCTAAAATCGTGAGATTTAGATATGCAAGACACAGCAATGACCTGAAGGCACTTACTCGATTCTATACAGAAGTAATCGGACTGGATATCATTGGTACCATCGACGATCACGAAGGCTATTCGGCAGTCTTTCTTAGGTTGCCTGGTCTAGATTGGCACTTGGAATTTACTGCTTCAAAAGACCCAGCAGATCACCATCCTGATCCAGAAGATCTTATGGTCTTCTACACTGGCTCGGACGAGGAGTTGCGTGCAATTGCCAGAGATTCCGACAGACTTGGCTATAAGAGACGAACCTCAAAGAATCCCTACTGGCAGCGGAACGGTATAGAACTGCTCGACCCGGACGGTTTTGGACTGGTAATCAGTAAAAGGACCATCGAACTCAATCATGAAAGTGGGACTACGCAGGTTGCGAAAGGACTGGGCTTGGAAAATTGGGATACTCTTTTGACACACGTGCGAAACCTCCCTTATGGTCGAAACGCCGAACGGACCAACTTTGATCTGGTACTTCAGGAAGCGAAGGGAACCTGCAGTTCCAAGCATGCTTTACTGAAGAAGTTGGCAGATGAAAATAAGATTTCGGGCGTTCAATTGATCCTTGCGATCTACAAAATGAATGGACTGAATACCCCTGGAATAGGGGAGCAATTGAGTCAGAGTGGACTAGCTTACGTGCCGGAGGCACATTGCTACCTCAAGATCAATGGCAAGCGTCTAGACCTGACCAATGCCAGCTCAGACATCAATCGATTAGCAGCTGATATTCTGGAAGAGCAGGAGATTGCTCCGGAGCAAGTAGGGCAGTATAAAATTGATTTCCACCAGAACTACCTTCGCAAGTGGATTGAAGAATCAAAAATTGATCAGAGCTTTGAGGAAGTGTGGTCTATCCGCGAATCCTGCATTGCGGCATTAAGCTCAGAAGAGAGTAAGTCCTGATCTACTGTGGGACTAGTGCTACGCAAACGAAATTCGCACCACCTTTAAGGGCTTCTATTTCTGTCATACTTCGTTGCTCGTCGGTCGCGTAGCTACGGCTATGCTCCCTCCTCGCGCCTCGTCTGACAAAAAGATAAGCTCCTAAAAGCTGTCACGAACTTTGTTTACGCAGCACTAGAGAGTAAGGCGCGGTGGACAGAACGATCAAAATAGCCCAGATGGAAGTGGAAATGAAGGTGCTATGCGCCGGACTGAGTGTGCAGGTAGTGGTAGCTCGAAGCTCTGCGTAGAGATGCCAATACCTGATACACGAAGCCGGCGCATAGTGCCTTCATTGGAACGGACAGCTGGTCTACAGTTTCTGCGTGCCTGACTGCTTCGCTCCAAATTATTTATTTTGCATTAGAATTTTGTTAGCTTGGTTTCAAAGATGCCTCGCTCCGTTACAGCCTGAATAAGATATAGTCCGCTAGCCCAATTGGCAGTGTTGATGCTGATATCGTATTGACCCTTTGCGAGTTCCCCCATTTCTCTCGATTGTACCAAGGCGCCTTTTGCATCGTAAATTTCGATTTGAACATCTAGCCTTGCTTCTGTCTTGATGCTCAATGCGCAGTGGTTGCTCGTTGGATTTGGAAAGACATTTAGCGTGATTGATTCCGCCGGGGTCTCAATGCCAACATCAATTCCATTGTCTATCTGACCGATAAAGCCATTATTAGAGGCTGCGCTCAAAGTTTGACCGCTAAAATCCATCACCGTATGCACATAGCCGGAATAGATGGTCTTATTGCCATTTACAGCAGCGGCATAACCTGAGGCAAATCCGCCAGACTGATTGTCAGCAGCTTTTACCCAAATCAATTCGCCTTCATTACTATACTTTGCAAAGTATAGGTTTCGGCTCTGAAATTCGCTTAGCATCGTATGCTCATCGCCAAAGTCTGCCTGATCTCGGTATCGACCGGAAAAGTAAACATTGCCCTCAGCGTCTATGGCTGGTTGAATTCCAATAAAGTCAAACTCTGACTGATAGATCGGATTGAACCAAAGCGGGTCGCCATCGGGATTGAACTTTGCCACATAGTTGTGAAAAATATTGGTAACATCGGCATTTGGGTGTTCGTAAGATTCCCCCGCAACTTCCAGTCCCGAGCTAAACCAGCCGATGACATGGCAATTGCCTTCTTCGTCCGTTTGGAATCCCGTAGGCCAGTAGCCTGCCAGGGAGCCGGAACCAAATGCCTTGGTCCATAAATGATTGCCGTTGGGATCAAACTTGCTTAACGCTGCCTGCGAATCGTCTGTTCCTACCTCAACACTTGTGCCGTCTATCACGATGGACTTTGAAACATATTCTCCAGCCATGTACACGTTTCCTTCAGCATCAATTCCAGACAAGGCTGTAAACTCCACGTCCTCGCCCCCTGCGCTCTTGACCCACTGTAGATCTCCGTTTGCATCCAATTTCATTAGATAGAAGTCTGCCAGTCCCTGGGGGCTGTCCAATTCGGTTGATCCATAAGCAAAAGAAAACAAGTTGTCAAAAACTCCACTCACCACTATGCTGTTGTTTGGTCCGCAGCTTATAGACTGTACTTCCTCGGAGCTAAATTGCTTGATCCACTGTAATTCAAGGTTTGTATTGACCTTTGCGATGAAACTGGAACCGTTGGTATTCTCTATGAAGCTTCCATCAGGAAATTGAAGGCTGCCAGATATATCTCCACCAAAAACAATGTAATCCTGCTCATCTATTGCTATTTGTGAACCGTAGTAGGAAATATCGAAGGACCCATAGGCAATTGCCGAAAAGGAGGCTTGTAGTTGCCCATCAGCGTTGAATTTATTGAGTATAAGAGAGTTGTCAGCAGCTGAGGGCACATTTGGAAAAGCCCCATTGTATATCCCGTATGTATAGATATTGTTTTGAGAATCTGTTGCCAGGCCTCCCACAGGTCTTGCAAAACCCGAGTTTCCTCCTCCAGCCCAATTCCAGTTGTCGGCAAAACTGTCGGTGGTGGACTCCAGATCGACTAATAGCGCCTCTGTATTGTTGGTGAAAATATTCCCCTGAGTGTAATCAAGAAGCTGGAATTCGTAATCATTTCCTTTTGTATGTACCAGCGAGCCATCTTCAGCCGCAAGCAGGACGAGCCCATTTCTGCCGAGAAAATTGCCATTGTATTCGAAACCGGGATCCAGGCTGGTGACACGCACTGCCACCTTGCCGTCCTCGTTGATCGCCAGGTCGCGCGGGGCTGGTTCCCCAAATCCATCGTAGTCAGGAGCAACAGCCCACAAAAGCACACCATCAGGCGATAGTTTTGCTGTTACTGCATTTCGTTCTCCTGAACCTAGCTGCCCTTGGCCGTCATTTAGGTTCAAAAGCCCTTCAAAGATTCCACAGACAAATACTTCTCCATCTGAGTTGACTTCGATAGCACCTAAATTGAGCGCTGAAGATAAGGTCTGTCCTACATAATTCGACCAATTGCCTTCAGTAGCTTCGAGATTTGTATTGATCACCGACGTGGGGGAAAACGGTCCGGTATGCTCAATTGGCACGCCCAGCAATGTAGTTGCATAGGCTGTCGCGACAATCCAGGACACGCTATTTCCATCTGTCGCTACATAAGAAAAGTCCAGATCCGTATCAATCCGGTTCTCATAATTCCCTTCATTATCAAAAACGAAGGCATGACCGACAGATCCTTCATCCAATACCATATACAAGTAGTTATCCGCTGCTGCAAATTCCCGTAGCGAGCTACTTGTTAGATTGTATTCTGCGGTCTCATGCAGCTTCACAAACAATTCTTCTCCCTGCTCTGTGAAACCAGTCATAAAGAAGCCAGCCACAATATCAGCTGGAGAACTGATCGCACCGGAATTGAGTCCATCTGCCGTAACAATGTTTCCTGCTACATACACATTATTGCTGCCGTCAATATCTAGCTTAATCCCTGTCAATTGAGAGCGAATCCCTTGCCCGGTGATCGTTTTGTGCCAATGTACAGTCCCATCTGAGGCATCCACTTTGGCCACGAAAGCATTCCAAATTCCATCTGCATCCATTTGCTGCTCACCAAGTAGGGTAGGTCCATTGAAGTAGCCAGCAATGAACAGCGAGCCATCACTGGAAACAGCAGAATCGCTTATACGGTCCGCACCATCTCCACCAAATTGTTGTAAGTAGTCCCAGGAAGGCGGATTGTTGTAATCATTCTGAGCGATCAGCGGATTCACCGCAAACAAGATGAATATCAATAAAGAAAGTAGTCTTTTCATACTAGGTTTTTAGGGTTTATAGAAAGCTTAAAGATAATACTTAGGAGCGAAAAGGAAGTCCAGCGCGCAACCTGCTGCTCGCTATCCGTTGCAATGCAGGTACCATAGAGGAGCTTCGTGTATCCACTGTCAGCGTCTCTCCCAGAGGTCGAGCCACTGCCAGCGGCACACTCAGTCTCCTCTATGGCACCTGCATTTCCACTGCTATCGAGGCTATTTTGAAGTGACAGTCTGCCGCTTCAAGTTCAAATCGCCTTTAATCGCTGACGACTGTCTAGAAAACTAATCGTAAGAATGTTACCACGAACTAGCTTTAATAAGACTTCGATACAATGGGCCTTGATAATCAGAGCATAGAAAGTAAATAACAATCTGTGTGCGGAAAACCGCATGTCTGGCCCAGGCTTTGTCATATGTACAATGTCGAGCGGTTAACTAGTCTGGAAACTTTGTTACTGCCGACGTTATTCTAACGAAAGAGACAGATAGGAGCAACCGTACGTTTAGGTGTTTTTTTGAGGGGCTTATCTCCAGTGTTGTAGAGAGAGATGTGGAAGACGGGTAGGAGTACCTGTTGGAGTATAGGCGGATGATATGTGAGGTGATTGTGCTGTGTTCATGATTAGAGGTTTAGAAGCGCAATCCACGAGAAAAAATACCTACTGGAAATGACAATACCTATTTGAATTTTTGGGTGCGGGAGATTTCCCGCACTTTTTTTTTGTGCTAAAGCCATTGCCCCACAAAACGATTACCTTTGTAGCACGTTTTAGCAAGTTATGAGCAAGAAAGGAAAAATCCTGGTGGCCATGAGTGGCGGTATTGACAGTACGGTTACTGCCATGCTGCTGCATGAACAAGGATATGAGGTCATAGGTATTACCATGAAGACATGGGATTATGCCACTGCAGGAGGCAGCAAGAAGGAGACCGGCTGTTGCAGTCTGGATTCTATCAATGACGCCCGACAGGTAGCAGTAGACTTTGGATTCCCTCATTTTATTATTGACATCAGGGCGGAATTTGGAGACAGCGTAATCGACTATTTTGTGGATGAATACGTAGCTGGCCGAACGCCAAATCCCTGCGTTATGTGCAATACACATATCAAATGGACTGCCTTGCTCAAAAGAGCGGATGCTATGGGCTGCGAGTACATAGCAACAGGACATTACGCCCAGACAAGACAGGAAAACGGCAGATATGTGATCTATAAGGGAGTGGACCAGGATAAGGACCAATCTTATGTATTATGGGGCCTGAGTCAGGAAAATCTGGCCAGGAACCGCTTTCCGGTTGGTGGCTTTCGCAAGACGGAAATCCGCCAGATGGCCCTGGATGCAGGTTATGCCGAATTGGCCAAAAAGGCGGAGAGCTATGAAATCTGTTTTATCCCGGACAATGACTATCGGGGCTTTTTGAAAAGAAAGGTGGCCGGATTAGAAGAAAAAGTGTCGGGTGGAAAATTCGTGTCGACCGGAGGAGAGATTTTGGGTGAGCATCAAGGTTATCCTTTCTATACCATTGGCCAGAGACGCGGTCTGGGCCTTGCTTTCGGTAAGCCCATGTACGTGACAGAGATAGATGCTGAGTCCAATACAGTCGTTCTTGGAGAGCTTTCGGAGCTATATCGCAACGGTATGGTAGTCAAGGATTTGAACATGGTCAAGTATGCTCGTCTTGAGCAGCCAATGCAGGGAATTACCAAGATTAGGTCCCAACATAAAGGAGTGATGGCCGACTATGAGATGAAGGACGACAGCATCCGAGCCGTCTTTCATGACTACGTGGAAGCGATTGCCCCTGGACAATCCGCAGTATTCTATGAAGGAGACGATGTGGTCGGCGGCGGAATGATTTCGGAAAGTTTTGAGCAAGAAGTATAGCTTAACGTGCAACTATTCTGCATTTTTGCACTTCCTTCTAAGTGCAAAAAAGAACGATAATAGCTTTTGATGAGAAATTTTCACTACCTCAGTATCCTCGTATCGGCAATTCTGATACTGCTCTGCGCCTGCGGAGAATCCTATATTGATCCGGCTGATCTTGACAACGGATCGGACTATTTTCCTGTCGAGCAGGGACATTGGGTGAGCTATCGTCTGGATAGCACTGTTTACGACGATTTTGATAACTCCGTCACGACCTATTCTTATACGATAAAGGAGGAGATAGGGGAAAGCTTCACTGATGATGAAGGAAATGATGCAGTTCGCATCAATCGCTACACATTGGATGAAGGCAGCGGTTCCTGGGACTTGTTGAATCAATGGTACCTGACCATCTATGATGATAAGGTCGAGAAAGTGGAGGAAAATCTACGTTTTATCAAAATGGTTTTCCCGGTAAGCTCTGGTCGCAGCTGGAAGGGTAATGCAAAAATTGACCCCTCTATTGACGGAGCCGCATCATTGGAAGATTGGCAATATCGATACACTGATGTAGGTCTGTCTTCAGATATCGAAGGACAAAACTTCGGGCCGACCTTGACAGTGATTCAGAATGATTATGGAGCTGATAACCTCATTCAGAGAATCTATGCAGTTGAGAAGTATGCCAAAGATGTTGGTCTTGTATACAAGGAGCTGTGGGACCTTCGATTGGAGACATCTGCCCCCACCGCTCTAACCACTGATCCCTGGCCTGCCCGTGCAAATATCGGCTTGCAGATAAAAATGTGGGCCTTGGATTCTGGCAACTAAAACAGCAGCTGCGCTCGTTTAGTACTTTATAGGGGCAGATTCAATATGGCTTCGTCTCTTTCGTGTCAGCTATGATCCTGTGATCAATGCTTTGCTTAGTATGCATGAAAGCAGAATTAGGCCGTTTCACCCATTGCCAGCAGAATCATCATTCTACGCTTGTAAAATCTGCACTTCAAAAGACGATTAAGGCAAAACAACTTGTCAAAATATTGTTTTTGCTTAATTTGCTATTGTGAATGCAATTAAAGTCGCTCTAGTACGCTTGGTATCAATGAAGATGTCTCGAAAGATATTTCTGCTCAGTTTGCTGTTCTACACAGCTTCTGCTTTTCTCAGCAAAATTCAGGCGCAAGAGCCGGTTGATCGATGGTGGGTATTTTTTGATCATAAGAAGAATACACCTTTCTCTATCGATAAGCCTGAGTCGTTCCTTTCTGAACGAGCATTGGAAAAGCGGATGAAATTTGATGTGCCCATAACAGAGGCCGACCTTCCAGTAGATCCGCAATATCTTGAAAGACTTGCAAGCTTGAATTTGACTCTGCGGCATACCAGCCGCTGGTTCAATGCCGTGTCAGTGGAATTAGATGCGGAAGATGAGGACTTAATGGCAACAATCGAGGCTTTGGCCTTTGTTTCTGAGCTTCGACCTGTGGGCCGTAGAAAGAATACAAACTCTGCCCTTAGTAGTGAGAAACAGAATGCCAATCGCCATGAGCTTATGGCAAGGCAGCAGCATTCTCTTGTGGAGCAGGCACTGGAACATTCCGCTGACTTGATGGATAGCGAGGATGAGGTGGTTGATTATGCCGATTACTTTGGCGACTCGTTTGCGCAATTGAATCAGCTCTGTGGACCGAATCTGCATCTGCGCGGTTACACCGGCGAAGGCATTTTGATTGCCGTAATGGATGCCGGCTTTCCCGATTTACCTGACTTTGACTACTTCAATACCATGATCGCCGAAGGTCGCTTAGTTGATGGCTTCAACTATGTGGATAATGACGATAATCTGTTTGACCACCACAAGCATGGTCGTAACGTGTTTACGATTATGGGGGCTTATTTGCCGGGCATTTACATTGGTGCGGCACCAGATGCGAGCTATGTATTATTTAGGACTGAAGATGTGGCTTCAGAAAGAAATATCGAAGAAGACAATTGGATTGCTGCCGCAGAAAGATCTGCTGAGATTGGAGTAGATGTAATCAATACTTCCCTTGGCTATTCAGAGTTTGACGATGGGCAATTGAGCTACACCTATGCCGAAATGGATGGCAATTCTGCGATGATTACCAGAGCTGCGGATATAGCCGCTTCAAAGGGGATACTGGTGGTTAATTCTGCAGGAAATGAAGGACAGGGAAACTGGAAGTATATCACTGCTCCTGCAGATGGTGATTCTGTGCTCGCTGTGGGAGGAGTAGATGTATTTGGGGATCTCTACAGCAGAAGTAGCCGCGGGCCTTCTGTAGATGGCAGAGTCAAGCCCAATGTTTGTGCGGTCGGCAGAGGCACTGCCTTCATTAATGCCTCTGGAACTGTCGAAAATGGAAGCGGCACCTCCTATGCTTCGCCAATTGTTGCTGGTTTGGCAGCCTGTTTGATGCAAGCCAATCCGGACAAATCCAGCATGGAGATTTTTCATGCCATCGAACAATCTGCGTCTAATTTTACTTCGCCCAACGATTCCCTGGGATATGGTATCCCAAACTTTTGCCTCGCTGATCAGCTCTTGAAGTGGCAGCCTTCAGGAGAGCTGGTGCAGATTAGCCCCAATCCGGTGGCTACTCGCTTTGACCTGATGTTCAGTGGGGTGGCAGGCGAAACTGTCTATTTTGAATTGTATGATCTGAGCGGTAGAATACACCGTAGTCTGATGTATGAGGTGCCCAGCACTGGTGGTACCAAGGTTTCCTTTACACAATTGCAGGACCTGCCTCCCGGATTCTATCTTCTCCGCATGATCTCAGAGGCTTATACAAAATCAATTCGAGTCATAAAGCAATAGATTCCACCTCTTATCTTCTGGCGATTGACGTCTAAATTTGTCTCCCAAACACTTATTATTGGCCCCCTGACAACCCTGTAAGCGCATTGTGGGTCATATATAGCGCAATAGTTTTCTAATTAGACGCGAATCTCTATTTTTACGTCCAAATCGCTAAATATGCCATTCACAAGGCTACTTGTCTTTATTTTGCTGGGACTATTCTATGCACTACCCTTGTTTGGGCAGTACGGGTACAATATTTACGACAAGAACCGGAATAAAAAGGCTGGCGTAAAAAGTGGCGATGAGTACGACGAGGAGTTGAGAAAGAGAATGTTTGAGGAGTATGATTATGACTATTACAGCATTGACGATGAGGAGCTAAGAGACTCACTGGATGTTCGGGAAAGAGTGATTGCAGATCCCGAAGAGTTACGGAAGCTTGGCGCTTCAGAAGAATTCATTGAGGAGCTCGAACGACTGAACTATGAAATGGACAGTATCCGAGCGCTCAAGAAGGATGTATTGCGCTCCCGGCAAGAGAAGGAAGGTAATGATAGCATTTCGATTGACATGATCGAGAGTCTGATTGGCTTTCAAAAAGAAATGCTTGTCAAAAAGGCCTTGTCATTGCCTAAATCAGAACTTTACGGTCATGAGTTTTTCCGCAGAAATATGCTTAGACTCTTTGAGCAGGAAGTGGATGTCAATCCGGGAAGCAACTACATTGTGGGCTTTGGAGATGAAATCCAGATTACGGTCTGGGGAGTGGACGACTTTTCAGAGAAATTTGTCGTGGATAAATCCGGATACATTCAGCCTGAGCAGGTTGGCCGAATTTACCTTCGTGGTCTCACTTATGAAGCAGCACAGGAGCAAATAAAGAATAAATTTTCGAAAATATACGATCCGAATCTTAATCAAATAGATGTTTCACTTGTTTATACGCGTGTCATCAAAGTAAACCTGGTTGGGGAGTTATTCAATCCAGGTACTTATGAGTTTCCTGCGTCAAATTCGGTCTTCAATGCCCTTGTAGCCATAGACGGACCTAATCAGCTTGGGTCGGTCCGAAATATCTTCATCAAACGCGACGGCGAGACGGTCAAGAACCTTGATGTATACAACTACTTGCTGAATCCAACGGCTGAGACGGACTTTTTCCTCGAGAGCAATGACTATGTATTTGTACCGCCAGTGGGACCAGTTGTCAACCTCTCAGGTGAGGTCAAACGGGAACACAACTATGAGCTTCAGGAAGAGGAAGGACTGCTTGATGCGATTCGGTATGCCGGAGGCTTGAAACCCGAGGCCTTCACCAAAACGGTAAATGTCAAACGCTACGAAAACAATCAGGAGATCCTGGTAGATGTAAACATCGATAGTTTGCGTATACTTAAGACCGATTTCCCTTTGATGGATGGTGATAGTGTGTTTGTGTACCGTGTGCCAATGACTTTGCGCAACTACGTGGAGGTCGTAGGTGCCGTGAAGGTGCCTGGCCGCTATGAACTACGGGAAGGTGATCATGTATCGGATATTCTTTACAAGACTGAGGGAATTCTGGAAGATGCTGATTTGGGTCGTGCCTATGTAATTCGTCGGAAGGAGGATCAATCGAAGCAGATTCTGCCCTTCAACCTGGGAATGATGATCGACAACGCCAGTTCCGACGAAAACATCGCATTGCAGAATCTGGACACGATTAAGGTCGTTTCCAAACGAAGTTTTAGACAAGATTTTTATGTTCGAGTCTATGGTGCAGTGCGGCAACCAGGAGAATACGAATTTGCTGAGGGCTTAACCTTGGAGGATTTGCTGTACATCTCCGGCGGAATGAAAACCGAGGCAGCCAACAATCGAATTGAAATTTCCAGATTGGTCTCCTATGTGGATGAAAAGTCAGGCTTAAAGAAGAATGAACGTGTGATCGTAAAACGAGTGGAGATCGGCTCCGATTTGAGTGTCAACAGAAATGCTGAGGTTTTCGATATTAGGCCATACGATCATGTCTACATAAGAACCTCACCTGAATTCGAGCTACAGCAAAATGTAAAGATTTTCGGAGAGGTTTTGTACCCCGGAGACTATGCCTTGACAAATAAGGAAGAACGAGTGGCTGAAGTAATTGAGCGTGCGGGTGGAATGACTAAGTACTCCTTTGGTGAAGGCGCTAGACTGTACAGGCAGGTCGACAGTACTGGCTTTGTGTTGGTCGATCTCAAGGCTGCATTGAAAAAGCCAAAAAAATCCAAGTACAATTACATTTTGACGGATGGAGATTCCCTCTTTATTCCCAAACACAAGGATCTGATTCTACTAAAGGGAGCCATGGGACGTTTTGACATCGATTCCCTGGAGCAAGTCAGTGCACCTTACATTCCGAATAAGCGGGCGCGTTATTATGTCAACCGTTACGGTGCGGGCTTCAGTCGATTTGGAAAGCGCAAGCGGACATATGTGGAACATCCAAACGGAAAAATTACCAAATCACATAACTACTTGTTGTTTACTACCTTCCCTAAAGTGCAAAGCGGTTCCACTATATTTGTCGATCTCACTGATCGAAAGAAGAACGAAGAAGAAAGACTATTGCGGCGTAAGGATCGAAACTGGAATGATGCCTTTGACAGTTTCTCTTCCAAAATAGCCACCATACTGACCATTCTTGTACTTGTGCAGCAAGCAAGGCGGGACTAGCCAAAATTCGGCCTGATGAATAATACAACTGCTGGACCAACTTTGAAGCTGGCAATTCTGACAGTCTGGGACTATGCGTCCACACTGCTGCGCAAGTGGTGGCTCTATTTGATTCTTATTGCACTGTTTTGTGCCTTGACCTTCTTCTATTTGTCGATCCAGAAACCATCTTATCAGGCCTCCTGCAGCCTAATGATCAACAACGAGTCTTCCAGTACCATGTCTGCGCTACAGCAGTTTGCCGGCCAATTTGGGCTAGGCAGAGGTGGCTCTGGCGGAGGACTGGACTCCGAAAAGGTAATCACTCTGCTCGCGTCGCAAACCATGGTGATGGATGTGCTCTTTCGGGAGCAAGAACTGGATGGCATCAATGATAAGCTGATCAATCATTATATGAGGTTGGTTAAGGAGCATGAGTACCGATTTGCTGCTGCAAACTTCAATGAAGTCAGTATTAAGGAAGCGCATTTAGCAAAAGACATCTATCAGGAAATCAGGCGATCACTTGGGGCCGCAGATCGCAAAAAAAATGGTATTATCAGTACTTCCATGCGTTCAAAGTCGGAAGTATTTTCCTTCATCTTTTTGCAGGCACTAGTGGACAAAGTAATCAACTATTATGTTGACAAAGCATCATCGCAGCAAAGACAAGCTTTGCAATACATAGAGCTTCGCAAAGATTCGGTAAAACGAGCGCTTGATAATGCTGATTATGCATTAAAAAGTTGGTACGACAAGAATCTTTCAAAAATTCGAGCGCGCACCACGATCAGCCCACAAAAACAATTGGAAAGCCAAAAGCTACAAAGGAAGGTGGATTTTCTGGGAGTAGCCTATGAAGAATCGATCAGAAACGCAGAATTTGCCCAAATGAACCTGCTAATGCATACCCCCGTATTGCAAATTATCGACCCACCAAAATATCCACTTGATGTACACGAGAAGATTCCGTGGATATATTATAGCTTTGCAATTTTTATGGCTGTTATGCTTCTCAGCCTGTTCTTGATTGTGCGTAAACTGATTAAAGATGCCCTCGCCTCTTGATGGAGAGGATCGATGCCTCGAATCATAAGTTCGCAAATCTTGTATGCATCATTCGAAATGGAATTCATAGAAACCGGAATCGAGGGACTTTTCTTGCTCAAGCCTAAAATATTCGGCGATGATCGTGGCTTTTTCATGGAAGCCTATAATGAGCGGGTATTTAGACAACGAGGGCTATCTTATCGTTGGCTGCAGGATAATATGGCGAAATCGCAATATGGCGTGGTGAGAGGACTACATTTCCAAATGCCGCCATACAGTCAAGCGAAGCTCGTCAGGGTCTCCAGCGGCAGGGTACTGGACGTTGTAGTCGATCTTCGCAAGCAGTCCAATAGCTATGGAGAAGTCTATTGCCAGGAATTATCGGATGAAAATCAATATCAGCTGTTGATTCCGGCAGGTTTTGCGCATGGCTATTCAGTACTGAGCGAATCAGCAGTGTTCTTCTACAAATGCGATCAATTCTATTCTTCGGAGCACGATGCCGGAATTCGTTTGGATGATCCGGCCCTGGACATTGATTGGCGGGTTCCGGTGCTGGAGCGCATTATGTCGAGCAAGGACCAAAATCTCCCTTTTTTGAGCCAGATAGTTAGCCCATTTTGAGCTAATTTTGCCTATCTTAGGCTAAACGACCCGATAATATGCTGGCTTACTTCAAACTGCCCCTTCTCTGCCTACTTGTGCTGTTTCTTTCTTGTGCCGATGATCCTCCATTGATTGATTATGAGCAAAATAATCAGACTGAAAACGAAAACACCGAACCGATAGACAGCACAAGCACTACGGAACCCGTAGACACTTTTGACTATTCGAACAAAGTCAACGGGGTCAGCTTTGTCTCTCCTCCGGAAGAGTTTCCGCAGGAGTACATGTCGGATATAAATGCGGCCGTTGGAGGTGATTGGATTGCTATTTCACCTTTTGGGTTTTCTTACAATAACAATGATCCACAAGTGCTTTTTAATACCTCCGGACAATGGTGGGGCGAAAGGGTTGAGGGAGTGTTAGCCATTGCAGAATATGCTCAGGCACACGATCTGAAAGTGATGATTAAGCCACAGGTTTGGATCCCTTCCGGTGGTTGGGTTGGCAATTATGAGGCCCTGGATGAAGGTGGATGGGCTGCCTGGGAAAAGGACTATCGAAACTTCATCACACTATTTGCAGAGGTGGCGCAGCAGGTCGATGCGGAAATCTTTTGTGTGGGCACGGAATACAAAATCGCTGCTGTTACTCGTCCACAGTATTGGTCCGCTCTAATCACAGAAGTACGAACGATCTTTGATGGAGAATTGGTCTACGCTGCAAACTGGGACAACTATGAAAACATCCCTTTCTGGGATGAGCTGGATTACATTGGGGTAGATTCTTATTTCCCGCTGGTAGATGCTGATACACCCGAAGTACCCGCACTGCTGGAAGCCTGGCAGCCGCTTTCTCAAAAGCTGGAGTCGGTAAGCCAGCAGTATGGGAAGCAAATCCTATTCACAGAATATGGCTACTTAAGTGTGGACGGCAGCGGTTGGCAAAACTGGGTGCTGGAACAAGATCTCAACAGCTATGCAATCAATATGCAGGCGCAGGCCAATTGCCTGGAAGCCTTTTATCAGCAATTTTGGCACAAAGAATGGGTAGCAGGAGGCTTCATCTGGAAATGGTACCACGATCATGAGAACTCAGGTGGATTGAACAATAGGGATTATACACCGCAAAACAAGCCTTGCGAGGAAGTAATGCTTCGCTATTACAATTAACGCTGGCCTGAGAGCCAGAGTGAGTAAAAACCAAATTTGGACTCTTCAACGGTCGCGAGCGTAGTCGAAGCGCCCCTTGAAGACGGACCACGAGGAACAACATTTACATTCCTCACGGCCTTCACTACCAGCTCCGTAGTCCGCCAATGACTGGCCTTTCAGCTCCGCTGCAGAACCGTCATTGGCTACTGTATTAATATGAGCAAAGTCTTTTTTCAGGCAGCTGAAATGGTTTTTTCTCACTCTGGAGCAGAGCAGTACGGGAACAGGAGTAGCGACATATAAGCAAAGGCCTCTACCTTTCTTTCGAGGGTATCAAACCAGAGATAGCCTTTTTTCCATCTTGTAATGCTTGATGCCGACTTCCTCAAATTCATCACTGACGACTTTCCAGCCTAGCTGCTTATAGAATTTGACAGCCGTATCCCTTGCATGACAGTACAGCACTTCGAATCCTTCGTCCTTGGCCACTTGTGCAGCGTATTCGCAGAGGATGCTGCCGAATCCTTGTCTTTGTCTAGCCTCACGTACAGCCACCTGGCGCATTTTTATCCGTAGGTTCTCTTTGCGTTCCAGTACCAGGCAGGCGCTAAGGTCTTGTTCCCAGTCCAGTGCTATATGAATCATCTCGCTCTCAGCAGCAAGTTGTTCATCAGTAAACTTCATGTTTAATGGCTTTCTAAGGATCTCATCACGCAAGGCCACCGTTTGCCAGTATCCTTCGGAGTTGTGTTCATAGTGCTTGATCTCATATTTGCCCATAGCAGTTCTTTCTGAGCAGCTAAGTTAACCAAAAAATCAAATCGCTTAGCTGCCGCAGCATTTCTGCACTCTGTTAAATATTGAGTATATTCCGCTAAATTTGGGGAGCCAGAAATCAGTTTTCACCCTAGTTATTCAAACACTTTTCATGAATCAGATTGGAATTAGTCGATGCCGATCCACCTCGTGCTTGCTTTTTCTCGCTTGCTATATCTTCTTCTGCTGCACATCATGCTCCTTGTTTCGCAAGGCTTCTGCACAAACGGACCAGCCGACAGGCCAAACCACGCAGCCAGGTCAAATCGAAAGGGAACCTCCGATCAAGGAAGATCTAAAGGAGACCGAATTACAAGGTGAACTTCTGAAGCCGGATGCAAACGAATTAGAGCCAATTGAAACAAATGATTGGGAGACAAATCCCTATGAGGTCCATGATCTGGCGGTACTGCTGCCCTTTGATGTTGGAAGAGCATTTAACGCCGATACCACTGGCGAATCCATCCCAAGGAAATCTCTCATGGCGGTGGAATTTTATCAAGGAATGTTATTGGCATTCGATGAATTGCAACGTGAAGGAGTGTCCTTAAATGTATCTGTTCACGACACAGAAAACAGTCCCTTTAAGGTGGAGCAAATAGCCCGCGATCCAAACCTGGCTCAAGCTGACCTAATCATCGGTCCTCTGTTCAATAAGAACGTTTCTGCCTTGTCGCGATATTCGTTTAGCAGGCAAATTTTCCAGGTATCGCCACTGTCCCCTTCCGAGGACCTGGTAACAGACAATCCATACTTTTTGCAGGCGACCCCTTCAGCTTCCAGTCATGTAGATGCCATCGCCAACTATCTATTGCTCAACAAGCGTGCCCGTAGAATTATTGTGGTCACCAGCTCAAAACCAAGTGAGTTAGCTTTGGCAGACCGTATCCAATCCTGGGTAGAATCAGGAA
Source organism: Chitinophagales bacterium (assembly GCA_020629005.1). GTDB lineage: Bacteria > Bacteroidota > Bacteroidia > Chitinophagales > UBA2359 > JAHDDV01. Next base: position 19,048 of record JAHDEE010000069.1, read on the forward strand.
CCATTGTGGGCGAGTTCGCTGGAGTAGAAATGGTGAATTTGATTGTAGATGAAGAGGAGACCTTTGACTTCAAACCCTACCTGGAGCCAGGAGCTGAGAACATTGTTGTAGTGCCCTCTTTTGATGGTGTTTTTGCTCAGAAAATCGTCAGTGAGCTGCACTTGGAGCACAAACGCTATCCAATCCTACTATTTGGAATGCCAAACTGGATTAAATTCAAGTCTGCAAATCTCGACTACTTAAGCGACCTAAAGTGTCATATCACATCGGTTTATTGGGTTGATGAGCGCTCACCTGACCATATCCGATTTAAGCAAAACTACTACAGTAGAACCAACACCTTGCCATCGGAAACCGCTTGCAGGGGTTATGACATGATGTTGTACTTTGGGCGTCAGCTGCAAACCAATGGAAGAAACTTTCCACTAAAATTTGGCTTCACTGATGATTCAGGAATCTATTCTAAGTTTCAGTTTTCTGGCGTCAATTCCAGTGTCGGTGGTCAGGCAGGATTTGGAATTAATCATTATGAGAACAAATATGTTCATATATTGCGATTCGAAAACTTTGAATTCTATAAGGTTAACTAAAGTTATCGCTGATACCGTATGAGCATCTCCCATCGCAAGAATAAAAAGGGCCAATACGAGCCAGTGTTGCCGAATATGGAAGAATGGCCGATCTTCAAGATTGGGAAAAATCGCAAGCAATTTGTTGAAGACCTAAGCGATGATACTGTTCGGCGAATACTTGAAATTACTGGAGATGATGTTCGCCTCCGGGAAGAGATTGCCAAGGCCTACTATTTGGAAAAGATTAGAATGCGAACCGATCCCTGGTCGGTTGATCCAAAGGATGAAAAGGTTTTTTGGGCTAAGGTGAAGAAAGGAATGATACGATCTTCTCTACAGAAGGGATCAGAAGAGAACCCCGAGCCTGACAAGCGTCTCCTAAATGAGATCGTCCAAAATTACGCAGAAGAGATTGCCGGCGACTTTCGACCATCTACCTATAATGTTGCTAAGAGGCTGTTGCCGCTCGGGTTTGCACGACTACTCAATACTGCTTCTGGCCGAAATGTGAAACGTATCTGGAGTAACCAGTTTCAAATTGGAGATCGATTGAAGCTCGTCGGACCACTGGAGAAAATCAGGGAGCTTTCACTTCAAGGGACGGTACTGATTTTGCCAACCCATTTTAGTAATCTTGATTCCATACTTGTCGGTTGGAGCATTCATTCCCTGGGATTGCCTGCTGTTACTTATGGAGCTGGTCTTAACTTATACAATAGCAAAACACTAGCTTATTTCATGGGTCGGCTTGGTGCCTATACCATTGACCGACGAAAGAAGAATCTACTTTATCTGCAAACCTTAAAGAACTACAGCCGGATGACCATCCATCAGGGATGTCATACGTTGTTTTTTGCAGGCGGGACCAGATCCAGGTCAGGAGAGATTGAGAGTCGATTGAAACTCGGTCTGTTGTCAACAATGATCGATGCCCAGAGGATGCGTTTTGAGCAGTCTGCTGATCCGAATGCCTCAAAGAAGATATTTGTTGTTCCTTTGGTCCTGGGTTACCACTTTGTCCTGGAAGCTGCAGGACTGATTGATCAGCATCTGAGCAGAGCAGGAAAGGAAAAGTACTTCATAGATAAAGACCCTTTCCCAGGCAATAAAGCCATTGCAGAATTTTTGTGGAAGTTCTTCTCAGCCAAGTCCGAAATTATTCTTTCCTTCGGAGAGCCAACTGACCTCTTTGGCAATCAACTTGATGAGCAGGGCAACAGCATCGGCCTCACCGGCCAGCAAATCAACCTCGCCAATTACTTCTTCAGCGGAGGTAAACTTATTGCAGATGCTCAGCGAGATTCCGAATACACGAAAATGCTCGGTGATCGATTGGTGGATATGTTGCACAAAAACAATCGCGTCATGTCTAGCCATCTTGTTGCTTATGTAGCCATGGAACTGCTCAACCGAAAGCATCGCCGACTGGATGTGTATGGTTTACTCAGATTGCCCTATGAAGAACGAATAATTCCCTATGAGCAATTTGCCGTGATGGTTGATAGAACCAGGGAGGCATTACGCAAATTGGTCGACCAAGGAAAGATCATGCTGGCAGATCATATGCATGGCGATACTGATCGATTGATCAGACATGGAATCGCTAATATTGGTGTTTATCATGCCAAGAAGCCACTCTTTATCGATGATGAAGGAGATATCAGTAGCCAGGATTTGAATCTATTGTACTATTACCACAATCGCTTAAATGGATATGGACTCATCGATCTCGTCTGAAACCAGACCTTTTGGTGTCATCGGCTCAGGAGCTTTTGGCATTGCACTCTCCAATCTACTATCAGAGAACGGGAAAGTGCTGTTGTATACCAGACGCAAATCGACGTACGACCAAATCCAGGAAAAGGGCTTTCATAAAAACCAGGCTGTTCATGAAAATATTGAGGTGACATTGGATAAGGAGGAGCTTTGTAAACGCTGTACCCTGGTTATGCCGGCAGTGACTTCCGCTGGTTTTAGAAGCATGATGAAAGACTTCTCTCCATATCTCAGACCTCAACACATATTGATTCATGCCACAAAGGGGTTTAATATCAATCTGCCGCAGGGACAGTCTTTGCTGGAAATTGAAACGCTGCAAAAGGACCAATTGCGAACAATGACTCAGGTCATGTTGGAAGAGTGTATTGTTCCAAGGGTAGGCTGCTTGTCAGGACCTAATCTGGCCAAAGAATTAGCCAACAAGGAACCGGCAGCAACAGTCATAGCCAGTCGCTTTGATGAAGTTGTAGACATCGGACGTGCAGCACTGCAGTCTGATAGATTCAGAGTCTATGGAAGTCGGGATGTTCTAGGTGTAGAGCTGGCTGGAGTGCTCAAAAACGTCTTGGCCATTTCTTCAGGCATGCTCACTGGATTGGGTTATGGAGATAATGCCAAAGCTATGCTCATCACCAGAGGTCTGCGCGAAATGGTGAAGATTGGCAAAATGCTCGGCTCGGATTCTGACGCTTTTTTTGGATTGGCAGGCATTGGTGATCTGATCGCAACCTGTTCTTCCACACTAAGTAGAAATTTCACAGTAGGGTTTCGCCTCTCGAGTGGAGAAACACTGCAACAAATCATGGATGATATGGAAGAAGTGGTCGAAGGCATCAACACGACCCGCATTGCAAACGCACTTTCTGTCACCTATCAGTTAGATACGCCTATAATAAAAGTTTTACATGCCGTGTTATTTGAAGGTAAAGATGTCAGAGTCGGACTCAGAGAACTGATGGACAACGATCTGAATCGCGACGCAGACTATGATTAGGCCCGCAAAACCACCGCATGATAATCAAGCTCATTAGACGAAATTTCACCTTGCTCGCTATTCTGCTTTTTGCTATTTTGAGCATACAATCAGATTGCGAGGCTCCCAAAAAGGACGAAAGAATCAAGCTTCCCATCACCGTCCTGTGGTCGGTAGAAGATAGTCGTAGAACGAAGGTTCATCTAACTTTGATGAACCGTTCTGAAAAGGAATGCTTCGAGGATATCACAGTGGCCATAACGGGTACGGAAGGTAAGGACGGCAACCGCTTCTACAAAACCAAAAGATTGCGGCAGGCTCTCAAACTAGGCGAAACAATAGATCACAGTGTCCGCTTAACCGGAAGAATATCAAATGTACGCGCCGAAGTGATTCGCACTGGGGTATATGAATGTGATTACGAACTCTGACAAGAAAGCAGTTATGTCTTCATCAATAGTTAAGAATCTTAAAGTGGCACTGGTGCAAAGCGACATCCAGTGGGAACAGGCTGTAGAGAATCATCAACTTTGTGAAAGCTTGCTACAGGGTCTCAAGTCCGATCCCGATTTGATCGTGCTGCCGGAGATGTTTAGTACTGGCTTTACTATGGAGCCTGCCCCGCTGGCAGAATCCGCTGATGGCCCTACCTTAGCCTGGATGAAATCGACGGCTACAGAACTTCAGGCCACCATTTGCGGGTCAGTTGTGACCATTGATCAGGGAGCTTATTACAACCGACTCTATTGGGTTGATCCCCAGGGAAAGGTGCAATCTTATGATAAACGACACCTGTTCCGGATGGCGGGAGAAGATGAGCAATACCAAGCAGGCAGCCGACGACTCATTGTAGATTGCAAAGGCTGGAAACTCTGCCCCATGATTTGCTACGATCTGCGTTTTCCGGTTTGGTCGCGAAATCGGCAGGATTACGACTGTCTCTTATTTGTGGCTAATTGGCCCAAAGTACGCGATGTCGCCTGGTCTAAGCTCTTACAGGCAAGAGCAATTGAAAACCTAAGCTATGTACTTGGTGTAAATAGGGTAGGAGTAGATGGTAATGGACTGGTCTATTCCGGCCGAAGCTCTTTCATCGACTTCCGTGGTGATCTTGTCAAGGAATTGCTTGATGAACAGGGGGTCATAGAATTGGAACTGAATCGGGAACAGCTCGATAAGTTTAGAAACAAGTTTCCGGCTCATCTGGACGCCGATCAATTCTCCATTGAACATAAGGTCCTAGCCTAATTTGCGCAGCCGCTCTGCGGCCGTCAACAGTGTCTGCTCCTTCTTGGCAAAACAAAATCGAACTACCCGATCCTGGCTTCCTGCCTTGCTAAAAGGAGACAAGGGAATGACTGCAACGCCTATCTCTTTACACATCCATTCGGCGAAGCTAAGATCATCCAGATCAGAAATTGCAGAATAATCGGCGACTTGAAAGTAAGTGCCTGCGCATGCAGTAAAAGCAAAAGGAGTTTCACCTAATGCATCCAGGAACAGATCCCGCTTCTGCTGAAAAAATCGACTCAAGCCCGTGTATGTTGATTCATCGCGCAAGTAATCCGCAATCGCATACTGCGTCGGACTGTTCGCAGAAAACACTTGAAACTGATGAGCCTTCCTAAACTCCTGCATGATCCAATCTGGAGCCAGGCAATAGCCGAGCTTCCAACCAGTCACATGTAGCGTCTTGCCAAAGGAAAAACAAACCATACTACGATCAAACAGTTGCTCATGCTCTAGTATGCTGTGATGCTTTTGACCATCATAGACCAGATGCTCATAAACCTCATCCGATAAGATCAAAAAAGAAAAATCCTTCGCGAGTGATTTGAGTTCTGCTATATCCTGCTCTGTCCAAATGGTGCCGCTTGGGTTATGTGGCGAATTCAAAATCAGCATCTTTACCTTGCTCGAAAAGGCATCCCGAACCTGCTGCCAGTTGATGCGAAAATCAGGAGCAAGCAAGCTAATGCGATTCACTACACCGCCCACTAATTTTATCGAAGGCTCATAACTATCGTATGCCGGCTCAAAGATCATCACCTCGTCCCCCGGCTGTATAAAGGCTGTAATTGCCGTATTGATAGCCTGGGTAGCTCCGGAACAAATGGTAATCTCAGATGAAGGCAGAAGTTTTTTACCATACATTTTCTCCACCTTCTCCCCAATCACTTCTCGCAAAGGCAAAACACCGGCCATCGGCGCATACTGATTTCTGTTTTCAATCATATGCCTTTCCACCAAGGCGACCAGCCGCTTGTCAACCTCAAAGTCAGGAAATCCCTGTGAAAGATTAATAGCCCCATACTCATTTGCCATCGCCGACATCACCGTGAAGATCGTTGTGCCGACATCTGGCAATTTGGATGTAAATCCGAAAGAACTAAGCTTTGACATGGGCATACATTTGATGGCTAAGGGACAGTTATTGATTCTCTATCCCTAAAGTACGTATTCCCTCAGTAATTCAGATGATCTTTCGACATTAGGCTGCAAGAGCGTATCTTATGCAACACAACAAGACAAAGCCAATCCCATGATCCGAACTTCCTTCTTTGAACTCTTCAAGATTGGTCCTGGCCCATCTTCCTCACACACAGTGGGACCCATGCTTGCTACACTCGATTTTCGCAAGAAATGTTTAGACCTACTCTCAGCTCAGCAAATGTCAACGCAAGAGCTTAAGATAAGGATTCAACTGTACGGCTCACTTGCTGCAACAGGAAAAGGGCATGGCACCGATCGTGCAGTAGTCGCCGGCCTATACGGACAGCTTCCAGATGCCGTGGATGTCGATTGGCTATCGCGTATCTGGTCATCAGAATCGGAGATTTATAAGATCCCTTTTGGGCAGCAGATTGTGCCCTTCAGGCATGCCGATATCTTCTTCGACTATCAAACGTTTTTACCTCGACATGCTAACGCATTAAGCTGCCATTTATTGATCGATCATAAAAGCGTGCTCGAACATACCTATTACTCCATTGGTGGCGGATTTATTGAAGTGGAGGGGGAAGCACAGCAGCCGGATTCGCACAATGGAGATCCAAAATACCCTTATGAAAATATGCAGGAGCTGCTCGCCATTTGCAAAGAGACAGATGCAAGAATAGATGAAGTCCTGATCGCCAACGAAATGGCCATCAAGGGTTTATCCGAACAAGAAATCCTGGACAAACTCGATAGGATCATCGAAGTGATGGCCAACAGCGTCGAGCAAGGCCTACAGAAAGAAGGTGTTTTACCAGGTGGTCTGGGAACCAACAGAAGAGCTAAAGCCATGTATCAAAAGGCCAGTCAAATGCTCCAGCAAGGTCGGCACAATGATGCTTTCCTGGTTCGTCTCAATGCCTATGCACTGGCTTGTTCAGAAGAAAATGCTGCCGGTAGAATGGTAGTCACTGCTCCGACTAATGGTGCTGCCGGCATCATTCCGGCAGCCATCGAATACCTACGCAGGGACACCAATGTTGCCTACGAACAAATCAAGCGTGGACTCATCGTAGCCGCATTGATCGGCTTTGTGATCAAGCAAAATGCCAGCATCTCAGGCGCTGAACTGGGCTGCATGGCGGAGGTGGGTGCCGCCTCTGCAATGGCTGCGGCCCTCTTCGCCTATTGCTTCGATGCCAAACTTACACAGATTATTGGTGCAGCAGAGATAGCCATCGAGCACCATCTCGGCATGACCTGCGATCCCATCATGGGCCTTGTGCAAGTACCCTGCATCGAGCGAAACGCCAAGGGAGTTGTCAAGGCTTACAACTCCTTCTTACTGGCTACTACTCGCGAGAGCGAAGGCCTCATTTCCTTCGACCAGGTAGTGGAAGTAATGCGTCAAACCGGCACCGACCTCTCCGAAAAATACAAGGAAACCGCAAAGGGCGGTCTGGCAACATCTTTCGGCTGGGGTAATATGCCAGGAAGTTAGTGCACTAGTGCTGCGTAAACAAAGTATGTGACACCTTTAAGGAGCTTATCTTTTTG